>CAMUHA010000168.1 GCA_947088515.1 uncultured bacterium
AAACGCCGGGGAAGCGCCCGGATAAATTACGGGATGCAAAAGCAGGGCGTTTACGGAACTGTAAATAGGAGAAAAAGATATGGCGCTTTTAGATGTAAAGAATGTAAAAAAGGTTTATACCACTCGTTTTGGTGCAATCAAGGTTCAGGCCTTAAATGATGTAAATTTTTCTGTGGAAGAGGGGGAGTATGTGGCGATTATGGGAGAGTCCGGTTCGGGCAAGACCACGCTTTTAAATATTTTAGCTTCTCTGGATAAGCCTACCAGTGGACAGGTAATTTTAAATGGAAAAAATCTGACTAAGGTGAGGCAGCGGGATATCTGTGCTTTCCGCAGGGAGCATCTGGGATTTGTGTTCCAGGACTTCAATCTGTTAGATACCATGTCCTTAAAGGACAACATTTTTCTGCCGCTGGCACTGGCAGGTGTAAAGTATGAGGAGATGGAAAGGCGGCTGATTCCGCTTGCCGGGAAATTATCAATTATAGATTTGCTGGACAAATATCCTTATGAGGTTTCCGGGGGACAAAAGCAGAGAGCGGCAGCATGCCGGGCGTTGATTACAGAACCGGATATAATCCTTGCAGACGAACCTACTGGTGCGTTGGATTCCAAGGCTTCAGGCAAATTGTTAAAGCTGTTTGGAGAAATTAATAAAGAAGGACAGACGATTCTTATGGTAACGCACAGTATCCAGGCGGCAAGTCATGCAGGACGGGTGCTGTTTATCAAGGACGGATGTGTATTTCATCAGATTTATAAGGGCAGCCAGAACAATGATACAATGTACAAGATGATTTCCGATGCGCTTACCGTGCTGCAGACAGAAAACATGCAAAAACAAAGGGATGAACAGGCATGGACCGGGGAGGTGTCATATGAATAAGTGGAAGCTGTTGCCGCGGATGGCGGCAAAGGGAATGTCCCAGAATGGAACAGTATATTATCCATACCTGATGGCAGGAATCTTTTCCGCCTTTACCTGGTTTGTATTTTCTTCTATATTATGCAATGATTTGATGATGAAGCTTCCAAGAAGCGGTTACGCTTGGATGATGTTAAGTATTGGGCGTGGGCTGCTGGGGCTGATATTGATTCCTTTTCTTTTCTATACCAACAGTTTCCTGGTGAAGAGGCGGGCAAAGGAAATAGGCCTTTATAGTATTCTTGGATTGGAAAAAAGGCATATCGGTATTATGTTAATTTGTGAGTCGCTTATGACATATGGGATTGTGATAGCAGGAGGTATTTTGCTGGGAGTGGTACTTTCCAAGCTGCTCTTCCTCTTACTTCTTAAACTGATTTCTGTTCCTATGGACATCGAATTTGTTTTTACATGGAAGGCATTTAAGGATACACTTATATTTTTTGCAGTGGTTTATACAATTAATCTTTTAAATGGACTGATACAGGTGGGAAAATCAAAGCCGGTAGAACTCCTCCATGGAAGTAAAAAAGGAGAAAAAGAGCCAAAGATGGCAGGTGTTTATGCGGTTTTGGGAGTTATTTTTCTTGCGGCAGGATATGCCACTTCCATACGCTCACAGATAGACAGTAACATATTTGTTGACTTTTTCTTAGCTGTGTTTTTGGTAATAATGGGGACCTATTTTTTATTTACTTCAGGCAGCATTATGATTTTAAAACTGCTTAAGAAAAACAGGAAATTTTATTACCAGAGAGAGAACTTTGTCACTGTGTCTGGTATGATGTACCGGATGAAAAAAAATGCGGCCGGACTTTCCAATATCTGCATATTTTCTACTATGGTAGTCATTACGTTGATTTGTACAGTTGTTCTGTATCTGGGGCTGGATGAGCTTACCCATTTTGTTTATCCTTATGATGTGCTCATAAGCTTTGGCGCCAAAGGACCTGCGCGGGAGCAGATGGAAGATAAAGTATGGGAAGTAGTAAATGGCCAGGGAGGAGAAGTTTCCAGAGTGGATGTTTATGATATCAGGAGCTTTTCCTGCAGCTTAAATGACAGCAGGTTTGAATCCCCCCAGTCTAATTTTATGGATAATTATAATGTTAGATTTCTTGTGCTTGAAGATTACAACCGGATAGAAGGAAAGAAACAAACGCTCGAAGATGGACAGATACTGTTTTATTCAGAAGGAAAAGACACTGGTTTTGATACGCTGGAATTTATGGGAAAGACGCTGGAAATTAAGGAAGAGGTAAAAAATATATTTCCTTACCCTAAGGCTGAAAAAAATACTTTTGGCACAGGCTATGCTGTGGTGGTACGGGATAAGGAAGCTTTGGCGCAGTGTACGAGAGCATATGCTGCCCAAAATGGTATCACAGACGTGGAGGGATTTTTGGAAAGCAGTTACCGGGATTTAGGTGTGGTTTTAGAAGGTGAGGAGCAGGTAAAGGAGCGCATTATAAACGAGCTGCTAACCTGGAGCAGGGCGCAGGGGGAGGAATCCCATCGCGATGGACTGGCGCTGCGGGCAGATTTGCGTTCCATGTATGGCGGTTTATTGTTTATCGGAATCTTGTTTGGATTGATTTTCTTTATGTGCCTTTTGCTGATTATGTATTACAAGCAGATTTCGGAAGGCTATGAGGATAGAGGAAGCTTTGCGATTATGCAGAAAGTGGGAATGAGTGATAAGGAAATCAGAAGTACAGTGCGCAGACAGATTCTCCTCGTATTTTTTATGCCTCTGGCAGGAGCGCTGCTGCATACTTTTGCAGGAATGTTCATGGTGGATAATCTGATGGCGGCGCTGCAATTGTTTGACAGTCATTTGATGGTTGTCAGCACAATAATGATTTCACTGGTGTTTATCCTGATTTATGGTATCAGTTATCTGACCACGGCAAAAACGTATTACAGGATTATCAGCTGAAACCTTAAAAATTCATAAATTTTATTTGCTTTCATTTTATTTCGCCCTGCCGGATGTTACAATAAAAGTAATATTTGGAGGGCGGATTTTTTTATACTGGCAGATTCTCTGGCTTTGGAAAGGAGTATGGTTATAAATATGTATGTAATTTTGTTTTTGACAGGCATTTTGTTTATTGTATATTTTTTGTGTATTGCCCTTTTTGTGGGACATGGAACCAACTTTTATTTTATATGGCTGTTTCTGGGGACAGGGGCAATTGTATTATCCCTTCTTATAAAAAAGGGAATTTGGGAAAACTACGTACCAGGCTGGCTTCGGAAGCTTTTTGTAATATTGGTCTGTCTGGGGGGCGTGTTGTTTGCTATTGTGGAGGGATTTATTTTAAACGGCTTTTCACAAAAAGGCGCTGACGGGCTGGATTATCTGGTGGTGCTTGGGGCACAGGTGAAAAGAGACGGGCCTTCCAAAGTATTGCAGTACAGGCTGGATGAAGCCTGTGTTTATCTGGAAAAAAATGAAAATACAAAGGTGATCGTGTCAGGGGGACAGGGAACAGATGAACACATCTCAGAGGCACAGGGAATGTATGATTATCTGGTGGGGCAGGGAATTGCGCCAGAACGGATTATCAGGGAGGACCAGTCAAAAAACACTTTTCAGAATCTGACTTTTTCTGCTGGATTTTTGGATAAAGAAAAAGACAGTGTTGGGGTGGTAAGCAATAACTTTCATGTATTCCGCGCTGTTAAAATTGCACAAAAAGCGGGATATAGCAACGTATGCGGCATTGCAGCAAAAGGAGAACCATTCTTGCAGTACAATAACATGATGCGGGAATTTTTTGGCGTAATGAAGGATTTTCTTGCAGGAAATATGTGAGAATTATTTTACAAATTTTCTTATTGTGAGTAGAATAAAAGAAGAGACAGTAAGAGAAAAGGGAAGGGGATTAAGATGGACCAGATAGAAAAACTGCGTGAATTTGTAAGTAACAGTGATAACATTGTTTTCTTTGGGGGAGCGGGTGTTTCCACAGAAAGCGGCATCCCGGATTTCAGGAGCGTGGATGGACTGTATAACCAAAAGTATGATTATCCGCCAGAGACAATTTTAAGCCATACATTTTACAGAAGAAAGCCGGACGAGTTTTTCAGGTTTTATCAGGATAAAATGCTGTGTCTGGATGCAAAGCCTAATGCGGCCCATTTAAAACTGGCGGAGTGGGAGAAGAAAGGAAAGCTAAAGGCGGTTATCACCCAGAACATTGATGGTCTTCACCAGGCGGCAGGCAGCAGCCGGGTGCTTGAGCTTCATGGAAGCGTACTTAGGAACTATTGTGAGGAATGCGGGAAGTTTTTTGACGCTTCTTATATGCTTCATGCACAGGGAGCGCCCAAATGTGACCATTGCGGCGGACCGGTTAAACCGGATGTGGTTTTGTATGAAGAAGGACTTGATGATAGGACGCTTAAGGATGCCATAAATTATATAAGAAATGCAGACGTTCTAATTGTGGGCGGCACTTCGCTGGTAGTCTATCCGGCGGCCGGACTGATTGATTACTATAGGGGCAGCAAACTTGCGCTGGTCAATAAAACCCCTACCGCAAGGGATAAAGCGGCGGACCTTGTGGTACAGGGAAGCATTGGGGAAATATTTGCGGCGCTGTAACATTTGCTGCATAAGGAATGCGGGCATTGTATTTTATATTGTATTGTATGAGGAAAGGGGTTATTTATGGATATTCAGGTTGGCGACAGGCTGACTTTAAAGAAATGCCACCCCTGTGGCAGCTTTGAATGGGAGACGCTCCGTATAGGCGCGGACTTTCGGTTAAAGTGTGCAGGATGCGGCCATCAGATTATGAGTCCCAGAAGTCAGATTGAAAAAAAGATTAGGAAAATATCCCGTAAAAATGAGGACAAACACTTGAAAAATTGAGAAATTTATGGTAACATATTACACCGTGATATGTAAAGAAATTCGCTTTTAGCGAATGAAATCCTTGCTCCCCAAGCGGGGCCAGAGACCAAAAGGAGGTAACTTAAGCATGAACAAATATGAATTAGCCGTTGTTGTTAGTGCGAAGATCGAAGATGAGGAAAGAACAGCCATTGTAGACAGATGCAAGGCTCTTATTGAAAGATTCGGCGGTACGATTACAAATGTTGACGACTGGGGCAAGAAGAGACTGGCTTATGAAGTGCAGAAGATGAAAGAGGCTTTTTACTACTTCATCCAGTTCGATGCTGAAAGCACAGCGCCAATTGAAATTGAAAACCGTGTTCGCATTATGGACAATGTTATCAGATTTTTATGCGTGAAACAAGATAAAGCATAAAGCGTATACGGACAACAATATGCTGGAAAGTAGAGGCGGGTATGAATAAAGTAATACTTATGGGACGGTTGACAAGGGACCCGGAAGTGAGATATTCACAGGGGGAAAATGCAACAGCAATTGCAAGATATACACTTGCTGTAGACCGTAGATTCAATCGGAACAATGATGATAATTCCGCAGATTTTATTGGATGCGTAGCATTTGGAAGGTCAGGAGAATTTGCTGAAAAATATTTCAGGAAAGGCACCAAGGTACTGATTACAGGGCGCATCCAGACAGGCAGTTATACCAATAAGGATGGCGTGAAGGTCTATACAACGGACGTAGTGGTGGAAGACCAGGAATTTGCAGAGAGCAAAAACAGCTCCGGCGCAGGTATGGACGGGGGTTATACCGGCGGTGGCAGCAGAGGAATGCAGCCCCAGGGGGCAGGCGATGGTTTTATGAATATTCCTGACGGAATAGACGAGGAGCTGCCATTTAACTAAATGAAGCAGTGCAATTAAGATAGGAGGCAATTACTATGGCATATAATAAAGCAGAGAAGTCTGATTCTCCCATGAGAAAAAAAGGCGGGATGCGCAGAAGAAAAAAAGTCTGTGTATTTTGTGGAAAAGATAATGTTATTGATTACAAAGATGTAAATAAATTAAAAAGATATGTGTCAGAGAGAGGGAAAATTCTTCCCAGAAGAATCACAGGAAACTGTGCAAAACATCAGAGAGCTCTTACTGTGGCAATTAAGAGGGCTCGTCATATTGCATTAATGCCTTACACATGTGATTAGGCATTATCTGAATCAAACAGCAAGCGGCGGCCGGATAACGGCTGCCGTTTTTGCCTTTAAATAAAGGCGTATCAAAAGGGTTAATGGGGGATTGGAGGGTAAGGTTATGGATGAAATGAATCATGGATATGTAAACCAGGCAGAGGGAAACGGACAGGAAGAACAAAGTAAAAAGATGGACAGCTCTGTCAGATTTATCATTCCGGCAGCAGTGTTTATTGCTCTTGTGGTTATTCTGGTAAGTGTGGCAGCTGTTACAGGGATGTTCAGTGACAGGAAAAAAATCATTACACAGGCATTTACAAATACTTTTGCCAAAAGCACAGAGGCGGTTGGAAAGGTATGGCAGATGGATGAATATACTGATATTTTTGCAGACGGACAGTATGCTGTGGATATGGATTTTAACTTTGACGGTTATTTGCAGCTTGAAATGCAGTTTGATATAAATAAGGATGTGTATGGTGCGTTGTTTGATGTGGGATACTTTGGCAGTTCACTGCTGCAGGCAGAATTGTACGTGGATGAAAGAGAACTGTTGTTTGCAATGCCATACTATATTGGTGATTATGTATTTTATGTAGACAGGGATTCCGTGAATGAGGATGTGCAGAATTTAATAAGGAATGGACTTCTTGATGAGGAAACCGCAGACTATATCCGGACTTTGAATGAGGGAAGCAGGAATGTGGATTTTCAAGATGAGGAGCTAAAACGGGGGTTTATAGAACTGGCAGAAAATGTTGCGCATATTTTCCAGACAATGGAAGTGGAAAAGGCAGAAAGTAAGTCTCTTACCATAGAAGGAAAAACAAAAAAATGCAAGGGATATGTAGTGACTCTTACTGGTAAGCATCTGTCGGATTATTTTTTAGGCATAAAAGAAGTATATGAAAAAAATGAGGCATTCCGGAACTATTGTAATGAGTCGGCAGCCCTGGGGGCAGGCTTTGCAAGTACAGAAGATTTTTTGTCTGTTTATGACCCGGCCGGCCTTTTAGAGGAGTATGCGCAGGAGATAGATACTCAAAAAGAAATTGAGATATATTTTTATATAGATAAAAAGGCACTGGCCCAGGTTTATACAGAATTTGGAGAGGGAAACAGCTATCTGGAGCTGGAATGGAATATTTATGGAGGAAATTTTCCTCTTGAAAATACGGAATTTATTCTTTCTGACGGTATAGAGGAAATTGTGCTCTCCAGAAAAGGCAGCATGGACAAAAATTCTTATGAGGCAGAATATGAGATGAAGATGGATGGACAGGGGATGATAGTTGCTCTTGAGTATGATAAGACCAGAGGAGATTTCCAGGTTAATGCAGGATTTGATGATGGATTCTATCTTACAACATTGCTGCTGGAGGGGGAGATTGACATGTCAAAGGAGCTTGCTGTTTATCTTGATAATTTTGAAATTGATGAAGAAGAAATTCTGACAGGTGAAATTATATTTTATGACAAACCCCGTAAATTTGAGAAACCGGAAGGCG
>CAMUHA010000169.1 GCA_947088515.1 uncultured bacterium
TTTAAAGCTACAGGAACAGGTAAATTAAAAAGAAGCAAAGCTTACAAGAGCCATATCTTAACCAAGAAAACCGCTAAGAGAAAGAGAAATCTTAGAAAGCCTGCTATGACGGACAAGACTAATATTAAAAACATTAAGAAAATTCTGCCCTATTTATAAGACGCAGACAACAAAGGCAAATTATGGTATAAGGAGGATATAAGACATGGCAAGAATAAAAGGCGGTATGAACGCCAGAAGAAAGCATAATAGAGTATTAAAACTTGCGAAAGGCTACAGAGGAGCTAGAAGCAAACAGTATAGAATTGCAAAACAGTCTGTTATGAGGGCATTGGCTTCCTCTTATGCAGGCCGTAAACAGAAAAAGCGTCAGTTCAGACAGCTTTGGATTGCGCGTATCAATGCAGCAGCAAGACTGAATGGATTATCATACAGCAAGTTTATGTATGGATTAAAATTAGCGGAAGTTGACATTAACAGAAAGATGCTCTCTGAGATGGCAGTAAATGATGGGGAAGCTTTCAAATCATTAGCTGAACTTGCAAAGAGTAAACTTGCATAAAATTTTATACACACTTACAAAAGACCTTATTCTGAAAACGATAGGGTCTTTTTTTACACGGAAGGGTGTGGGACCCTTTTCTAAACTATCCACATATGATATGATTGTTTTATCAAAATACCAACAGAGAGTTTAATATGGAGGATTCGTATGGATATACTTAAGGATTTAAAACCTGCAGATGTATTTCACTATTTTGAAGAGATATGTAAGATACCTCATGGTTCAGGTAATACAGGAGAAATCAGCAATTACCTTGCCAGCTTTGCAAAAGAGAGAAATCTGGAGCATTATCAGGATGAAGTGGGAAATGTGATAATAGTGAAAGAGGCTTCACAGGGATATGAGGACCATGAGCCTGTTATGCTGCAGGGGCATATGGACATGGTTGCGGTTAAAAGCCCGGAGGCTTCCATTGATATGGAAAAAGAGGGACTAAAGCTTAAGGTCATAGGCGATAGACTTATGGCGGAAGGAACCAGTCTTGGCGGGGATGATGGTATAGCCATTGCCTATGGACTGGCGCTGCTTGATGGAGAGAACTACAAACATCCCCAAATAGAGCTTGTAATTACAGTAGATGAGGAAGTGGGAATGAATGGCGCGCGTGCGCTTGATGCTTCCATGCTTAAATCAAAGAGGCTGATAAATCTGGATTCCGAGGAGGAAGGGGTATTTCTTTCCGGCTGTGCAGGCGGTGCAAGGGTCAATGTAAATTTCCCTTTTGAAAAGAAAGAAAAGAAGGGATTTCTTTGTGAAGTGGGCATAAGCGGGCTGCAGGGCGGTCATTCCGGCGAGGAGATACACACAGGGAGGGGAAATGCGATTTCTCTGTTAGGCAGACTGCTTAGCCATATAGGAAAAGAATTGGAGGTCTGTGTTGTCGGGTTAAAGGGCGGTGTGGCGGACAATGCGATTCCTTCCTTTGCAAAGGCGGAGATTTTAATTACCGCATATGAAGATGGAAGCGGAACTACTACTGTAGTATCAGATGCTGTTTTTGAAAAAGAATGCCGCAAGCGTCTTCTGGAAACCTGTCAGAGGATGGAAAAGGAATTGCAGGAAGAGCTGACAGATAAAGATGGAGGCGTGAAAATTGATTGTTCCCTTATTGAAATGAGAAAGATGGAAGCAGTAGGAGAAGCGCTAAGCAGGAGGATCATTTATCTCCTCTTTACGCTGCCTAATGGTGTGCAGGCTATGAGCAGTGCGATGCCAGGATTGGTGGAGACATCTTTGAATCCGGGAATCCTGTCCATGAGTGAGGAGGAAGTGCACGTAGGAATTTCTGTACGCAGTTCTTTAGAGAGTGCAAAGGAAGCATTAATTGATAAGCTAAAGGCGCTGGCAGCGTTAGCTGGAGCCAAAACGGAAACCAGTGGCGAATATCCAGGGTGGGCTTATCGCAAGGAGTCACCGCTTAGGGATAAAATGGTGGAAGTATACACAGAAATCTATCAGAAGGAACCGGAAATAAGGGCCATTCATGCAGGAGTGGAGTGTGGTCTTTTCATTCACAAAATACCTGGACTGGACTGTATCTCCATTGGGCCGGACATGAAAAACATTCATACAGCAGAAGAAGAGTTAAGCATTACCTCTGTAGGCAGGGTTTGGGAATATCTCCTGAAAGTTTTGGAAGCGCTGTAAAGGAAAATGGTAATATATGGGTGGATTAATACCATAGGAAAGTCCATGATACACAGGGGTTTGGTGCAGTATAGTAAGCGCTGTTTGTGATATGCAGAGGGATAATTATGAATTTAAACAAAAAGAACATAAGAAAAATAAGAGGGTTAATTCTGTTTACCGCAGTGGTTATCTTAGCCCTGATAAAATTTGACCTGCTCTGGTCGGCAATGGTTTTCGTGATTGGAATTTTGAGGCCGTTTATTCTGGGTGGAATGATTGCTTTTGTAATAAACATTCCTATGAAATTTTATGAGGAAAAACTGTTTCGCGATGACAGGATAAAGAATGGAAAATTATTAAAAAAGAGCCGGCGGGGACTTAGCATGGCGCTTGCGTACTTATCGGTTATTCTGGTGATTGCGCTGGTGGCGCTTACAGTAATTCCCCAGCTTGTGCAGACGGTTACGGTACTTACCAGAAAGATACCAGTGTTCTGGAGCGATTTTATTGGAAAATTAGAGGTTGTTTTTGCGGAAAACCCCCAGCTCCTTAGTTATTTAAGCAGCTTTGAAACACTGGAAATTGACTGGAAGTCAATGATTAATACTGTTGTGGGATTTTTACAAAATGGTGTGGGAAATATGTTAACTTCCACTGTTTCTGTTGCAGGCAGTATTATTAGCAGTACGGTTAATTTCTTTATTGCGTTGGTGTTCTCTTTTTATCTTCTTTCACAGAAGGAAAAGCTTGGCAGTCAGTTTTGCAGGACGCTAAAGGCGTATTTCAGGCCAGGGCTTTACAAGAATATTTTGAATGTGCTGGCAATTTTAAGACAAAACTTCAGTAATTTTATTACTGGACAATGTACAGAGGCTGTGATACTTGGGCTTATGTTTGTAGTATCAATGACAATCTTCCGGTTTGACTATGCAGTGATGATTGGCGTTTTGATTGCTTTTACTGCACTGATTCCCATTGTGGGAGCTTTCATTGGCTGTTTTATCGGAGCTTTTCTGATGCTTGTGGACGACCCGGTAAAGGCGCTCTGGTTTGTGATACTATTTATTGTGCTGCAACAGATAGAGGGAAATCTGATTTATCCCCATGTAGTGGGAAACTCTGTGGGACTTCCATCTATATGGGTGTTGGCGGCGGTTACGATTGGCGGCAGTCTGATGGGGATTTTGGGGATGCTGATTTTTATTCCCCTGTTATCTACGGTATATGTATTGCTTAGAGAGGATGTGAACAAAAGAAACGGCTCTGGACTTCCAGTGCAGGAGAAGGATAAAGTGAAAAAAGGAAATATTGAGGAGCAGGCATGAAATAATTTTGTATTCAGGCAGGTTCCGGAGGGGAGACGGAATTTATGGTTACAATTTATGATTGGTTTGGCTATGAACTTTCTGCAAAAAAGCGTTATTCGCTTATCAGAGAGGCAGGGTTTGATGGTGTCATGCTTTGGTGGAGCGGGGAATCTGGAAGGGAAGATTACCGCAAAGGGCCAGAAGAGGCCCGCAGAGAGGGACTCTTTGTGGAGAACATTCATGTACCATTTCAAAGACAAAATGACTTGTGGCGTGACAATCTTGATGGGGCGGCTCTTATTGACTGTTATCTGCAGTGTATCACAGACTGTTATGAACTGGAAATACCAACAATGGTGGTGCATTTGCCCAGCGAAAATTATCCATGTACGCCGCTGGGACTGGAGAGAGTAAAGAGCATGGCGGAAATGGCAGAGCTTTTAGGGGTCAATGTAGCATTGGAAAATTTATGGAACTACTCCAATATTTCCTATGTGCTGTCAAAGCTGGACTCTCCTTGCCTTGGCCTTTGCTATGATGCCTGTCATCACAATAATTATAATCCAGAGGTGGATTTGCTGGGCAAATACAGTTCCCGGCTTATGGCTTTACACCTGCATGATAATGGGGGCAGCCAGAATCAGCACCAGCTTCCTTTTGATGGGAATATAAACTGGCAGGAGATTATGAAAAAAATTGGAGAAATAAACTATTCGGGCGCAACTGCCTTGCAGCCCTTAGGCTGGGATTATATGAGCTGTCTGCCGGAAGTGTTTTTGCGTAAAGCTTATGAAAGGGCAATGGCCCTTGAAGAGCTGCGGTATAGTACATACCGGCAAATGATAAGAATGGTTGGAACGGCATAGATGGCAAATAGCGGACAAAAATATGTGGGAATGAAGGATTGGCCTTCATTCCCACATATACTTTTCTATGTCACATTGTCAGTTCCGCATCAGAAGCCATGAAAAATATAATTATTTTACGAAATTATAATTATTTTACTATTATTTGATTATCAAAGTAGGAAATTACAAAAATCCCCATAAAATATCAATACCCCAAATAAGATATTTTGTCCGGTAAATTGTAAAATTGATTATGTTGTCAATTAACCTCTAAGTTGGTATAATGTAACATATCAGAAGAAAAACAAGCGACACCGAAGGTGGCATTTGTTTTTATCTGATATGTTAGCGAGGAACCGAAGGTTAAGAGCGCTGCATGAAATGCAGCGTATCAGAAGAAAAACAAGCGACACCAGAGAGGAAGATAAATGCTGCCACAACAATTTTTGGAGAGGATGGAAGAGATGCTGGGGGAGGATTATAATGATTTCCTTGCCAGTTATGGGAAACCAAAGGTTTCGTCCCTGCGTGTTAACTTCCTGAAAGGAAGCGAAGAAGATTTTAAGGAGAAATCTGCTTTTTCTTTAAGGTCTGTGCCTTGGGCCCCTGGCGGATATTATTATAAGGAAGAAGACCGGCCAGGCAAACATCCTTTTCATGAGGCGGGGGTTTACTATATTCAGGAGGCCAGTGCCATGGCGCCAGCGGCTTATCTTAAGGTGCAGCCCGGAGAAAAGGTACTGGATTTATGTGCTGCGCCAGGTGGAAAAAGTACACAGATGGCAGCGGATATGCAGGGGCAGGGCATTTTAATCTGCAATGAAATCAATTCCCAGCGGGCCAAAATACTTTCAGAGAACATAGAAAGGATGGGAATACCCAATGCTCTTGTTTTAAATCATGAACCTGCATATTTAGCGGAGCGGTTTGTGGAATATTTTGATAAAATTCTGGTGGATGCGCCCTGTTCCGGGGAAGGGATGTTTAGGAAAAATGAGGAAGCGGCAAAAGAATGGAGCCTGGATAACATCCAAATGTGTGCTAAAAGGCAGGAAAATATATTGGAGAGCGCAGCCCTTATGCTGAAACCGGGAGGCAGGATGGTTTATTCCACCTGCACTTTTGCGCCGGAAGAGGATGAAGGGGTAATAAGGAATTTTTTAAGGAACCATCCAGCGTTTTCTCTGGAAGATGAAGAAATGGCGCCAGGTCTATCAGATGGTGTAAATGAAGTTAGAGGAACTATCCGGCTCTGGCCCCACAAGCTTGAAGGGGAAGGACACTTCCTTGCATGTCTGAAGAAAGAAGGAACATGTGGGGAGGAATATGGAGCATTTAGGGAAGAAAAGAAAATATCTGTTTTGGAATTAAAAGAGTGGGAGGAATTCAGGGAGAAGTATTTGAAAATATCTTTTAATGGTACTTTTCTTAAATTTGGTGAACAGCTTTACTTAGCGCCGGAGGGACTGCCTGCTCTTAAGGGCCTTAAGGTACTGCGCCCAGGGCTTCATTTGGGAACTGTAAAGACAAAAAGGTTTGAACCTGCCCATGGGCTTGCCCTTTTCCTGCATTCAGGGGAAGTAAAGTATGAAAGGCGGCTGTCCATGCAGGAGGCGCAAACCTATCTTACCGGGCAGACGCTTCCCTCTTTTGGGGAAAAAGGATGGTACCTTGCAACCATAGATGGATATAGCCTGGGATGGGGAAAAGTATCTGGCAGTGTTATGAAAAATCATTATCCCAGAGGACTAAGAATTAAGTTATAAAGTTCAAAAAATTGAAGTGGAGATAGCCGAATGATAAATAAAAAAGTATTTCTAATTGTGGATGACACTGAAATTAATCGAAAAATATTAAAGGGGTTCTGGAAAAATGACAGCGGAGTGGAAATATTGGAAGCTGACAGTGCAAAAGCTGCCCTTCAGATTCTTCAAAAAAGAAATGACATCAGCCTGATTTTGATGGATGTGGTCATGCCGGAAATGAGTGGGTTTGAACTGCTTGCAGAATTAAAAAAATCAGATCGTTATTCCCATATACCTGTGATTATTAATACCCAGAGCGATGGGCATAATCTGGAAGAGAGGTCATTGCAGCTGGGAGCGGACGACTTTTTCCCCAAGCCTTATGTGGAGGAAATTGTAAAGAGACGGATTGATAATGTCTTAAAAAAGAGTGCATATGACAAACAAAGACTGGATGCCCTTACCGGTATTTATAATTTTGATACCTTCTGTTCCCTGACCAGACAAATGCTGGAAATGGATATGGTAAATGATTATGCCATCCTGCGGTTTAATATTGTAAAATTCAAGCTGATTAATGAGCTGCTGGGCAGAAAGACCGGAGATGAAATATTGATTTTGTTAGCCAGGCTGATAAAACGTGCGGTAGGCAATGAAGGAACCTATGGCAGGCTGGAGGCTGATAACTTTATGTGCTGTATGCCAATGGGAAAGATAAAGGAAAATACAAAGTTTAACGATATTATGGTTACGGGGGCAAAAGAACTGGAGAGGCAATATTCCCTTACCATCCAAAGCGGTATTTATCTGGTTCGTGACCGGAGTCTTCCCATTTCCATGATGTGTGACCGGGCAGGAACCGCCTGCCGGAGTATCAGGGATAATATGGTAAAGCAGTTTTCTTATTATGATGATGAGGAAGCTGAAAAAGAGCTGGAAGAGCTGATGCTTATCCGCGAAATGGTAAAAGCGGTAAAAGGCGGGCAGTTCCATATTGTCCTGCAGCCGATTTTTGATGTCAAGACCGAGCAGGCTGTCAGCGCAGAGGCGCTGGTACGCTGGAAGCATCCGGAAAAGGGCGTGATTTCGCCGGGAATTTTTGTTCCCCTGTTTGAGAAAAGCGGGCTGATATCCAAACTGGATATGTTTGTCTGTGAGGAGGCATGCCGGGTTTTGGCTAAGTTGAAAAAAGATGGAGTGCCGATATGCCCAATTTCAGTCAATATTTCCAGAGTGGATTTCTGCGAGCCGGATCTTGTGAAGCGTATCAATGAAATGACAGAAAAGTATGGACTTGATAAAAAATACATTAAAATAGAAGTGACGTAAATCGACTATACCCAAAACACACAGGAAATCATTCAACAGGTAATTGAT
>CAMUHA010000170.1 GCA_947088515.1 uncultured bacterium
AAAGAGGATATTATTTTAAAGCTTGAACAGAAATTAGGGGAAGCGGACTGTATTGAAGTCAAGAATAATATAAGAGAATATTTGGATAATCTTGTAAAGAAAACTGAAAGCAAAAAAATAAAAGAGATTGGAAACCCGCCTAAGATTACATGTGGCGATAAAGGAATTTCCGAATATAATCACGACAGCATCCGTTGTGTAAACGCAATTAACAGTGCACTGGATGAATATATGGAAAGTAATCAGGATGTTTTGCTGCTGGGGGAAGATATACGGGATGATTATGGTGGGGCATTTAAGGTTACAAAGGGATTAAGTAAAAAGTATGGAGACAGGGTTATTAATACGCCAATTAGTGAAGCTGGATTTACCGGATTAGGGGTTGGGCTGGCAATGGGAGGAAAACGACCTGTTGTGGAGATGATGTTTGGAGACTTTGCAACACTTGCATTTGACCAGATACTAAACCATGCAGTGAAATATGCGTGGATTTATGGTCAGAATATAACAGTCCCGTTGATGATTAGAATGCCAATGGGCGGCGGAAGAGGATATGGTCCAACGCACAGTCAGTCATTGGAGAAATTTTTAATTGGAATTCCACTTCTTAAGGTTATGGCAATATCGCCTGTACATAATGTAAAGGGACTATACAAATGTGCATTTGACAATATACAGTCTCCTGTTGTTGTAATAGAAAATAAAAAGCTATATGGTGAAAAGCTATTATGCTGTACGAACGGAAGAATACAGGATTTCCAGACACAGACAGCCTGGAATGACATATTTCCAAGTATCAGGCTGTCATTTGACAAAGAAGAAAAGCCGGACATTGCAATAATTACTTATGGCAGTATGGTAAGAGAATTAATGGAAGTGGCATTAGAATTTATGTTAAAGGAAGAAGTGCAGATAGATATTATTGTGGTGGCGCAGCTATCCCCTTTGCCGGTACTGGATTTATGCCAGCTTTTATCTGGTGCAGAAATAGTTGGAGCAGTTGAAGAAGGAAGCGGCTGTGCCGGCTGGGGGGCAGAAGTAATTGCATCACTGCAAGAATCAATGCCGGGAAAAAAATATTTCAGAGTGGCAGCAGAGGAATTGCCGATTCCTAACGGAATAATGCTGGAAAGGCAGATGTCCTGCAGCAGAGAAAAAATTGCAGCAAAAATCAGGAGAGTCTTAGGGTGAAAACGGATATAAAAATGCCAAGAATTGGTACAAATGATGACTATGTAACACTGGCACAGTGGATGGTAAAACATGGAGAACATATCAAAAAAGGACAGGTCATTGCAGTTTTGGAAACCACAAAGGAAACAAGTGACCTGGAGGCGGCAGAAGAAGGTTTTATAGAACTGTTAGCCGGGCAGGGAGAGGACATTGCAGTTGGAGGAAAACTTGCAATAATCCATGACAGCATGGACGCATTTAACCAGAAAATGTCAAAGGAAGAAAAAAATGGAGATACAAGAGTCTATTCAGATAAGGCATTAAAGCTTATCCAGGAACATCACATTGACATCAGTCTCTTGCCGGCAGGAAAGGTTATCAGGGAGAAGGATGTAAGAAAGCTTATCAGCCTGCCTTATTCTATAGCGGAAACCAATGTAAATAAGGTTCTTATTTATGGCGGCGGGGGATTTTGCAAAGTTGTATTGGACATTTTAGGGCAGCGTTGTGAGTATAAAATTGAAGGGATACTGGACAGAAGATATCCCAAGCTTGAAAGTGTAAATGGAATACCGGTTATTGGGAGCAGCGACCAGGAAACGCTTCAGTTATTTTATCAAAAGGGATACCGGAAGATTATTAATGCAGTTGGATTTGACGGCAAAAGGCACGGAAGAAAAGCGCCAGGCGAAATGATAAAACAGACAGGATATGAATGTATAAACGTTATTCATAATAAAGCAATCATGGAACCGGGAGTGACAATCGGAGAGGGAAATCTGATTGCCGCAGGGGCAATTATTGGAAGCGATGTAAAAATTGGAAACAACTGCATTATAAACGCCGGTGTGGTTATTTCCCATGACTGCATTATAAGCGATAACTGCCATATTGCATCAGGAGCGGTGCTGGGCGGTGGCGTGATTGTGGGAGAAAACACACTAATTGGACAAGGATGTACTGTTTTTAGAGATTTACGGATAGGTGCAGATGTGGTGGTGCATAATGGGGTAAATGTAGTAAGAGATATTCCGGATAGTGTATGTGTGGAAAGGGACTGATATGGCCAGTATGATAGTTTTACATTCCGAATCATACGATGCACCCTATAATCTTGCATTAGAAGAATATTTTCTGCAATACCTGTCCGGAAAGATTAAATACATTTTATTTTTATGGCAGAATGACAATGCCGTTATTATAGGCAGAAACCAGAACGCAAAAAATGAGTGCAGCTTTGAGGCAATGAAGAGGCATGGCGCCAGACTGGTAAGGAGGAATACTGGCGGCGGTGCAGTATTTCATGACAAAGGAAATTTAAATTTTTCTATTATTTGCCCCAAAGAAGATTATGATATAAAACGTTCTGCTGGAATTATAAAAAGAGCTGTTTTGCTGTCAGGTATTGAAGCAGAGTATTCAGGTAGGAATGACCTTCTGGTTAACGGAAGCAAGTTTTCAGGAAATGCTTTTTTAACTAAGGATGCTGTGGGGCTGCACCATGGAACTATATTGGTGGATACAGACATTGAGATTATGGCAGAAGTGTTAAAAGCGCCCAAAGAAAAAATGGAACCAAAGGGAATCAATTCCGTAAAAAGCCGGGTAACGAATTTAAGCGCCATATGTCCTTCTGTTACCGTAGAGGAAATAAGCAGGAACATTGTAAGAGAGTTTGTGGAAGAATATGAGCATGATACTTTTCAGTTTATTTCCGGGAACCAAATACTGTCTGTAGTAGAAAATGAAAAGTTAAAAACCATTGCAGATGACTGGAATATGGGAGAAAATTTTAATTATACACATATCAAAAAAAGGTCCTTTTCATGGGGAATATGTGAGGTTCGTATTTTAGAAACGGAAGGAATAATTAGGAGAAACTGTATTTATACAGACTCATTATTCCCCAAAGAGATAGAGAAAATAGAAAAGAAATTAAATGGTTTGTCCAGAGAATTTCTGAGACAAAAAAATACAATTGAAAAATTGTGCAGAGAAATAAACGGGGAAAGTTCTGTACTAAAAGATATATTTACACTTATCAATGACATGCACTAAATTTGGGCAGGGAGAAAAAAGATATGGTTTATGACGTCATAATTATTGGGGGTGGTCCGGGAGGATGTCAGGCGGCGGCAGATGCGGCAGATGCCGGACTTACGGTTGCTTTGGTGGAAGAAAAGCGCCTTGGGGGAACTTGTCTGAATGAGGGATGTATTCCGGCCAAAACATTATTGTACAGTTCAGGGTTGCTGCATAAAGCGAAAGAAGCTGCGTCATATGGAATAGTGGCAGATAATCCACAGATAAGGCCCAAAAGTGTGGTGGAGAGGAAAAATACAATTGTTTCTCAACTGCAAAAGGGACTGACGGCAAAGCTTCGTCATAAAAAAATAGATATTTTTTATGAAACAGCTATTGTGAAAACGGTAGAAAAAGAAATTCAGGTGTCTTTGTGCAATAAAAGCTGTATTTGTGGAAGACATCTTATTTTAGCTAGTGGTTCCAGAACTTTTATACCTGATATCAAAGGACTCGAAGAGGCGTTAGAAGAAGGATTTGCCATGGATAGCCGTAAGTTTTTGGATAATACGACGCTTTATAAAAAGGTTATTGTCATTGGATGTGGGATTATCGGGATTGAGTTTGCCAGTTTTTTAGCTTCTATAGGTACGGAGGTCATTCTTCTTGATAACAGAAAAGAAATATTAGAGGAAATGGATGAAGATGTCAAAAATATATTGGTCCGCTCATTACAGATGAAAGGGATTAAGTTTAGACTTGGCGTAAAGGTCCTTAAGGTAGATGCCGGAAAAAAAAGCGCGCTGATACAGGATGAGGAAGAAGAAGAGCTTTTGTGTGATGAAATAATAGTCTGTGCTGGGAGAATTCCCAATTTAGATGCAATTGAGGATGCAAATACAGGTATCAGGACCCAAAATGGGGCAATTATCACAGATGATTTTGGCAGGACCAATAAGGAACGTGTATATGCAGTAGGGGACGTGAATGGAAGGATTATGCTGGCGCATACAGCGTATGCGGAGGCTGGAGCAGCAGTGCAGCATATTCTGGGAAACAGGCAGGCAGTAGAGTATCATTTGATTCCCAAAGTAATATATTCCAACCCGGAAGCGGCATGGGTTGGCATAACAGAAAAAGAATATGAAAATAAAAAATCAGAATATGATATTAAGGTTTGCTCCATGAAATACAGCGGAAGGTTCATGATTGAAAATCAGAAGGAGCAGGGAATTTGCAAGCTGATAAGTGAAAAGAAGAGCGGACGGATAAGGGGAGGCTTCCTGGTAGGAGATGGGGCGGCTGAAATAATAATTGTTATAGAAAACATGATAAAAGACAAGAAAACAATTTCAGATATCAGACAGATGATTTTTCCGCATCCCTCTATAGGCGAGGTAATACGGGAGTGCGCTTATATGGAATGAACGGAACTGATTTTGTGAAGACAGACTATACTATTAATTTTCAGAATCAATGCAGGATGTAAGGTAAATATGGAGGAAAAGTAAATGCAGGCCATAATGTTAGCAGCAGGTATGGGGAGAAGAATGGGGAAATATACAGAAAACCATACAAAGTGTATGATGACTGTAGGAAAAAAAACATTACTTGAAAGAGCAATAGAGGCACTTAAACAAGCACAGGTGGACAGGCTTATTATGGTCATTGGCTATGAAGCGGAAAGCCTGCGGGAATATATTGAAAAAAAGAAGTTTGATATAGAAATAAAATATGTATATAACTATGATTACTCAATTACCAATAATATTTATTCGCTGTTTCTGGCAAGAGACTATTTAAGAAAAGATGATACAATTCTTATAGAATCAGATTTAATTTTTGACACTCATATTATTAAGGACGTGATAGAGGCGCCGCAGCCAAACCTTGCAGTAGTTGCCAAATATGAGCAATGGATGGATGGAACCATGGTGGTATTAAATGCCAAAAAAGAAATAACTGATTTTGTGGATAAAAGTGGATTCCGCTACGAAGATGTCAATACGTATTATAAGACGGTGAATATATATAAATTCAGTAAGGAGTTTTCAGAGAGTCAGTACATTCCGTTTTTGGAAGCCTATTTAAAAGCTTATGGGGTAAATCAATATTATGAACAGGTACTGAAAATATTCTCACATATCAAAAATTCAGAGCTTAGCGCCTATGTGATAGAAAATGAAAACTGGTATGAAATTGATGATGCCCAGGACCTTGATATTGCTAATACAATATTTGCCCAGGATGAGGATGTTCTAAAAAAGTATGAACTGCATTTTGGGGGATACTGGCGTTTCCCTAAACTAAAGGATTTTTGTTATCTGGTTAATCCTTATTATCCACCCCCAAAAATGGTATCGCAATTAAAATATTTTTTTGGGGAACTGTTAACACAATATCCGTCAGGCATGAACATCCAGCGATTGAATGCTTCCAGTATGTTTGATGTGGATGAAGAGTTTTTGCTGGTTGGAAACGGAGCGGCGGAGATTATTAATGTTTTAGGAAAAATAATCAAAGGAAGATTTTCCATATGCGTTCCTGCATTTAATGAATATATACGGTGCTTTGAAAGCTGTGAGCCGCATTTTATAGACAGCTCCCGGAATGATTTTCAATTCAATGTAGAACAACTGCTGGAAGAAATAGAACATACGGATAATTTGTTAATTGTAAATCCGGACAATCCCAGTGGGGCATTTCTTTCTTATGATGAAATCATGCAGATAATTGAAAAATGCCATGAGAAGCATGTATTGATAATAATTGATGAGTCATTTATAGATTTCGCAGAAAAGGATAAACGGTATACACTAATTGGCAACGAACTGCTGGAAAAATATAATGAGCTGGTTGTAATAAAGAGTATAAGCAAATCATATGGTGTGCCAGGGCTGCGGTTGGGAATTATTGCAACTGGAAACCAGACAATCAGAAAGTTCTTGAAAAAAAATATGGCTATTTGGAATATAAATTCTTTTGCGGAGTATTATTTGCAAATACAAAGGCTATATAAAAAAAGCTACATATCAGCATGCGATAAAATTGCATTGCAAAGAAAAAAAATGATAAAAAGTATTTCAGGGATAAAAGGGTTAACTGCATATCCATCTCAGGCAAATTATATTATGTGTAAAATAGATGAAAATTCCAATCTCAGTTCGGCACAACTGGCATTGATATTACTAAAAAAATATAATCTTCTAATTAAGGACCTTTCTACAAAAAAAGGGTTTGAAGGAAAATCATTTTTACGGTTTGCGGTACGTAATGAGGAAGATAATCATAAACTTATTGATGCGCTGAAAAAGACCCTTGGGGAAATACAATAAAGACAGAAAAATGCTTCAGATAATCAACAGACATCTGATATGCGGATAAGAACAAAGAAAGGGGTGTGAAATTAAATGAGGTCCAAATGGCTGGATGATTATGTTGTCCATAAAAATGACAGTGTGTATTATGCTCATTGGAAACTATACAGAAATAAATCTATTTTAATTGTTGTTGATGATGACAATTTCTTTGAAGGTGTTATAACAATTAGAGAATTTAACAAAACATATGTAAATGAAAATCTGTTAAAAGTTAAAGATATCTGTAATACAAAGTGCAAATTCATAATAACAGATGGACAAAAGGACGTTGTAAAGGAAGCAAGAAATATTTTTGCAGATTATTCTTCAATTAAGCATATTCCGGTTATTGACGCCGTCGGAAATTTAGTTGATGTGGTTTCCAGAGAACGGGCGTTTTGGAAGCAATATTATGATCAGGGAAAGCTGCCCAGAATGCACTATGCTTTTTGTATGTATATGGCAGCTTTGGAGGCCAAAACACTGGGATACGACAGGGTCAGTGTTTTGGAGTTTGGCGTTGCAGGCGGAAATGGACTGATAAACTGCGAATTTCATGCAAAAGCAATATCCAGGCTTTTAGGTGTTGATATTGAGATATATGGGTTTGATTCAGGAAAGGGGCTGCCGGTTGGAAATATGGGATATAAAGATATGATACATTTATTCCATGGCGGTGACTACAAGATGGATGCCGATAAACTGCAAGAGCATCTGGAGAGCGCGAAGCTGGTATTAGGTGATTTGTCGAGTAGGTCAGCGGTATTACTACCGCCTTCCCCTCTAAGAACCGTGCATG
>CAMUHA010000171.1 GCA_947088515.1 uncultured bacterium
TTATCGTCCTTGCTATCCTGTCATTTATTATTTTCTTCGTCTATTGGACGCTGCCCAAGGGACAGGATATTAATAAAAGTAAACATTTTAATCAGGAACAGGTTACAGAAGCAATGAAAGAAACCATCAATCAGATTAACGCCTCCGATTATGAAGCATTACAGGCAAATGCCATCAGCCAGATGCAGCCGTTTCTGACAGAAGAACAGCTTGACACAATTAAAGGCAGCGTATCTGTTAAATGGGGTGAGTTTAAGAGCTTCGGTCCTTCTTATATCATGGAACTTTCACAGCAGGGACAGTATTTTGCCGTAGGGGAAATCACAGTAACCTATGAAAACATCAGCGTCACTTTCCGGCTTACTTATGACCAGGATATGAAACTGGCAGGTATGTATGTGAGATAAAAGCGCAAGCAGCGCATAAACAGGATAATGCGCTTAAATGGTAATAGAGTTATTATTCATGGGACAGGAATAATAACTGGCAAAGCAGGGCAGACACTGCCCCGCTTCCAGCAAAAGATTGACAAAAAAGCATAACCCCTTCAGCCCAATCCTACGAACTTGCGCTATTATAACGTTTTAATCCCCGCTTCCAAAAAACGATGGTAATAGCAGAAAATATTACCACAACCCCAATTCCATAAACCGCCATCTGAAAATCCATTTCACCTATTATCCTTTGCACCGGCAAAGTCGCCATAATCCCATAAGGCAGAATGAGATAAAAAATTACCTTGTATCCCCCATAAAAAGCAATTCCGGGAAGCTTCATACACAAATCAATGCACGCTTCCTCCATCTGCTCAAGGCGCGCCATTGAGACAATATACAGTGAGACAGCACGGATAATCACTGCCATCTCGTAATATAATACTGTCATGATAAGCACCCAGAAAATATAGCTGATACCCGCCGCAAATGACAATGGTAAATGCCGAATATAAATTCCATAACCAATGATACAAACACTCATAATAATTAAAGGCACAGAACCCGGACTGATATTTTCAAAAGTCAGGCGCAGCAACGGGCTTACTGGCTTTGTCAAATATAAATCCAGTTCACCGGACCGCACTTTATGTGGTATACTGTTTATCCCAAAGAAATAAATGGTCATGTTAAGAGCATTTATCAGGGAAAACGTACCAATGTATGCAATCATTTCTCCCCTCCCCCAGCTTCCAATCGCATCCACATGGGAATACACCACTCCGAATGCCATTAGCTGAATTAAAAACAGGCTTCCATCTATAACAAAAGGCGCAATAAAGTCCATTCGGAATACCATTAATCCGTGCATTCTCAAAAGAAACATTTCTCTTATCACACGCATATTCTTCTTCACATTACTTATCATATTCCCACCCCGTCATATTTTCTACGATATTTTTTCCATGTGACACTGATACAAACCTGTATTACCAGGCACCAGCACAGAATAATAACAATTCCCGCAACTGCCTCCTCTTTACATTTTCCGGTAAATAACATTGCCGGAAGGTAGGTGACATAATAAAAAGGCAATAACCGCATTATTTTTACAATTATCTCCGGGAATAATGCAAGAGGGACAATACTTCCTGTAACTAATGCAACAAGATTATTCTTAATCATTAAAAATGTCCCTATTCCCTGATATTTTAATGTAAGCAGTCCTAAAAAATAATTTAACTGCACCATAAATGTCATACCAATTACCGACATAATTACCGCACACATTATAACCCATCCATTAGAGGCAAACACAAAGTCGATTTGAAATACAAAAATCCACACAATGGCTGCTATAAAATCAAATGCCATGTAAAACATTACCACTCCCAACTCCATTGCCATAAAATACTTTTCTATTCCCACTGGTATAACCATGTATTTTGAAAAAGTGCCATTACGTATTCTGTCATGAATTTCGGCGCTGATTCCCTGGGACATCTCCAACTGGGATAAAAATGAGCTGATAATATAATAAGACAGCATCCCGTGAAATGTAAACTCCCCAACCATCTCCCTGTTTTTAAAAACCATCCCCCACAAAAGATAGGCAAAGAGAATTTTGGATATGGTAAAAATCATATTAAAAATTGCATCAGCTCTCCATACAATCTGTGTTTTCATATATGTTTTGGCAACTGCTAAATACTTTCCCATGTCATTCATCTCCTTTCCGGTAAATCCTTTCCACTATCACTCCCACCTCTTCCTCTTCCACCACAATATCATTAGGTTCATATTCCATAAGCTCTGATAACAGGTCTTTGGCAGAGTGTTTCGGCACTTCATACACTTTCTTATGCGGTGTATCTTCCGCCAGAAGCACATTCTGCGTTTTAAATATAAAGTTCCCTGTGGGTTCACCAAATGTTGCGATAATCTTTTTATTTTTCTGATATCTGTCAAATAATTCTTCTGTAGCGCCATCATAGATTTTCATTCCATGATTAATAACAACCGTCCTCTTACAAAGCACCTTAATGTCGTCCATATAATGAGATGTCAAAATAATTGTAGTGCCGTTTTTCTCATTAATTTCTTTTAAGAACCTGCGAATCTGTCTAGCTGCCACTGCATCCAAGCCAATTGTAGGCTCATCCAGAAACAATATTTTCGGGTTATGAAGCAATGATACTATAAGCTCCATCTTCATCCTTTCTCCCAGTGACAGCGTTCTTACCTGAACATCCATCAGCTCTGCAACTCCAAAAAGCTCCACAAAATACTTTTTATTCTTTTGAAATTGTTCCTCGGAAATTTCATATATTTCCTTAAACAGGCGCAATGTATCATTTACAGTCAGTTCAAAAAATAACTGGCTTTTCTGCCCCATCACAACAGCGTATTGTTTTTTAAACTCGTTCTTTAAGTCATTGGGATAATAGGAGAGCACATCAATCTTTCCCTCTGTAGGCGCAATAATTCCTGTCAGCATTTTAATTAATGTGGTTTTTCCAGCTCCGTTGGGTCCAATCAGCCCGATAAACTCACCCTTTTTTACGGATAAATCTATATGATTGACAGCCATTTTTTCTTCGTAGCTTCGATGCCACAAGCTGGCTATGCTTCCACGGATTCCCTCCGCTTTTTTATACCTTTTATATTTTTTTACAAGATTGTTTATTTGGATCACTGTTTCACTCATTTTTTAATATCCTCTCTTTTCCATACATTCTTACCTTCCAAGGCTGCACTTTGTGCAACGCGAAGCCGCCCTTAAAATACGATTTTGCCCTACAAGCCAAAAAAACCACAGTATCCCTATAAATACTGGATACCATGGTTTTCCATCTAAAGTAAACGGCAAAAGATTATGACGTTTTCTATAAAAATGATTAAAGATTATATTCCAAAAAATCAAAAAGCATGACCATACCGTCATGCTTAAATAATTCTTAAGATATATACCATAATATTAAGCAATTGTAAGGCGAAAATGCTGACATTCAAAATAATCAGCAAATGGGCAGACTCCTAGCCTCAAACTAAAAATCACCCCTGCAATATTTACTTTGCACTTTTCTCCATTACAACCACAATTGACATACAAAATCCTCCTAATTTTTTTTATATGTTAACATGCTATCCGTTTTACTGTCAAGTGTGAAATGTACATAGTCATAAAAATCAATATTCAAAGAGCGCTAAAGTGCATACCCCATTATTCAAATTCCCTTTCATGCTTTTTAAAAAAATCATAATAAGCCCGGACATTTGTAAGGCGGCTCCAAAGCTTTACATCCACAGTTTCTTCATCCATATCATATATTTTTGCACCCTTCATAGACAAAAGAAAGGGCGAATGGGTCGCCATAATAAACTGACATCCGAAAAAGCGCGTAGAATCTTCCAGAAACTTTAACAGCTCCTGCTGCTTTTCTGGCGACAGACTGTTTTCCGGCTCATCCAGCAGATACAATCCGTCATCCCTAATCTTATCTGCAAAATAAAGGAATGCACTTTCCCCATTTGAATGCTCCCGCACATTGTTTTTTACATTTTTGCGTACATACTTTGACTGTGTATTACTTCTTGCCGTAGTCACCTTTTTCAATTGCTCATAGTCGTCCAGTGACTTCACCTGAAAATGGGAATATTTAGCATCCAGATAGTCCAAAAGCAGTTCATCCCGCTTCAAATTAATTCCATCATTGATGCTTCGGATGTTCAGCATAAAATCAAAAACATCATCACTGGTGATAATTCTGCTGCCTTTTGGTATTTTCTGCTCTTCTTCAAACTGACACAGCTTCGTATAATCCTCAAAAAAATTAGAGCGGTTATACAATGTATCCCTCTCAAGACCCAGTTTTTCCGCAATCACATTCAGCGCTGTGGTTTTCCCAGAGCCATTGCCTCCATACAGTATAGTGACTGGTTCAAAATCCAGTCTTTCCAGATGATGTTTTGATAATATCTGAAAAGGATAATATGTATCATAACAGGTTCTCTTCTGTGCAAAAGTAAAATCGTACTCTGCCTCTGCACCGGGAAATTTAAAAGATGACAAATAAACCATATCCACTCCTAATTCCATTCCCAAAAGGGATGGCATAAATCCATTTATAATACCATTATCAGTGTCCCCGCTCCAATCAGCGCACATCCGATAATTGATTTTACCGTAAATTCTTCGTGCAAAAAAACAAACGCCATCACCAGCGTAATAACCACGCTGAGCTTATCAATGGGAACCACCTTTGAGGCATCTCCCATTTGAAGGGCTTTATAATAGCAAAGCCATGAAGCTCCCGTAGCTAAGCCTGACAGAATTAAAAATATCCAGCTTTTTTTCCCAATCTCCGCAATTCCCGTCTGCGCATGTGTCAAAAACACCATTGTCCAGGCCATTATCAGCACAACTACTGTTCTTATTGCCGTAGCCAGATTTGAATTTACACCCTCAATTCCAACCTTGGCAAGAATGGACGTCAAAGCCGCAAATATTGATGATAAAACGGCAAATAAAAGCCACATGTTTTTCCTCCCATTTAAACCTTTACACTTTATAAGTCTTTCTGTACTTTAATGGCGATACCCCATAAAATTTGTGGAAAGTCTCACAATAATAACTGACGCCGCCAAACCCATATTCATATGCAATATCCGTAATGCCTTCCTCTGTGTCCAGCAATGCGGCAAGGCTTTTCTGCAGACGGAGTTTTGTAGTATAAGTAATCGGCGTATCTCTAAGATATTTTTTAAAAAGCAGAGAACACCGGCTTTTGCAGCAGGCTCCTGCAGCCGCAATGCCTTCAAGAGTAATATGCTCCATAAAGTGTTCTTCTATGTAAGTAATCATACTTCTAAGCAAAACAAGCTCCGAAGATTCTTTTACCACAGCCTGGTTTTGCGTCTTTAGATTTCCATAAAGCGCTTTCATGATAAAAACAAAATCTTCCATCAATTCAAAATATGATAAATCCTCTAAGGGCCTTTTTTCAAAAGAGCCATACAACTTATCCAGCCGTTCCAAAACCGAAGCCTGCCATCCACTGTTACTAAGATGCAGATACGGATATAAGCAGTTGGCAGTGATACGTTCTATCAGGTTCTGGTAAAACCACCGATTTCCCCCAAGAAGCTTTGGCGAAAGCAGAATGCAGACAAATTCGCACTCATTATGTTCCATGGAAAATCCGTAATGCAGCTGTCTGCTGTTTACCATAATCCCACAGCCTTCACACAGCTCTGTCAGTTTTCCATTTACATTATAGGTCATCTTTCCCTTTTTTACTATAATAAATTCCAGATCCTCATGCCAGTGGCTGACCCCGGAATAATCCGGGTAAGTGGATAAAACCCCGTAGCTGGCGCAGGCCGGAAATAAGGGATTATCATAATTGATTGTCTCTGAAAAATCCTGATTAAAAGCGCTGCTGCATCCTTCCACGTCTACTTCCCCCAGAAAAGAATATTGTTATAAAATTATAAGTGATTACGAAAGAATTATAAAGAGAAATCTGGTATGGTTATGAAAGTTTTTATATATGGAGGCATAAAAATGAGTGAAATGAGAGACAAATTACATACGGGAGAGCTTTACCTCCCAAACGATGAAACAATTGTAAAAGAACAGGCTGCTTATCAGGATATGCTTTGTGACTACAACATGACCAAACCCTCCCAGGCGGAAAAAAGGGCGGAAATGCTGAAAGAAATGCTGGGGGACTGCGGAGAAGGCGTATATATCGAAGCGCCATTTTACGCAAACTGGGGAGGACATCACTGTCATTTCGGGAAAATGGTCTACGCAAATTACCACCTGACCTGCGTGGACGATACCCATATTTATATTGGCGAATATACTATGCTTGGCCCAAACGTAACAATCGCCACTGCCGGTCATCCCATCCTTCCAAAACTTCGTGAGCAGGTATATCAGTACAACATGCCTGTTCATATTGGAAGAAACTGCTGGTTGGGCGCCGGAGTAATCGTCATGCCAGGCGTTACCATTGGAGACAACACTGTTATCGGAGCCGGAAGTATCGTAACCAAAGATATTCCCGCCAATGTTGTTGCTGTGGGAAATCCCTGCAGGGTTTTAAGGCCAATTGGCGAACACGACCAAAAGTTTTATTTCAAAGACAGAGAAATTACCCTGTAAAATCATATGGGAAACGTCAAAACGACGCAGTCTGCAGACTGCGCCGTTTCCTTAAATTACTGTCAAATCAGCTCACATAATTGTCAAAATATCCCTGAATGAGAATCACGGGCGTTCCCTTGTCCCCAGACCCGCTGGTTAAGTCGCACAAAGAGCCAATCAAATCTGTCAGTTTTCTGGGTGTGGTTCCCTGTGATGCCATATCCCCCACCAGGTTTTCTTTCTTTTCCCTAATCCGGTTAGAAATTGCTTCCCTAAGCGCCTCCCCGGATAAATCCTTAAAATCATTATCAGCAAGATATTTCAGCTTAACCTCATTGGGTGTCCCTTCAAGTCCTGGTGTGCTTGCAGGCGATACACAAGGGTCGGCAAGCTCCCATATTTTCCCAACAGGATCCTTAAAAGCGCCATCGCCATATACCATAACTTCCACATGCTTTCCTGTCCTTTCCAGAATTTCCTTCTGGATATCCATCACCAGACCCACGCACTCTCTGGGGAACAACTTAATGGTATCTTCTGTAGATTTATTGGAGCCAAGCAAACCGTATTTTTCATTGCATCCGCTTCCATTTATGGGACTGCTTAAAATATCGTCCATCCCCATCACAATTTCAGCGCCAGCTGCCTTTAAAAGTCTCTTAGTTCTCACTCTTGTGTGGATATCACAGTTCAGCACTTTATTCGTATAAGGAAGAATGCTGCGGCAGTCATTGGCAAAAATAATTTCCACCTCC
>CAMUHA010000172.1 GCA_947088515.1 uncultured bacterium
TTTACAGCTTCATTTACCGCTTCCATAACATCCATCTCCACCAGATGGATGTTGTCACATCCTCCATGGTCTTTTCCCTCCTTTGTCCTGCCGCCTGAAAGAAAAGCGGCACATTTCCATACTGCACGGGTATCCTTTCCCGAAGAGCCTGTTCTGTAATAAACACTTCCGCACTGGGCACAGACCAGTTTATGAGACAGCTCATATTTTCCTGTTTTCAATGTGTTATCTTTATATTCCCTGCTTACGGACCTCCCAAAGCTATGGCGCATGGCTCTTTTTTTCAGTATTTCCATTACTTCCTCCTGATACTCCTTTGAGACAATGGGAGGAAGTGCATTTTCCATAAAAATCCATCCGCTTTCCGGCACTTTTTCATATCTTTTAGCGTCAAAATTATAAACACGTTTATTTAATATCACAGTTCCGTGTGCCCTAGGCGCATACAGCATATTCCGCCACTGGACTTCCGATATCTTCTGTCCCTTTTTTCCCCTTGCCCCCATTTCATAAAGTTCATTGCTGATGGTGTAAAACCCTTTTCCTTCCCTTGCAAGCAAAAAAGCTGTTCTATAGTACTCTGCCTCTTTTTCATTAATTTCATATGTATCCCTGCCTTTCTTATCCCAGCCAAACATTTCACAGGTTATATTGCAGCCGCTTTTTTTCTCCTGACGCCTTTTGTGGGCATTCTTAATTTTTTTGGAAAGTTCCCTGCTAAAATCCTCCGCAAGAATCGCCTTGATTCCAGAAATCAGATTATCGTCCGGTGTATAAAATTTTCCTTCTATATATATATACAGCTTTAAATGGTTTTCATTGAGTCTGCTAAGGAAAAAATACCAGTCTCTGGCAGACCGGGTCAGCCTGTCAATGGACTTAATCATCACAAGGTCAAATTTTCCCTTTTCCATATCCCCAAGAAGACGCTGATATTCGCTACGCTTATAAGCAACTGTCCCTGTTTCTGACTCTATATACTGCCCAACGACCTCCCACCCCTTTTTCTCTGCAATTTCCCTGCTTTCCATTGCCTGGGCAGCTAAAGCATTTCTCTGGCTTTCCTCTTCTGTACTGCATCGATTATAAATTCCAACTCTTTCCATAAATTTTATTTTCCCCTTTGATAAATAATGGTTTTCATCATATTTTTTTCTTCCTCGCTCACCAGCCCCCGCTTTGCAAGCAATTCCGTCATATGAAGCAATAATTGTTTTTCCATTGCCCTTACCTGCATCTTTTCAAAGTTGAAACTGACATCCATAAATTCCTATCCTTCATCTGCTTTATTCCATTATATTCGCTTCATGACCAGATATTTAATGCAATTTACCCTATCAATTAAAACGTCCTTATAAAAAGTAATACTTCATTCATACTCATCTCCGTGAAAATACCATTGACTTTAATGCTTTAAACTAGTATAATCTGATACGCAGTGTTCTATCTCGCTGCAATTAATATTTATGGAGGAAACCATTATGAAAAAAGTACTTGCATTACTTTTAACAGTGGCCATGGCAGGCTCTCTTGCTGCCTGCGGTGACTCTGGTAAGGAAACCGCTGCGAAGGGCCAGGAAAACACGACTGCCGCTTCGGAAGAACAGGCAGCGCAGCCCCAGGAGGCTGATGAGGGTACGCAGGAAGCTGCTCCCAATGAGGCTGATGCAGAAACAGCTCCCGCAGACGGTGAATCTTATACGGTAGGTATCTGTCAGCTGGTACAGCATGAAGCGCTGGATGCCGCCACCGAAGGATTTATGGACGCCCTTAAGGAAGAACTTGGCGATAAAGTAACTTTTGATATGCAAAACGCACAGGGCGATTCAAATACCTGTTCCACCATTATTAACAGCTTTGTTTCCAATGACGTGGATTTAATTCTCGCAAACGCAACTCCTGCTTTGCAGGCAGCAGCGGCAGGCACCAATGAAATCCCCATTCTTGGAACTTCTGTTACAGAATATGGCGTTGCCCTTGGAATTGATGATTTCACCGGAACAGTAGGCGGAAATATTTCCGGCACCTCTGACCTTGCTCCATTGGAAGGCCAGGCAGATATGCTGGCAGAATTATTCCCTGATGCCAAAAATGTGGGCCTTTTATATTGCTCTGCAGAGGCAAATTCCCAGTATCAGGTAGATACTATTAAAGTATTCCTTGAAGAAAAGGGCTACAGCTGTGAATATTATTCCTTCTCAGATTCCAATGACCTTTATGCTGTTGTAACAAATGCGGTAAGCAAATCGGATGTTATTTATGTTCCCACCGACAATACCGCCGCTTCCAATGCAGAGCTGGTAAACAATATCTGTCTTCCTGCCGGCATTCCAGTTGTTGCCGGAGAAGAAGGCATCTGTGCAGGATGCGGTGTGGCTACTTTATCAATCAGCTATTATGATATCGGCGTAGCCACCGGAAAAATGGCTGCCAAAATCCTTGCCCAGGGCGCTGATATCTCCACTATGCCCATTGAATATGCACCTTTGTTCTCCAAAAAGTACAATGCCGCAAACTGTGAAGCGTTAGGTATCACTGTTCCAGAAGATTATGAAGAAATCAAAACTGCCGAATAGCTTACAACTGGCAGTCCATATTGTGTGAGAAGTATTTACTGTCCTATTCTTCTCCACCTGACAGCGGGAGATATATTTCTCTCGCTGCCTTTTATTACCTATTAATATAAAATGTCTGGAGGGACTCTATGAGCATCACTTACTTTCTTAATGCAATGCCGGGAGCTGTTGCCCAGGGATTAATCTGGGGTATCGCTGCCATTGGTATTTATGTTACATACCGGATTTTAGACTTTGCCGACCTTACGGTTGACGGTTCCATATGTACGGGAGGGGCTGTCTGTATCATGATGATGCTGGCCGGTCATAATGTTTTTATATCTATCTTAGCCGCAACCTTAGCCGGTATGCTTACCGGACTGGTAACTGGACTTTTCCATACTTTTATGGGCATTCCCCCCATATTGTCCGGCATATTAACCCAGCTTGCCCTATACTCTGTAAACTTAAAGATTATGGGAAAGGCAAATCAGGCAATTAACGTTGATAAATATCACCTTTTAGTGGCCCTGCGGTATGTAAACGGTGTTCCTTTTTATAAAAATACAATTTTTGTGGTAGCCATTTCCGTTATCCTGCTGGTTCTCATTTTATACTGGTTCTTTGGAACAGAATTAGGCTGCGGACTGCGGGCTACCGGCTGTAATGACCATATGTCCCGGGCGCAGGGGATTAATACGAACCTTTCCAAGACGCTTGGCTTAATGCTCTCCAACGGACTGGTTGCTTTATCTGGAGCTTTGCTTATCCAGTATCAGGGCTATGCAGACATCAATATGGGACGGGGCGCTATTGTAATCGGACTTGCCGCTGTTATTATCGGTGAAGCTGTTTTTGGACATGTTTTCCATAACTTCGGCTTTAAACTAATCGGCGTTGCCCTTGGCTCCATTTTGTACTATCTTGTATTGCAGGTGGTAATGGGCTTAGGCGTGAAGCCTGACTGGTTAAAGCTCTTCTCCGCGGTTATGCTTGCCATTTTCCTTGCTATCCCTTATTGGAAAGCAAAATATTTCAAAAAATTCTCCCTAAAGAAAGGAGCGCCCAATGCTTGAAATTAAAAATGTGACCAAAGTTTTTAATCCTGGAACTGTAAATGAAAAATTAGCCCTCAACAATTTTTCTCTGACACTTAATGATGGGGATTTCGTCACAGTCATCGGCGGAAACGGCGCCGGAAAATCCACCATGATGAATGCGATTGCAGGCGTATGGCCGGTGGACACCGGACAGATTCTCATTGACGGCATAGATATCACAAAGCTGCCTGAGCATAAACGCGCTAAGTTTCTAGGAAGGGTATTTCAGGACCCTATGACAGGCACCGCCGCAACTATGGGAATTGAAGAAAACCTTGCTTTGGCAAAACGCCGTGGAAAAAGCCGCTTTTTGCGTCCCGGAATTACCCGGAAAGAGAGAGAAGAGTACAAAGAAGTCTTAAAGATACTTGGACTTGGCCTGGAAACCCGTCTAACCTCCAAAGTTGGACTTTTATCCGGCGGACAGCGTCAGGCCCTTACTCTGCTTATGGCTACTCTCCAAAAGCCCAAGCTGCTTCTTCTGGATGAGCACACCGCTGCCCTTGACCCCAAAACTGCAGCCAAGGTATTAGAAACTACCGAATATATTGTCAGTAAAGACAATCTTACCACTTTGATGATTACCCATAATATGAAAGATGCAATTACCCACGGAAACCGGCTGATTATGCTGATGGATGGAAAAATCATTCTGGATATCAGAGGAGAAGAAAAGAAGAAATTAACGGTAGAAGACCTTCTTCATAAATTTGAGGAAGCCAGTGGGGAAGAATTTACGAGCGACAAAGCAATTCTGGGCTAATAGGCCAAACCCATCTTTCACAAATCCTGTTATTTCATAAACACCAGGTTACAGCTGTTCATGGTGGCCTGAATAAAGTTTTCAGCGCCATGACCGGTGGTTTTATGGCAGCGGATTCTTCTGTCCTCCACCATGATGTAGCCTGGGCAGCTAAACTGGTCCTGGGGAGTTACCACGCCTCCCTCAAGGCCGGCGGCGGCAGTGATAATTTTAAAGGTAGAGCCAGGCTCATAGGTATCATTGATACATCCATTACGCCACATCTGATTTAACAATTCTTGCTTTTTTTCCTCTGACAGGCCATCTGTATCCAATTCTTCCGGCAAGTCATAGGGATGGTTTAAATCAAATTCAGGCACATCTGCCATCGCCATAATTTCCCCATTCTGGGGATTCATAACCAGTATAGACACCCGGTCCGCCTGCTTGGTTTCCATCACCTGTTTTGCCAGCTGGGTGGCATAGCTTTGGATATTCATATCAAGACTGATATAAAGGTCATTTCCCGCCTTTGGTTCAATCCGCTCTTCCCCTGCTTCATCAATTTCCACTCCTCTTGCGTCTGTTACGGTAAGAATCATTCCTTCCTCCCCTTTTAAATATTCCTCGTATTTTACTTCCAGCCCGATAATTCCCTGATTATCTCCGCCAGTAAATCCAAGAACCTTAGATGCAAGAGAGTCATAGGGATAGTAACGCTTATAGTCTTCATCCACCTTCACTCCCTCCAGATTATATGCCCGGATCGCATCCCCTTTTTCTTTGTCCACATTGCTTTTAATCCGCTCTATAGAAGAATATTTTTCCACCCTTTTGCGGACAAAATCTTCCGACAATCCCAGTTCTTTGCTTAAAACCTCCACAATCCTGTCAGGCTCCTTTATCTGATTATGTATAACTGAAATTGTGCAGACAGTTTTATTATCAGCAATTACCGTTCCATTGGCATCCAAAATTCTTCCTCTTGCAGCCTTTATACTCCTTTCCCTTTCATGAAGCTCTCTGGCTTTTTCAGAATAATAATCAGACTGGAAAACCATCAGATAGGCCAGTCTCCCCCCAAGAGCCAAAAGCACAAAAAGACAGCCAAAAAAAGCGCTGACAATCTTTTTCCTGTTACAGGTTTTATTTTTAGTCATAAAATAACCCCACAGATAAGGTATTATTATAATTTATTACCTAATCTGTGAGGTTATTCTAATCCATATGTCTTTTTTGTAACAGGACATTTGCAGCAGTCTGGTTATGGCGCCGCTGAAGGAGACGGGGACGCTGAAGGCGATGCCCCTCCTTCTGTTCCTGCCGGCGCCAGTCCGTCATCATAGCTTCCTCCCACCGCTATTCCTGTTTCCGGGTCAATATACACACCAGTGCCGGGTTCAACCAGGTAGCCTGTCTGCGGGTCAAGCGGATAGTTTTTCCAGGCTTCATTTGTTCCTTCTTCCTGCTCCTTAGCATTGTCTTCAGGCGTATTACCATTTTCTCCGCCTTCTTCTCCCTCTTCTTCTTCGTTCTCCTCTCCCTCAGGAGGAGTCATGATTTCAATCTTAAGCTGATTTAACTCTTCAATTTCCTTTTCTGAAAGCTCCTCTGTCATAAAAATTCCCTTATAGGGAAGAACCTCTGTAAGGATGCTTCTCACAATCCTGGTAGCATATTTCGCATCCGCCATAATATCACCAGACACATTAGGCCTGTCCACTACTACATAAATTAATATTTCAGGGTCATCTACCGGGGCGTATCCCATAAACGACACTACATACTCTTTGTTGCCACGGGGCAGCGTTTCTGCAGTTCCTGTTTTACCTCCAATCATATAACCGGCCGGCCTTGCTGTCTTTCCTGTCCCACGCTCCCCGGAAACCACCAGATTACACATTTCCCGTACCTTGGCAGATGTCGTTTCCGAAATTACCTGCTTTAACAGTCTTGGCTCAATATTCTGTACAGTAGCTCCGGAAGGACTGATAATTTTGCTCACAATATGAGGCTCGTAGTAATATCCTCCATTGATAACAGAGGCAAAAGCTGACGCCATCTGAATCATAGTTGCATTAAATCCCTGCCCAAAGCTGTTAGTAGCTAACTCTGTAGCATGCATTGTGTTTTTATTAAAAACAAAGCTGGCGGTTCTCGCCTCCCCAGCTAAGTCAATATTTGTTTTTAGGCCCAGATTAAAGATATGCTGAAAATCAATAAATTTATCTACTCCCATGGCTTCTGCCACATACATCATGTTTACGTTGCAAGACCGTTCAATCCCCTGCGCTACCGTCAGATTGCCACATCCGCCTATCGTATGGCACTTAATTTTATGTCCCCCTATTTCACGTATCCTGTTGCAAAAATATACTTCGTTTCCTGTAATGCTGCCGCTTTCAATACCTGCTGCCACAGTAAGCGGCTTGGAAACAGAGCCTGGTTCATAAGAGTCATTGATGCAGAAGTTTCTCCAAAGGGCATTCAGATGTCTGTAATAATTTTCATTGTCCTGAACAATGGCTTTCACATTTTCTTCATCAATATACTCACCGGTTTTTTTATTTTCTTCATCTAATACAGGCATACCAATAAGGGCGTCTGTATTTCTTGGGTCATTCAGGTTAAAACCTGGAGAAGATGCCATGGCAAGAATTTCTCCAGTTTTTACATTCATTATGATACATCCTACATTTTCTGCACCATTGCCTTTATGATAGTTATCCCTGTACTGTTCATCAAATTTTTTTAAATGTTTTTCTACAATACTCTGAATGTTTATATCTATGGTGGTTACAATGCTGTTTCCATCTTCTGCCGGTATGGTTGTCCGCTCCAGATTGGAGTCGTCATTTA
>CAMUHA010000173.1 GCA_947088515.1 uncultured bacterium
GTCAGATGACCATGGAACAGCTTTTTGTCCGGCTTTTATATGAGGATTGGGATGACAAAAAATACAAAATCAAAAGCACGGAAAAAAGCGGAAAAAGGGGAAGCATAAAAGGCAGGTCAGAATGGTTTAGGGATTTAGAAAAATATTGCCAAAAACTGGAATGGGATATAATTCCAAGAGATACTGTATTGCTGAATCCCAGACAATTTGTGGAAGGCTTCCGTAATGGAAAAACAGGTGTTTTTGATGAGACGGCAGGGAAAATAACGGACCCTAAAAGTTTGGTCAGGCTGTTGGAGAAGGAGGCAGTGGAAGATTATATCAGGCAAAATCCCACCATATCAATTCAGAGCAAAATTGATATGCTCAACCAGCGTCTTAGCGCTAAAATTAAGGAAGAGTTTTTGGGAAAGGGTATTAAATATACAGAAGCAGAGAGAAAAGCTATCTTAAAAGCGTACAGAAGAAGATATGGAGGAAAAAGATGGACCCCTTCCATTTTTGAAATGTATAAGGATTTTCTGGTAAAGCAGGCGCGGAAAGGACAGATTGTGGACATACCAGAGGAGGAATTTGATGTATATGATTTGTCAGCTTTAGCTTATTTATATAAAAGGGTGAAGGAACAGGAAGTAATCAGTGAGGCTCATCATGTGGTAATTGATGAAGCCCAGGATTTTGGAATGATGGCGTATCATGTGCTGAAATTCTGTATTTATGGATGTACCTATACAATTATGGGAGATGTTTCTCAGAATATTCATTTTGGATATGGCTTAAATGACTGGGAGGAATTAAAAAAGCTGTTTTTGCCCGATGATATGGACAGCTTCGGACTTTTGAAAAAAAGTTACCGGAACACAGTGGAAATATCGGATTTTGCCACTAAAATTTTACACCATGGACAGTTCTCTATTTACCCGGTGGAGCCTATTATCAGGCATGGAAAGCAAGTGCAGGTATGCAGGCTTTCAAACAGGCAGGCGCTGATACCAAAGGCGGCAGAGGTTTGCAGAGAATGGCAGAGGAACGGGTTAGATACCATTGCTGTTATTTGCCGAAGCAGGGAAAGCGCTAAAAAGGTGTCAAAAGAAATTAGTAATTATGTGGACGTAATGGAAAGCGATTTAGAAAAAGCAGAGTTTGGAAACGGAATTATGGTACTGCCTGTGGAATACACCAAAGGATTGGAATTTGATGCGGTATTGATTTTAAATCCCACAAGAAAAGAATATCCTGTGGAGGATGGGCATGCAAAGCTGCTGTACGTGGCGGCCACCCGTGCCCTTCATGAGCTTAGTGTGCTTTATTGTGAAGAGCTTACAGGCCTGATTACGGATCCTTTGCCTGAAAAGAGAATATCCATTGTCCGTCCGGCGGCAAGCGAAATATATAATAAAAAGGAAAAGGAACAAAGAGAACGGAGAATACCAGACGGGGGAAAGGCGGCGGTAAGGCGGGTCCGTCCGGCAGCAGTAAGCGTTAAGGAAGTTACGCCGGAGGCTAAAAAGCCTTTTATCAGCAGACAGCTGACGAAACCCTCTTTGCAAAATCTTCAAAGAAAGGAGCAATCTGGAGGGTCTGATGCAGGGAATCGTTTGGCTTTTGGAGAAAAAAAGCCGGAAATGGGACGGACCCGCCCAAAGGAAAGCGGTCATGAATTTGGAGATATGCCTGCTACGGAAAACTTACGTCCCCCAGGACATGGGAAAATAGACCTTTCGGTGCGGTGGTTTGCCAAACAGCCAGACGGCCTTTATATCCAGAGTCGGTATGGTACGCTGCGCCTGTGTCCTGTGGAGGATGCCGTTATCCGTGTGACCTTTGCCAAGGGGACGCAAATAACGGAAGGAGTGTACCCCAAAATTGCCATTAACCAGGCAAATAGAGCATGGTTTTACAAAGAATCGGGAGGTCAGGTGGAGCTTCTGACAGATGACCTTTGTCTGCAGGTGGATAAGCGAAACGGCACAATCTGCTATAGGATGCGGGACAAAAAGCTGTTGCTTTCAGAGCGGGGAATGGAATGCCGTCAGATAGAATGTGGAAACAATAAAGATGTGAAAGCATGGCTTTATCTGGAATGGCAGAAGAAGGAAAATATTTACGGATTTGGAATAAAGGAGAAAGGCGGGCTGAATCTTAGGGGCACGGCAAGGTATATTTCCCATAAAGAGGAGGGAGGAGAACTTCCTTTTATTCTTTCAGATATGGGCTATGGAGTCCTTCTAGCGGCGGATACTGCCATATGCTGTGACGTTCCGGCATATGGTTCTTACCTTTATATGGAGAACAAGGCTTATATGGATTTTTATTTTATTGCGGGAAACAGCCAGAAAAAAATATTAGACGCTTATGCCAGGCTCTGCGGAAAATAGAAAATAAGTAATCAATTAAAGAAAGAAAAACAGAAACTCTCCCGGTTTAATTGACGAAATGTGCAAAAGTAGATATAATAACTTCAAATGTGCCTGATAACAGCTATGAAATTCATCTAAGGATGTGATAATATGACGGAAGAAAAGGACAACAGACAGAATAAAAATGAGATGGTTTTTGATGATGGCAGGATTGAGGCCATTCAGGAGTTCCAAAGTCCCGAACAATTGTACAGGGATTTAATTTTGCGTGTGCAGAAATATCATCCATCCGGTGATATTTCGCTGATAGAAAAAGCGTATCATCTGGCGGCGAAAGCCCATAAAGAACAGGTGCGCAAGTCAGGGGAGCCATATATTATCCATCCTTTGTGCGTAGCCATAGTCTTAGCAGATTTGGAGATGGACAAAGAAACCATTGCGGCAGGACTTTTGCATGATGTGATTGAAGACACTATCATGACAGAGGATGAAATTAAAGAACAGTTTGGCAGTGATGTAGCGCTTTTAGTGGATGGCGTTACCAAACTGGAACAGTTGAAATTTTCCAATGAAAATGGTGACAGGACACTGGACCGTTTTGAGATGCAGGCGGAGAATCTGCGGAAAATGTTTCTTGCCATGGCAAAGGATATCCGTGTGATTATCATTAAGCTTGCCGACCGGCTGCACAATATGAGAACCTTAAAATATAAAAGTCTGGAAGGACAGCACAGGATTGCAAGGGAGACAATGGATATTTATGCACCCATTGCCCAGCGTCTTGGCATATCAAAAATTAAAGTGGAGCTGGATGATTTATCTTTAAAATATCTGGAGCCGGAGGCATACTATGACCTGGTGGATAAGATTGCGGTCCGCAAAAGTGTCCGTGAAAAATATATCCAGAACATTGTAGATGAGGTCAGTGAACACATAAAAAATGCCGGAATCGTAGCCCAGATTGACGGGCGGGTCAAACATTTTTTCAGTATCTACAAAAAAATGAAGAATCAAAACAAGACCATTGACCAGATTTATGACTTATTTGCTGTGCGTATTATTGTGGATACTGTAAAAGACTGTTATGCAGCATTAGGTGTGATACATGAAATGTATAAGCCTATACCAGGGCGGTTTAAAGATTATATTGCTATGCCCAAGGCCAATATGTATCAGTCTTTGCATACAACACTGATTGGCACCAGCGGACAGCCTTTTGAGATACAAATCCGTACCTATGAAATGCACAAGGCAGCTGAATATGGTATTGCTGCCCACTGGAAATATAAGGTGGAGTCAGACGGCAAAAAAATAGAAGACTCTGAGGAAGAAAAACTCTCCTGGCTTAGACAGATTCTGGAATGGCAGCAGGATATGTCGGACAACAGGGAATTTATGAATCTTTTAAAAAGTGACCTGGATTTGTTTTCTGACAGTGTATACTGCTTTACGCCTACCGGCGAGGTTAAAAACCTGCCAGCAGGTTCCACGCCCATTGATTTTGCGTATAGTATCCATAGCGCGGTAGGAAATAGGATGATTGGCGCGAGAGTGAACGGTAAGCTGGTTACGATTGAATATGAAATCAAAAACGGTGACAGGATAGAAATTATGACCTCCCAAAATTCCAAGGGACCCAGCCGGGACTGGCTGAATGTGGTAAAGAGCACTCAGGCAAAAAATAAAATCAATCAATGGTTTAAAAATGAATTTAAGGAAGAAAATATTGTCAAGGGCAACAATCTTTTGATGAATTACTGTAGAATGAAGAACATTGACACTGCAGAAATCATCAAGCCGGAATATATGGAAGTCATTATGCGCAAGTATGGGTTCCGGGATTGGGATTCTGTGCTGGCAGCAGTTGGTCATGGCGGCCTGAAAGAAGGTCAGATCATCAATAAAATGGTGGAAAGCTATGACAAAAAGCATAAAAAAGTAATATCCAATGAAGAAGTGCTTGTGGCGGTTAATGGGAACGGAAATGACCAGCCCAGAAAACCGGTACAGATTAAGTCTAAAAGCGGAATTACGGTGAAAGGTATCCATGATTTGGCAGTGCGGTTTTCTAAATGTTGTTCTCCGGTGCCGGGGGATGAAATTGTGGGGTTTGTCACCAGAGGAAGGGGCGTATCCATCCACAGAACAGACTGCATTAATATGATGAACCTTCCGGAAGTGGAAAGGGTAAGACTGATTGATGCCGAGTGGGAAGGCTCACCGGATGAAACAGGAAGCGAGAAATATCTGGCGGAAATTAAAATATTTGCAGATAACAGAAACGGCCTTTTGGCGGATATCACCCGTGCCCTGACCGAAAAAAATATTGATATTCTTTCCATGAATACAAGAGCAAGCAGACAGGGAACGGCTACATTGGCAATTTCCTTTGAAATCAGCAACAGGGATGAACTAAACAGAGTCATTGACAAAATCAGTTCCATAGAGAGCGTGCAGGATATAGAAAGAACAACAGGATAAAGAGAATAAACCGGGCGCCTGCGCCTGACAGGAAAGGAAAAGAGACTATGGCAGAGCTAAAAATAGGAAGAATTGTGCTTGGTATGTGCCAGACGAACTGCTATTTTGTGTATGAAGAAGGGAAAAATAAGGCAATTGTTTTTGACCCGGCAGATAAAGGAAGCTATATTTACAGCGGCCTTACAGATAAAGGGTTTACGGTGGAAGCAATTTTGCTGACTCACGGACATTTTGACCATATCTGGGGCGTGGAGGAATTAAAGGAACTTTCAGGTGCAAAGGTATATGCCTGTGAGGATGAAAAAGAAGTATGTGAGAATGCGGCGGTAAATGTTTCCAAAGGAGCGGGAAGGGCCTGTACAGTAACTGCTGATTTTTATATGAAGGATGGAGAAGAAATTACCATTGCGGATATGACCTGTAAAGTGATTGCAACGCCTGGCCATACAAAGGGAAGCTGCTGCTTTTATTTTGAAAGTGATAAAATACTAATCAGTGGGGATACTTTATTTCAGGAATCAGTAGGAAGGACGGATTTGCCTACAGGAAGCATGAGCGCCTTAGTGCGTTCTATAAGGGAAAAACTTCTGCCCCTTCCAGAAGAGGTAAAAGTATATCCAGGGCATGGAGAGTCCACTACTATTGGACATGAAAAAAACTATAATCCTTTTTTATAAATGAAGATGAAACCGAAAGAAGGGCTGATATGTCAGACCGATGGATGGAAAGGAATTTAAGCACAAAATGAAAAAAAGTTTAATAATTGCAGCCGCCGGATTGTTAATTGGCGCGCTTTTGACAGGATGCGGCGAAAAAACGGAGGAATTGCCAGAGCTTGTGGTGGAGCAGGTTGGTCCGGAGCAGCTGCCGGAGAAACCAGAGGAAACGCCGCAGCCATCACCAGATGCAACAGAAAGAGAGTCTGTAGACGGGAAAATGCAGAGCTATTTAACGGGAGAATGGAAAGATGAACATGTGGTAACAAGGCGGCCTATTGCAGTGATGATTCCCAATAATTCACCGGCCATGCCCCAGTATGGCATTTCTAAAGCAGGGATTATTTACGAGGCGCCAGTGGAAGGGCGTATTACAAGACTGATGGCGGTTGTTGAGGATTTTGATGATTTAGAGAGAATAGGTCCTGTCAGAAGCAGCCGTGATTACTTTGTGTATGTGGCTATGGGATATGAGGCAATTTACTGTAACTGGGGCCTGGCTGTGCCCTATGTGGAGGAGCTGATTAACCGGGATACTGTCCAGAATATCAGTGCGTCTGTATTAGGGATTCACAATCCGGCTGATGAAGCCTTTGACAGAGTAAGCCGTCCCGGTTATGCAAAAGAATTTACCGGATATCTTTTTATTGAAGGAATGCAAAAAGCCGCTGAAAGGCTGGGATATGAATGGGATTATGATGAAGATTATGTGCCTCCGTTTACCTTTGCTGCTGAAAATACATGGGCGGAGGAAAATTATGGAAGCGAGCCGTCAGCTACCATGGTTTATCCAGGCGGACAGAGCGGAAATAAAGGCGGATATGGCGCCTATAATCCTTATTTCGAGTATAATGAACAGGACCATTTATACTACAGGTACCAAAATGGTGAGAAACAAATAGACGAGCTTGACGGAAGCCAGCTTGCGGTTGCCAATGTGGTATTCCAGTATTGTCATGGAGAAGTCAGGGATGACCACGATTACCTGGCCTTTGGCGTTCACGGAGAAGGAGACGCAATTGTGTTTACCGGCGGAAAGGTAATTAAGGGAACATGGAAACGGACAGGCGGAGATGCAACTCCGGCAAAATTCTATGACGAGCGTGGAGAGGAAATCATTTTCAACAGGGGAAAAACCTGGGTGTGCAACATCTGGAAAGAATATGGTGAGTTTGTAGAGTACAATTAAGCTCTGAATTTTCTGGGTGGAATTTTGAAAAATAATGTTGAAAAACAGTTGACAGATTATATCATGATAAGATATAATACAATTCGGTGGTTCTGATAACCACTGAATTAAAGGGGCATAGTTCAAAGGTAGAACAGCGGTCTCCAAAACCGTCGATGTGGGTTCGATTCCTACTGCCCCTGCTAAGTATAAAGGAAGATAAAAGTGTTAGAAAAACCTTGATTTTATAGGATTTTCTAACACTTTATTTTTTAATTTATATGATGACATAATATCAGAAAGAAATATATGTTCTGAAACGTGCTGATTTGTCCGATTTAATTCTAATTAATTCTGTCCAAAAAGATGTCCGGTAGAAATCACCGCATAAGAAGGAGGAATTATGTAATATGGCAAACGCTTACATTGCACATTTGATGGTTATGTTATCAATAATCTTGTCACGACCGTAGGCAATTACACAAACGAAAAGCCCCAAGAATGTTCTAGGGGCTTTTCG
>CAMUHA010000174.1 GCA_947088515.1 uncultured bacterium
AAGATAGATACATATAAAAAGATAATGATTATGGGGGATGGGGCCAGGATACCAGTTTGTGAGATTATGGAAATAAAAGGAGAATTTTTTACATTTAGGGAAGAAAAAAGGCAGCGGTGAAATATTAAATATATATAAAATACTGTTAAAAAAGAGCTGCCTGTCTTGTATGCGGACAAAAAGCCTCATATAATGAAATCAGAAGCGGAACATAAAAGCAGTAATTACATGGACAATACCAATATTGGCGCTGGAAGGTAATTAAGGAGCCGGAGCGTATCCGCCTGGGGAATTTTTCAATACAATAATAAGAATCAGGAGGACAAGGGATGTTTAAAAGCAGGAAAAATAAGGGGGTATATGACCAGCCGGACCCGGAGCGCAAAAAGAGCAGGAAAAAGCTGGGCGCAACAGCAGGAATTGTGGTAATTTTGTTCATTGTATTATATTTATTTGCCGGAAGCGTATATACGTTAAAGGAAAATGAATATGCAGTGATTACAACTTTTGGAGTGCCGGATGTTGTGGAAGAGTCAGGGATTCATGTTAAAATTCCGTACATACAGCAATTAAAAAAAGTACCGAAAACAATCAACGGTTTTCCGATTGGATATGAGACAAATTCGGAAGATTTTGTTGACAAAGAATCTTTTATGATTACCAGAGACTACAATTTTGTCAATGTGGATTTTTATGTGGCATACAAGGTGACGGACCCGGTGAAATATCTTTATGCATCTGAAAATCCCATAGCTATTTTAAAGAACCTGACCCAGAGCTATATCCGTGACACCATTGGCCTGTATGATGTGGACAGTGTGATTACCACAGGAAAAAATGAAATACAGGCATCCATTAAAGACAAGATTGTGACCCGGTTAGAGGAAGAGGATATAGGAATCCAGCTGGTAAATATTACCATACAGGACGCGGAGCCTCCTACGCAGGAGGTTATCAATGCCTTTAAAAATGTGGAAAATGCAAAGCAGGGAAAAGAAACTTCTATAAATAAAGCCAATCAGAAAAGGAATGAAGATATTCCCGCAGCCAGGGCGGCGGCGGATGAAACAGTAAAGACGGCGCAGGCACAGGCGGAAGAGCGTGTGAATGAGGCAAAGGGACAAACTGCAAGGCTCAATGAGCTTTATGCGGAGTATCAGAAATATCCTCTTATTACCAAGCAGAGAATGTTTTATGAAACCATGGAAGAGATTCTTCCCGGTATGAAAGTCATAATTGAAAGAAGTGACGGAACCACCCAGACTATGCTGCCTTTAGAATCATTTACAGGGACGTCCTTTGCAAACGGAGGCAGTGGTCAGAACGGGCAGGGCGCAGATGGACAAAGAAACGGTGCAGCTAGCGGTCAGAATGGAACCAGTCAGTCAAACAGCGCAGGCGGCAGCGGCATGACCAGTGACGGGGATGCACAATAAAGAAGGGAGATATGATTATGAAGAAAAAACTTAACCTGTCTGCTGTTTTTTTGATATTTCTGGCAGTTTTGTTTCTGCTAAATGCCAGCATTGTGGTGACTTATCCCAATGAATATACGATTATCAAACAGTTTGGGAGAATTGAAAGCATACGGCAGACGCCGGGACTTAGCTTCAAAATTCCATTTTTGCAGACAGCAGAAAAAATACAGAACGAAGTGCTTTTGTACGACCTTGCAGTCAGTGACGTCATGACAAAGGATAAAAAATCCATGATTGCGGACTGCTTTGTGCTGTGGAGAATTGATGACCCTTATAAATATACCCAGACACTAAGCGCACAGAAGAGTAATGCGGAATTTCGTATAGACACCATTGTATACAACAGCTTGAAGAATGTAATCAGCAGTTTAAGCCAGGAGGAAGTGATAAGCGGACGTGACGGGGAACTGGCTAAGACCATTATGGAAAATATTGGTGATGCGTTAAATCAGTATGGCATTGCACTGCTCGCGGTGGAAACCAAGTCTTTGGACCTTCCGGATGAAAACAAAAGCGCGGTTTATGAGCGTATGATTTCGGAGAGAAATAACATTGCAGCGACTTATCAGGCGGAAGGACAGGAAGAGGCAAAAGAAATCTCCAATAATACCACTGCGGAAATTATTGTCATGCAGTCCCAGGCAAATGCCCAGGCAGCAGAGATTATCGCCAAAGGGGAAGCGGAGTACATGAGGATTTTAAGTGAAACCTATAATGACCCGGAAAAGGCAGACTTTTATCTTTTCCTGCGTGCGCTGGACGCGGCGAAGATAACAATGATGGGGGATAACAAGACTCTGATTATTGACGAAACCTCACCTATTGCACAGATTTTTTATTAAAGTCAGACAGTCGCTGTATGTATGATAAGTTACAGGACTAAATTGGAATGGAGGATATTTAAACATGGAGGACTTGAAAAGTATTATGCCTTCCCCAGGGGCAGTGGTGAAAGGCGAAAAATACCGTTTTACCATTCTGACTGCGGCATTGGTGAGAATGGAGTATAGCGATAAAGGGATATTTACTGATTGCCCTACCCAGATTGTTTCGAACCGGAACTTTCCGGCGCCGGAATTTGATGTAAAGGAAACGCCGGAGATGCTGGAAATTATTACATCCTGTTTAAGGATTAGATATAATAAGAAAAAATTCTCTTCAGCAGGACTGCAGGTCAGAGTGACAGGGCAGTTTGGTGCATGGTCGGCGGTGTGGAATTATGGGGAAGAGCCGGATGACTTAAAGGGAACGGCAAGGACGCTGGATGAGGCGGACGGAAGCATTCCTTTGGAAAATGGCATTCTTTCTGCACAGGGATGGACTCTTTTAGATGACAGCTCTTCACTGTTGATTAATGAAAAAGGCTGGGTTTGTGCAAGGGAAGATAAAGAAGGGGAAGATTTTTACTTCTTTGGATATGGCAGGGATTATTTGAAGAACCTTAAAGATTATCATCTGCTGACCGGAAAAGTACCCTTGCTGCCCCGGTATGCGTTTGGAAACTGGTGGAGCCGTTATTATAAGTACACAGAAAAATCTTATCTGGAGCTGATGGACCGGTTTGAACGGGAAAATATTCCTTTTACTGTTGCTGTAATAGACATGGACTGGCATCTTACAGAGGTGGACACTAAATATGGCACAGGATGGACCGGATATACCTGGAACCGGGAAATGTTTCCAGACCCTGCAGGCTTTATGGAAAATCTGCATAAAAGGGGGATGAAGGTTACTTTAAATGTGCATCCGGCGGACGGGGTGAGGGCTTTCGAAGAGTGCTATCCGGCGTTTGCAAAATATATGGGAGTGGATACGCAAAAGGAGGCTCCGGTTCTTTTTGACGTAGGGAACCCAGAGTTTATGAAAGGATATTTTGAATATGTGCATCATCCGCTGGAAGAGCAGGGCGTTGACTTTTGGTGGATTGACTGGCAGCAGGGAAGCAACTCCGGCGTGGAGGGCCTGGACCCTTTATGGATGCTGAATCATTACCATTATCTGGATAACTGCAGGAAAGGGAACAGAGGAATGATTTTCTCAAGATATGCAGGTCCGGGAAGCCACAGATATCCCGTTGGGTTTTCCGGGGACACGATTATCAGTTGGGAAAGCCTGCAGTTCCAGCCGTTCTTTACAGTTAACGCTTCAAATATCGGATATGGATGGTGGAGCCATGATATCGGCGGACATATGCGGGGGATAAAAAATGACGAGCTTGCAGTAAGATGGCTCCAGTTTGGCGTATTTTCACCTATCTTACGGCTTCACAGTTCCTGCAATGAATTTAATGGAAAGGAACCGTGGCGTTATAACCGGATTGCGCAGCAGGTGATGAAGGATTTCTTAAGACTGCGCCATAAAATGATTCCTTATCTATATTCTATGAATGTAAGGGCAAGCAGGGAGAGTATTCCTCTTTTACAGCCATTATATTATCATAACCAGATGCAGTATGAGGCATATCAGGTTCCAAATGAGTATTACTTTGGCTCGGAACTGCTTGTCTGCCCGATTAGTGCGCCGGCAGATAAAGAATCTGGCATGGCGAGGTTTAGCGCATGGCTTCCTGCGGGAAAATGGGTGGATATATTTACGGGGCTGATTTATGAAGGAGACCGTAAAATTGATTTTTACAGGGAGATAGACAAAATACCGGCGCTTGCGAAATGCGGCGCCATTATCCCTATGGATGGCAGAGACGAGGGAAATGGTGTTGATAACCCTGAATTTTTGGAGATATATGTCTGTGCAGGCGGGGACGGAACCTTTTCTTTGTGGGAAGATGATGGACAGGAAGGAGAGTTCCATGAAGAAAAATGGGCAGAGACAAGAGTAAGATATGAACACAACGAGAGGGGAAGGCTGATACTGGAAGAGCCTGCAGGCTGTAAGTCTGTACTCCCAAAGAAAAGAAAGTACCGGCTGCATATCCTTGGGGCAGATGATGGAATCACGGCAACTGCATATGCGGATGGGGCAGAGATATCCGGCACAACGTGCGCTTATGATAAGGAAAAAGGCGCCGCCTGGGTGGAAATTCCCTGGGTGGAAACGGGCAGCAGAATTGAAGTCATCCTTGGGCAAGTAAAGCTGCATGATAACCAAAAAATCCAACGGATTTTCCAATACTTAAACCGTGCGGAAATGGCCTTTGAACTGAAAGAGCAGATTTACCATATAGTAAGACAGGCAGAAGAAGGAAAAAATATAGTGTATATTTTAAGCCAGCTTCAGCAAATGGAAGTGCGCAGGGAGGTAATTGGGCCTGTATTTGAAATCCTGACAGCTTGTGAATAGAGCAAATTAACATTACAAATTTGGCTGTTGGGCAGCGGAAATCCCCAAATCCATGGAGGCTGCCACATCACGGAATGCCTTGGCATTTTGTTCTGTTATATGCGCCGGATTATTTCTCAAATAAATGGCCTGTGTATCTTTGATTATACTGTTTTTTGACAATTAAGTCCATGAAAATGAATGAAAGAATGGATGACATTATTTATATTTTTTTCACAAATCACAGGTGGAATGTCGTTGCAAAAACGGACACCCTATGATATAATAATTTCATCGTAATGATAAAAAATTAACAATCGTTGCGGGATGGTATTTATAAGTATTCAACTAATAAACGGAGGAAAGAAATAATGGCAAAAAAAGTAGTTTTAGCCGGTGCATGCCGTACCGCTATTGGTACGATGGGTGGTTCTTTAAGTACAGTGCCTGCTGCAGAGCTTGGAGCAATCGTTATTAAAGAAGCTTTAAACAGAGCAGGCGTTGCACCTGAAGCAGTGGATCAGGTTTATATGGGATGTGTTATTCAGGCCGGACAGGGACAGAACGTGGCGCGTCAGGCTTCCATTAAAGCAGGATTACCTATAGAGGTACCCGCAGTTACCATGAACGTTGTATGTGGTTCAGGCCTTAACTGTGTCAATCAGGCAGCGCAGATGATTATGGCAGGAGATGCCGATATTGTTGTTGCGGGCGGTATGGAGAACATGTCCATGGCTCCTTATGCAGTTCCTCAGGCACGTTTTGGATACAGAATGAACAATGGTACACTGGTTGATACCATGATTAAGGATGCTCTCTGGGACGCATTTAACGACTACCACATGATTAAGACAGCATACAAAATCTGTGAAGAGTGGGGACTTACCAGAGAATAACTGGATGCGTTTGCATTAAAGAGCCAGCAGAAGGCAGAAGCAGCCCAGAAGTCTGGTGCGTTTGATGCAGAAATTGTACCTGTAATGATTAAAAAGAAAAAGGAAATGGTAGAGTTTAAGGTAGATGAAGGCCCTCGTGCAGGTTCCACAATTGAAGGACTTGCAAAGCTCCGTCCTATCAATCCCGGCGGATTTGTAACAGCAGGCAACGCTTCCGGTATCAATGACGGTGCAGCAGCAATCGTTGTTATGAGCGAAGAAAAGGCAAAAGAGCTGGGCGTTAAGCCTATGGCTACTTTTGTGGCAGGTGCGCTTGCAGGCGTAAGACCTGAAGTTATGGGTATTGGTCCTGTGGCATCAACAAAGAAAGTCCTTGCTAAAACAGGCATGAAGATTGAAGACTTTGATATTATTGAAGCTAACGAAGCTTTTGCGGCACAGTCTGTAGCGGTTGGAAAAGACCTTGGCATTGATGTTGACAAACAGCTCAATCCAAACGGCGGAGCAATTGCTCTTGGACATCCCGTAGGCGCTTCGGGCTGCCGTATCCTTGTAACACTGCTTCATGAGATGCAGGCAAAGGGAGCAAAAACAGGTCTTGCTACTTTGTGTATCGGCGGTGGTATGGGCTGCTCCACAATTGTAAAGATAGAAGACTAAGCAAGGAAAAATAAAGATAAGCAGGCTTAAATTTTAAGTCTGCTTATCAGAATGTCTGGGATTATAGAATGCCGCAGGATAATGGGCAGACGGCCATCCCGGATAAAGTATCATACAAAAAGGAAAAGGAGTAAGGAAGATGGAGTTTGTTGTATATGAACAAAAAGGCGCTTACGGCATAATCACAATCAGCCGTGAAAAAGCGTTGAACGCTTTAAATTCAACAGTGCTTGAGGAATTGGACCAGACCCTGGACGCTGTTAATCTTAAGGAAGTAAGATGCCTGATTTTAACAGGAGCCGGACAAAAATCTTTTGTTGCCGGTGCGGATATTGGTGAAATGAGCACCCTTACCAAGGCGGAAGGGGAAGCTTTTGGAAAGAAGGGAAATGATGTGTTCCGCAAGCTGGAGACTTTCCCCATTCCTGTGATTGCAGCAATAAACGGTTTTGCACTTGGCGGCGGCTGTGAAATCTCCATGAGCTGCGATATCAGAATCTGTTCTGACAATGCAGTATTCGGACAGCCTGAAGTAGGTCTTGGCATTACTCCTGGGTTTGGCGGAACCCAGCGTCTTGCACGTCTGGTAGGCGCAGGCATGGCAAAACAGATGATTTACACTGCAAGAAATATTAAAGCAGACGAAGCTTATAGAATTGGTCTTGTAAATGCGGTATATACCCAGGAAGAATTAATGCCCGCAGCAGAAAAGATGGCAGCAGGCATTGCGAAGAATGCGCCCATCGCTGTACGCAACTGTAAAAAAGCAATTAATGACGGACTTGATGTTGACATGGACCAGGCCATTGTAATTGAGGAAAAACTTTTTGGCGACTGCTTTGAGACAGAAGACCAGAAATATGGTATGGCATTTTTCCTTGACAAGAATAAAGAAAAGGTAAAAGAGCCTTTCAAAAACTGCTGATA
>CAMUHA010000175.1 GCA_947088515.1 uncultured bacterium
GCTTCCTTTACACTTCCACCGGTTCTCTTTTGACTACTGCGGACGGCTGCAGGCGCTTTTAAGGATGCGTCCGCATCTGACACGGGTTTTCTTCCTTCCGCCCTGCCATGTTCCACGTAATGTTGATAAAGCGCAGCTGCATCTGTGCCGCAAACTGCTGCTACATCCGGATTGTTTGCCCCATAAAACTCTGCGTCAAAAACAGTTCCATCCGGCATAACTGCCGGCGCCGCATATACAGTCAGTGATGAACCTGCGATGGCCGCAACAGTCAAAACTGTCATAAGGCCTCTTTTTACTTTTTTCCCCATTTTTCTTCCCTCTCTTTTATTTTTATAAAAGTCTGCAAAACAAATCTTAGACCTACAGCCTTACCAAGATAACTTTTTGCTCTGTCTTAAATTTTATTATAGTATATTTGAATCAAATACGTCAATTTTTTATAAACTTCTGTGCAAAAATAAATTTTTATTTTTCCGGGTTTCGGTTCATTTCGCTACTGGATGATTCAGTTCCGGCAATGACCTTCATTATTTGTTCAGCATATTCTGCACTATATTGCGCAGCTTGGAATAAACCGTCATTATCTTCTGCAATTTTTAATGAAAAATCGTCATCCATCTCCCCATGATTATCATAATTTCCTGTAGAACACAATAAATCTTCTCTGGCTGCGGACGAAATGTAACTATCTCTTAACCCTGCTGTACCTTCAGGCTTAATCTCTTCCGGCCTTTCTCCCTGCCCTGCATTCAAAAAAGGGGCAAGCACACTTCTGATTCCCTCAATCCCTAATCCCATATTCTCCTCCTTAATCAACATATATCTTTTTGTTACTTATAAAAAACCGGCAAACAGACATGTATGCCGGTTTGACAGACATAGCAAAAATTTAATTGTTTTTTCAAGGTTATCTTATAATTGCAAAAATCATATCCGCCACATATAAGCCTGCCATAATAATACCTTCTATACGTTTCAACATTTTTGAACTGAGCAAAAAAACAAATGTCAAAAGACTGGCTGCAATCAGGATTCCCATATCAAAAACCGATGCCACATTCACCTCCACCGGATGAATTACTGCTGATATTCCCAATATAAACATCAGATTAAAAATATTGGAGCCAGCCACATTGCCAACTGCTAACCCCGTCTCTCCCTTTCGAGCTGCAACAACAGACGTCACAAGTTCAGGAAGCGATGTTCCAATTGCTACAATAGTAAAGCCAATCAGCGTTTCAGACATTCCCAGTATTTGGGCAATTTCTTTTGCACTATATATAACCACCTGCCCGCCGCCAACAACGAAAGCAATCCCCACGCCTATAAATAATGCACATTTTCCCACAGACCAGCTTTTTATCTTCGTCCCTTCATCAGACTCCGGATGTTTTTTGGCGTCTGATATAAGAAAACCAATATAAACAATAAACAACACGCATAAAAGGATTCCAGCAGCTCTGCCCACACTTCCGGCTGGTTCTTCCATTCCCATATCAATAAACTGGCCTGAAAAAATTGCAGCAGCGCTGGTCAGAATAAATACTGACACTGTTGAAATAATCGAAACTGGCAAATCCCTTTTTAATACTCCTGCTTCAACAGGCACCGGATGAATAATTGCACATACACCAAGTACAAAAAGCAAATTAAAAATATTAGAGCCCACAATATTACTTAATGCAATTTCATTTGCACCCTGCAACGCCGCAGATGTACTGACTGCAAGCTCCGGGGCGCTTGTTCCAAGTGCAACAATTGTAAGGCCAATAATCAGGCCTGGTACTTTAAGTCTTTTTGCAAGAGATGAACTTCCATCAACAAAAAAACTTGCCCCCTTAATTAATGCCGCCAGTCCAGTTACTAATAACATACCTGAGAAAAACATAATCTCCTCCTTACATATTTTTGCAGAAAAAAAGAGACTTCTTCTGCAAATAAAATTTGCAGTAAAAGTCTCGCTTCTTACAACATACTCCGGGGAATCATCTTCCCGTACTGACAGAATTATGTTACACACCTATGTATGCAAGCTACTCCCTGTTACCTGTATTTACTTTAGCAAACCAGTCAGCAAATGTCAATACCTTCATTTACAGCCTTACATATCAAAATCCGTCCTCATAGCATTCTCTTCATTTTCCATTACACCAGTCTCTTTAAATCCCATAATTTCTTCAAAATTGCCCTCTGTTTTTCCTAAAATCTGCCGCTTCAATCCCACTCCTTTGACATTTTCCTTCTGCCTTAGCAATCTTCTGTCACTCTTTTTGTCAACCTGCAAAGTCACCTTCTATCGCTTTTCTATTTATACGTTCAACAAATTTTTCCACCTTATCCATATCAGGATTATCTGGCAAATATGTGCTTGCCGTTGCCTGGTCCAGCCGTTTCTCATATTCAGATAATATTTCGTAAAACTCCTTTGAAAAAGTTTTATCTTCCTTTTGGAAATCTCCCCGCCTGATACTTTTAAGAAGCGCTAAGTCGTCAGTTCTGTGTGTTCTGATTTCACCTTTTTCCAAAATATCAATTGCCATCATAAACAGCCTTATCAGGTGCATTGCATGTTTATTTAAATGGTTATCGTCTTTCTTTTTGTTGCGCTTGCCAATTTTATCGTATTCCCTGACAACATTGTGCATAACCTCTAACATGTTTGCACAATCCCGCAATGGCAGATGCTTATATTCCGCATCAATAAATATCTCCGTCTCAGAATTCGGGTGGTCTGATTTATCTATATAAATCTCTATGCGGCCTTTACCCTCCATTTTGTTCTTTCGTTCAAAATCTTCCAAAGCATTCTTAACAGAACGATAAATATGCTGCTCTCTCTCATGCTGCGGCATGAAATCCCTGGCAATGGCATTTTGCAGACGCCTTAGTTGGGCACTGGCATATCCGCCAAAAGATTTTGCCGCCCTTTTTGAAAGAAATAATTGTTTATTGTCTAACAATTCCTGCCCCAGATTTGTTTTTATCAAGTATTGCCCTTCATCCAGTCCCAATAATTCAATTGTATTTGGATTACACTCCAAAAGAAGCCTTATAATTTTGTTAAAAGAATAAATAACCGTATCCGTATTTTCATCCTCATACTGCTCAAACTTTGTAAGTCCAAGCAAATCAGAAGGCATATTTAATGCTATCCCCCTAATGTCAACATCACTGCTCTCACAATAGGTTCCATAGGCATAACTTCCCCCAAGCCCCAAAAGAATGATACGTTTTCCAAGCCTTATATTCTGCCTCAAAAAGCTATATGTATCTGAATTTATAAGTTGTGTAAAATCACATGCTCTTCCAGCCATTTTGCCACCCCATTATTTATATTACTGCCAATAATCCCCGTTGCGTATGCCTTTAACTCTTCCACGGCATTGTCCACTGCATAGGCCTCATCTGATATTTGGAACATGGGAATATCGTTAACAGCATCCCCAAAGGAAATGACTTTTGTGCAGCCTTGCATTTCCTTTAGCTTCTCTATGGCATTTGCTTTGGTTGCCTTAGCGGGCATAATTTCGCACCAGTATTCCGGCCTGTACAATTCCTGCTGGAGGGTACAACGATACCGGCCATCTTTCGAAAAAATATCGTATATTGGCAAAAGCTCCTCTTTTTCTCCAATACAGGTAAAATAAAACATGTCCCCCTGGTACAGCGCTTTTGTATCTCCTTTAATCGGATTCATCCGCCTGTCCCCCTTTTTCAGACCAATGTACCGTTTAACTCCATCGTTCTCTTTTTCTGTATTCCATGATACTTTTTCCACTCCATTTATAAAAGAATACACTAGCGGACTGATATTCTGTTTATTAAGGACGGTTTGAACCTGATACATTTCTTCTTCCTCAAACCTCTCTTTTGCCAATATCTCCCCTGTATCCGGCCGGATAATAAATGCACCATTATATATGATAACAGGATTGCCCACCGACAAACCTTTTGTAACCACACTAGCTGATACCAGCGACCTTGCAGTGGCATAAGTAAACATCATCCCATTTTCCACCAGATTATTAATAATTTTTATGCTTTCAGGATTAATCTGGTCATTTCTGTTTAACAACGTCCCATCTAAATCTGTTACGTATAATACTTTTTCCATTAACAGCTCCTTTCCCTTGCCCACCCGCTGTTCTAAATAAAACTCAATATCATATATAGTTCGCAGAAGTCTTTCAGCATACTATTTTCCTGTGTGTAGCAACAAACAATAGGGCATGACTATCAATAGTTCTCTGTAGCGCTAAAGCGTGTTTAAAAATGCTTTCTGTCAGATATGCGACACAATTTGTGGAAGATTTGTGCCAATTGAAGGGCGCATGGTGCGCTATGTAACCTGAATTTGGTACAAGTTTCACGCAAAGTGAGTCTTACAGATGACAGAAATGAGTTTTCAAACACGCTCTAATATTTCTTACCCCTCACTCTATTGCATTCATCTGTTTGCAATAACTGATAAAAAATACCACTGTCTATTATCAAATCAAGATTCTTCTGGCGCTTCCAATTAACAGATATTATATATAATTGGAGGCATGTTTTCAATTCTCCTATTCTTAATTTCAATATTTTCACAACTACCAAGGTTCAATAGAAACCCACAGGGCAATCTTTAAATACATAGAAGGGTGGCGCAACTACAAGAGAATCCATAGAGCTATCTGCTATATAACCCCCAGCAAAAGGGAAATGAGGAACTCATCCTCCTCCCTCTCCATTACTTCCCAATATTTTTCTCCTTCTTCACAGATACTGCTAATCCCAAATAAAATATCTGGTTAAACTTGCATTGCGAATCACAGGAAAATAGTTTATAATCAGCCTATAAATCGTGGTTGTGGGGGATGAAAAATGAAAATTCTGGTAATAGGCGGCACCAGGTTTTTTGGCATACATATGGTAAATGACCTTTTATCAAAAGGTCATGATGTTACGATTGCTACACGGGGAAACATATCAGATTCATACGGTAACAGAGTAAATCGTATCATAATCGAAAGAACAAATGAACAGAATATGATAAATACTTTGAGCAATAGTTATTATGATGTCGTAATTGATAAAATTGCTTATTGCTCAAATGATATTAAATATGTAATGGAATCTGTTAATTGTAATAAATACATCCATATGTCCAGCACAGCTGTTTATGAACCTAAGCACATGAATACGGTTGAATCTGATTTTGATGGTGTTTCTAAAGAATTGGTATGGTGTGATAGGAAAGATTTTTCATACGGGGAAGTAAAACGACAGGCAGAGTGCGCTTTATGGCAGGAATATTGGGACAGAAATTGGATTGCGGTAAGATATCCATTTGTAATAGGGGACGATGATTATACAAAAAGATTGGCATTTTATGTGGAACATACCATAAAATCTATCCCGATGGATATTGACAATTTGGACAGTCAGATGGGATTTATCCGTTCTGATGAAGCCGGAAAATTTATGGCTTTTTTGGTTGACCAAGATATCAGGGGCGCAATCAATGGAAGCTCCGAAGGAACTATTTCCATAAGAGAAATAATTGAGTATGTTGAGAAGAAGACCGGAGCAAAGGCAGTTGTTGACAAAACAGGAGAAAAGGCTCCATATAATGGAGAATCAGAATATAGAATTAATACAGAAAAGGCAAGAGCTTTGGGCTTTCGTTTTTCGGTACTTCAAGATTGGATATATAAACTTTTAGATTATTATATTCAGGGAGTTAATTGACTCCCTGAATACCCTTTGAAATTAACTTATAAATTGTTTACTGTTCTTCACATCGCCTTTTGAAGCTATCTTTTCCCACACAGTACAATTCAATATGAAAATTTCCTTCGGTCTGTATAAAGCAGGCGCTTGTTTATTATGCAGGATTGCTGCAATACCATTCCCCAAACAATACTGGTCTAATGATTCTGTATTCAATATAACGATAATGCAAATGTCTTTATCGAAATAGTACTGCGTATAGGCAGATACACCAGTCATATCTCCATTTTAAAAATATCGAATAAATACCTCCCCAACGTCTATTCCCACCGGAAATGTTACATGGTTGACCACTCTGACAGGGTACTTACTGTGTATGATGGGAAGGAAAAAGGCTGTTGGATAAATTTCCGTATTTGTGTTATAATTTCAAGATGCGAAAGAAAAATTGGAATTTATGGGGGGGAGAATGTGAAAGAGTATAAATATATCACTTTAAGGCAACGACCAGAATTACAGGACAGAGCTGCCGAATGGTTTCATTGCAAATGGGGAGTGCCACAGGAAACGTACCTTGAATGTATGGAATCTTATCTTGACAATGGAACCGAGTATGGCTGGTACCTCTGCTTAGATGAGGACAGAATCATTGGAGGTCTTGGAGTAATTGAAAATGATTTTCATGACAGAAAAGACCTCACACCGAATGTCTGCGCCGTGTATACAGAGGAAGAATATCGCTGTAAAGGAGTTGCAGGACATTTACTTAATATGGTTGTAGACGATTTAAAATCAAAAGCTATAACTCCAGTCTATTTACTTACTGACCATACAGGATTTTATGAGAGATACGGCTGGGAATTTTTGTGTCTGGTTCAAGGAAATGATGAACCAGACATGTCAAGAATGTACATCCACAGATAACTTTCAGCTTATATCATTGAAGGTTTTGTTGATTTTACTGTAAACATATAATTTACTTAAATAATTGAATATCTGAAATTAAGAGCGAAGGCTGTAAATGTCTTCGCTCTTTTTATACCAAAGCGCCATGTATATAACATTAATAAGAGAACTATCCATTTGTTACTACCCACCACTCAAATCACCAAAAATGCACTTGATGTACTGTACATTATACTCATTTTACCCATATACAGTTCTTCTTTGGTTTTCCATGTCCCAAATAGACAATTCTTTTTCCCAACTCACTAATCTTTCTTGCACTTTCTAACATTTGCTCATAGTTATGATAAAGCATGGAAACGCGACAAGCCAATAAAACCTTATCGCCTTTGTTGAAGATAGCGGCTGGCATACAGCGGCCATGCGGTATCAAAACTTTATACGCCGTCATAAAGGATTAGACATTTAAAAAATCTTGTTAAAAATCCAAAAATCATATTGACACTCATCTATATGTGTATATAATAACACATAGACAAATATCAATGTGAGGTGATTAAATGGAAATAGACGA
>CAMUHA010000176.1 GCA_947088515.1 uncultured bacterium
ACAGAATAAAGCAACTGACGCAAATCAGTATTATGCAGAGGGCAAAAATAATACCAAACTCTTCTGCTATGGCTGAAAAAATAAAGTCAGCCTCCACCAGGGGAATAGACTGCGGTGTTCCTTTATAGAGCCCCAACCCAAATAAACCGCCACTTGAAATAGCAAACAATGACTGGGTAATTTGAAAACCTGCCGCGTCAATAACACTCCATGGGTCCTTCCAGGCCTGTACCCTGACTTGTACATGGGAAAAGGCCTGATACGCAATATAAGCCGCCGCTGAACCACCTACAGCGCCTGCTAATACATACAAAAAATTTTTGGTTGCCACAAATATCATTAAAACATAGACAATAAAAAATATGAGAGCGCTTCCCAAGTCCTTTGAAATTACCAACATAATTACATGTGCTGCCGCTACAACAGCAGTGGTGAAAACCTCAAAGAACCCTGCTGACTGGTATAAAGCGCTGGCAACAAAAAATACAAACAGGATCTTAACAAATTCAGATGGCTGAAAGGTAATACCTGCAATGGAATAAGAAAGTTTGCTGCCATAGGTTGTCTGCCCTAAAATCATAACTACTCCAAGAGCTGCTATCCCCGTCACGGCATATACCCATCTTAAATTTTTAAGAAACCGGAATTTTTGTACAAAAAATGGAATAATTAATGCCACGCCAAGTGAACCTGTCACAATGATAAACTGTCTGATTGCCTTGCCAAAACCAAGCCTTGTCAATATTACAAAGCTGATGCTAAGCAGCAGACACATGTTGTTTACCAACAGCCGGTTTGTTTTCGGATACAGCATCCGGTACAAAACCACCGCTGCATATAGTATAATCTGCTGAAACGCATAGAAAAATAAATAAGTAATATCCTCCATCTCAAAGCATATTACCAGAAAACAACTGAAATGAACCGCAAACATCAATATATTTTGTCTGGCATAGATGCCGCTTTTCCTCTCTTCCTCATTATAGCAAAAGACTGCAAAACATTCATACGTATATAAAACCATAAGCAGCGTTATCACATATCTTGAAAATTCGCTGATATATAACTCCATCTATTCTACTCCCCGTTTATAATGTCCTGTAGTGTACTCCTTATAAAAAGGTTCCTTATACTGAACCATTATCTCTTTAAAATACCGGATAATTTCAGCTGTACCCTCTCCCTTTTCAAAAGTAAAGTCAAGTCGTAAGTTTGAAACAGGACAGTCTGAAAAGGCAAACATTTTATGAAGGGATAACGGCACACTGTTATAGATAACATTATAGCAACATAAACAATCTGTATACACAGGAAACTGTTTTTTGTACCTGTCACCAAGCATCACTATTCCAGGCTTTTTATCGCACTTTCCCATTGTTTTTTTCAGGCAATTGGCTGTAACCATAACTGGAAGTCTCCCATAAATAACCGCTGATGCCGTAAATGTTTTACTTATTGTCATTCCCATCAGCTCATGCCATTCATGTGCATTTAATTCCAGCGGAAGAAAAAATTCATCTGCCCTATCTTCCCAAAAGCTTACAGACTCCCTGTTCCATAAATAAAAATTAGCATCCAATACAATTTTTCCTGGTATGCACTTTTTATTTGCACAGCTTATCCCACAAATGTCCTGAGTAAAAAACTGATAACTTTCCAGATTTCTAACAAGTACGCCATCAAAAACTCCAGATGACAGTGCAGCTTTTACTTTCTTCAGACATGGTACGTCTTTTACCCTTATGACATAAGGTAATGCAATAAATAATTGCACCACAGTTTTTTGGAGTCTGTCAGGGATTTTTTCCCCAAGCAGGCTGTAATCCAGGTAAATACGTGACACATTTTCATCCAAAGCAGCCCACAACTGTTCTTTAGTCCTTACCAGAACATGAATCTGTCTTTCCAAAGAAAGCGCACAGGAAACCTCTTTTTTTTCTTTTGGTCTGGGAGGCAATGCTTTTCTCCTGTTTTCAGAATCAAATCCATTTTGCTTTATTATTTCCTTTTCCATACAACTGGCAGCCTTCCGGCGTAGCTCATTTATAGAACGTACAGCCAGAAATACATTCTCGTCCATATCTATATTTACATGCTCTGCCTTTATAAAGCTCTCTCCGCCTTTTTGGATTTTCTCTTTTATATTTTCCATTGTCAGAGGCTGATTTTGCGCTTTTTGCACCATATCTCCTGTAATATGCACACTTGCCGCATTCTTTTGAAGGGTAAGACTTACAGGCTCCCCCACTTTCAGGCAAAGATTCGCTTCCACCTTCTGGTAAAATTGTCCGTCTATATACTTCCTTTCGATTTTCTTTAATAACTGTTCATCTGTTCCTGAATATGCAGGCGATTTAAGACTTATCATCTCTTTGCCATTCATTCGCTGGTAATACCCATCTCCAGTTTCGCTTCTTATATACAAAGACTGCAAAAGACTTTTATCTTTCATAGAAACATTATAATTTTCTTTATCCTGATAGTATTTATCTATATATTTCCTGTAAATTGCCGTCACACCAGCCGCATATGCCGCTTTCTTCATCCGGCCTTCTATTTTAAAAGAATCAATGCCAGAGGCAATTAACTGTGGAAGAAGTTCAATGGTACACATATCTCTCATACTCAAAGGATAACCGTTTTGGCCTTCTAAATCATACCCAAGGCGGCAGGGCTGGGCACAGCGTCCCCGGTTGCCGCTCCGTCCGCCAAGGATACTGCTAAACAGACACTGGCCAGAATAACAATAACACATGGCGCCATGGATAAACGCTTCAATCTCCACTCCTGTATCTGATTTTATTTTCTTTATTTCTTCCAAAGACAGCTCCCTGGCAGGCACAATACGGGATATCCCCTGCTCCTTCACAAAAGCGGCGCCTCCGCTTCCTGTAATTGTCATTTGAGTACTGGCATGAATAGCCAGACCAGGAAAATGTTTTTTTATATAAGAAAGGACGCCAAAATCCTGTACGATGACCCCATCCAGTCCATTTTCATAAAATGGAAGCAAAAAATCATATAAATTGTCAAGCTCTTTTTCTTTTACCAGAGTATTTACTGTAAGGTATATTTTTCTCCCCCAAATATGCGCCAAACGGATGCCTCTGCAAATTTCTTCTTCTGTAAAATTCTCTGCATATGCCCGTGCCCCATAATGTGCACCACCCAGATAAACAGCATCCGCCCCTGCGCTTATAGCGCCCTTAAGTGCATTGAAGTTACCTGCTGGAGATAAAAGCTCAACTTTTTTCATGCCCGTTCCTTTTCCTTCTCTATCTCTAAAAATCGAAAAAATCAATACTCATATTGTCTGCTTAACATACCACAAACAGTTGTCTGTGTAAACTGATTTTTATCCGCACAAAAAGCTGTCTGGTAAGACAGCTTTTAATTGGATTTCAATTCTGTTTCAAGTCTAATAATTTTCTTAGCATTTTCGTTTAGTTCACTTTGAAGGGATTTCACATTTTTTTCTGTATTTTCCAGTTTAATCTGAGAAGCAATCAGCTCATGTTTTAAATTATAAAGTTCTTTTTCTTTATTCTGAATTTCCTCTTCTAAAAGATTAATCTGTTTCTTCGCCTTAAAATAATCATCTGCAATATTTAACTGGAGCAGAACACTTTGTGTGTCAAGAGGCTGTCTCCTGAAAGAATCCACCTTTCCATATTCTGCCATTTTATTATTAATATAGGATGCCACCTTCTGTAAATATTCTTCGCTTTCATATCCGCTCAACGTAAACACTTTGCCGCCAATAATTACTTCTGTATCCGTTTTAACTGACATCAGGCTCACCCCTCTATACACAAAATATATAGCTTATCTTACGTTCTCTATACAATATCTATTATAAGCGGATTATTGGGGAATTTCAAGTCCTAAATGATGATATGCCAAATCTGTAACCATCCTGCCCCGCGGTGTCCGGTTTATAAACCCGTTTTTTAGCAGATATGGCTCATAAACATCTTCTAATGTCCCTGAATCTTCCCCAATTGCGGCTGCTAAAGTATCAAGTCCCACAGGCCCGCCTGAAAATTTTTGAATCATAGATAGCAATATATTTCTGTCAATATGGTCCAGCCCCATTTTGTCCACATCCATCAGATCAAGCGCTGTCATAGCAACATTTTCTGTAATGATGCCATCATGTTTTACCTGAGCGTAATCCCTTACTCTCTTTAAAATTCTATTAGCCAGTCTTGGCGTTCCTCTGCTTCTCTTAGCCATTTCCATTGCCCCCGCCGGTTCCACAGGAGCGTTCAATATTCGGGCTGAGTGCATGATAATCAGCTGCAACTCCTCTACAGAATAAAACTCAAGTCTGTGGATAATGCCAAACCGGTCCCGCAAAGGCGCCGTCAGAAGCCCCGCTCTTGTAGTTGCCCCAACCAACGTAAAATGAGGCAGGTCAAGTCTGATGGACCTTGCAGTTGGCCCCTTCCCAATCATAATATCTATCACAAAATCTTCCATAGCAGGATAAAGCACTTCCTCCACCTGACGGTTCAGACGATGAATTTCATCCACAAACAGCAAATCGCCTTCTTGCAGATTATTAAGGATTGCCGCCATCTCTCCTGGCTTTTCAATTGCCGGACCGCTGGTAACTTTCATATTAACCCCCATCTCATTGGCAATAATACCTGCCAGCGTAGTTTTTCCAAGACCAGGCGGGCCGTAAAAAAGAACATGGTCCAGAGAATCTTTTCTCTGCTTTGCCGCTTCTATATATATTTTCAGACTATCCTTAATTTTGGACTGACCAATATAGTCATCCAACCTTTGAGGTCTCAAAGAGCCTTCAATTTTTACATCTTCTTCCTGCAAATCCGTTTCAATCATTCTTTTGGCCATAATTAAACATTTCCTTGTTTAAACTTTTTTAGTCCATCCACCCACACTCTAGGGCATTTTGGAATTTCTTTGGTTAAAACAAATTCTTAAGAGCAAGCTTTAATATAGTTTCCACGTCCATATTTTCATCTGGCGGAACACCCTTTACAGCACGCAGAGCATCTGACGCTGAATAGCCAAGCGCTGTGAGAGCTTCCACTGCTTCATTACGGGCATAACTGTCCATTTCATGTAAATTATTTGTATTTTCCTGCTGTATTTGTCTATGAATTAATGTATCTTCCAATGAAATTTTATCTTTCAAATCAAGAATAACTCTTTCTGCTGTTTTTTTGCCAATACCTGGCGCCTTGGAAATGGATGCAGAATCCCCTGAAAGAATGGCAAAGCGTAAATCATCTGCACGCATCACAGAAAGAATGGCCAGTCCCCCTTTAGGTCCAATTCCATTTACTGTAATCAGCTTCTTAAATACTTCCAAGTCATCTCTTGACAGGAAACCATAAAGGCTAAACATGTCTTCTCTGACACATGTATATGTATATAACTTTATCTCTTCTCCAATTTTAGGAAGAAGTGATGCTGTACCACTGGAAATTTTAATATTGTAACCAATACCACCTGTGTCGACTACCACATTTTCTTCCGTAATATCATCTATTTTTCCCCTGACAAATGCAAACATTAAAAAATGTCCCCTTTTCCTATAGTATTTTGAATCAATGGTAAAATCAGAGATGCGCTTATTCCTATTACAAATCCTGTTACCACCCCTGCAATAATAAGTAACGGAGCATAATAAAGCAAACCATATGTTTCCACAATAAACATTGCCGTCAAAAGTTGTCCCACATTGTGCATAACCCCGCCAGCCGCACTAACTACCGGAATATGAAACCAACCTGTTTTCTTTAAAACAATCATTGCAAATATACTTAAGATAGCGCCTGAAAGCGAGTATATTATAATAGATAAATTTCCAAACAAAAGTCCTCCAAGAAGCGCCTTTGTTACTGTAAGAATCAATGCCTCTTTCCAGCCAAGCAGATACAGGCAAAGCGCTACCGCAAGATTAGCAAGTCCAAGTTTAACTCCCGGAACACCACTCACAAAGGGGATTAATGTTTCCACATATGATAAAATAAGTGCAAATGCAAGCAAAAGTCCCATATAAACCGTCCGGTTAAGGTAAGGTCCATCTGTGGAAGGCTTATGCGGATTGTTATCTGTTACAAGATGAATCACTGGCGTTTGGGATGTCTGTTTCTTAGTAGGTGAGCGCATCCAGTCCACTTTCCTCCTTTGACTCAATCTGCACCACAAGCTTATGTGGAAGGCAGATAATACTTTCTCCATTTCTTGAAATGCTCCGCTGTTTCACACAAAGCATATCAGGACAATCAGCATCAGAAATGAATGCCTGGCCATTCTCAATCAGCAGCAGATTATAACTGCCTTCCTTTCCATAGGGAACAGTCACTGTCACATCTTCAGACAACAGATAGCTGTCTATCTCCTGTCCTTCCTGATATACCCGTACCACAGCAGACATATCATCATTATTTAATTTATTCTGTAATATAGGTACCAGCCACAATAATGCTGCTATTGAAAAAAAAACCAATATGAGTATAATATCTTTTTTTATCTTTTTCATAAGTCTATTTTAGCACATACAAACGTATGTTTCAATCAATAATTGCTCAAAATTTTTTGGACGGACTGTGCAAAAATCAAAACACCTTAAATTTTCAAGGTTAGTGACAAGTCCATATTTTTCTGATAGACTGATATGGGATGTGTTTCTGTATACCCAATATAACAATTTAAGAAAGGAATTTATAATGAAAATTGTATTCGTGCGTCACGGCGAACCTGATTATATCAATGATTCATTAACAGAAAAAGGATGGCAGGAGGCTAAACTTCTTGCAAACCGTATCTGTAAATGGAATGTGACAGATTTCTACTGTTCTCCCTTAGGGCGTGCAAAAGACACTGCTTCCTGCACATTAGAAAAAATGAACCGCACAGCGGTTACTCTGGAATGGATGAAGGAATTTGCATACGAAATTGATGACCCTATTACCGGAAAGCATGGCGTTCCCTGGGATTTCGTGCCTTCTTACTGGACAAATGACCCTTTGTTGATGGACGTCGACCGCTGGGTTGAGTCAGACATAATGCAGCAAAATCCCGAAATTGCCATACAATACAAAAATGTCTGTCAAAATTTTGATAACCTTTTGTTTTCTTACGGAT
>CAMUHA010000177.1 GCA_947088515.1 uncultured bacterium
GGGCGTTTGCTGTAATAAGTCAGATGGGATTCTGACACAAGCGCATACAGATTTTCTCTGCCAATATTGTTTTCTGCAAGAATAATTGCATGATAAGAAGGCAGCCTTTTAATAATATCCGGGCTGGATTCTCCAAGCTTGTTGACCTTCGCAAGGGTATCAGCTCCTTTTTCTGCTAACATGGGAATAAACTTTACAAAAATCTGGGCAGTTGCCTCCGCATCATCCACTGCCCGGTGATGGTTTTCCAGAGAGATACCCAGAGTCTTTGCCACTGCGTCCAACGTATGCTTTGCCTGATGAGGCAGCAGGATTCGGGCAATTCCCACCGTATCCACGTATGTAAACGTTCTGTTAAGGTTCTGCCGCAAAACATTTTCCTTAATAAACCCCATATCAAAATTTGCATTGTGGGCAACAAGAACTGCCTCACCACAAAAGGTAAGAAACTCTGGCAGTACCTGTTCAATAAAAGGCGCATCCATTACCATACTGTCATTAATGCCTGTTAACTTTTCTATTTCAAAGGGAATCGGCACATCCGGGTTTACAAAAGAAGAAAAGCGCTCTGTAATCTCCCCCTTTTCCACCTTTACAGCTCCAATTTCTATTATCCGGTTATTAACAGGAGAAAAGCCGGTGGTTTCTATATCAAACACCACAAAATTTTCTTGTAGACTCTGACCTTTTTCTTCTGTCACAATTTCCTGCAAATCGTCAACCAGATATGCTTCCATACCATAAATTATTTTAAAGAAATCCTGTTTATCAGGATTTTTGTCCCCTGCTTCCTTCCTCTTTGCCTTTTCCTCTTTCCATAAATCCTCCCACACATGATTTGCATCAGGGAATGCCTGTACCACGCCATGGTCGGTAATTGCTATAGCAGAATGCCCCCATTTATAAGCACGTTTAACAATATCTTTTGCCTCTGAAACTCCGTCCATATCACTCATTTTGGTGTGGCAGTGGAGTTCCACTCTCTTACGGGCACTGTTATCACTGCGGGAGCCTGTAAAATCGGGTATTTTTTTTACCCCTGAAAGAGCGCCGATAGTCAGTTCGTTATCAAACTTATCTATAACAGTCACTCCCTTTAGTTTGACAAATGCTCCCTTTTTAATACCAGCAGTAATTTCCTCCACCAGTTCATTCCGGGCAAACATTTTAACAGTCATGGTGTCCGTAAAATCTGTCACATCAAACATTAAAATAGTTTTTTCGTTCTTAATTTCACGTGAATCAAAATTAATAATTTTTCCACGGATAACAACTTCCCCTATTTCCCCCACAATATCTTCAATGGGCATAGCTTCTTCTTCAAAGTCCCGACCATATAACACATCCGGATTGTCAGAACGTTTTACTCCACGTTTAAAGTCGCCTTTTCCAAAATCTCCCCTGCGGAATCCCTTTCTCTCTCCACTTCCTGAAAATGCAGCAACACTGCCCGCTCCTGCCTCTTTTGCACTATCCGCTCCTTTGGTTCCCTTCCCGGCCTGCGGCGCATCCACCCTCTGTCCTTTCCCTTTGTTTAAGACAGGCTTTGGAGAAACAGCTATTTCCCGACTGCCGGATTCTTCCGTATCAGCCGGAATACTGATACCAGCAGCGCGGGCTGTAATTTCCGCTATTTGGCGGGCAATTTTTATATCGTCCTCTTCTTTGTGCCTGTCCGTCTTTTTTTCCTGATACTCCATGGTACAGGCCATAGAAAGCCCACACCGCTCATTAAATATTTTTTCCAGTATCCGGACAAGCTCTGCCGCCCTGCTTCTTGCAGGTACAGAGTCCTCTATTGTCAGACTCATTTCATTTTCTTTAGGGAACACAATAATTGCACCTTTAAAGAGATTATATTCAATTGGACTGTACCCTTTAAGTTCCAGCAAAATACTCTCCCGGTAAGCGTTCATCAGCTTCTCCGGAGTATACTGCTCTGACAGATGAAACCGTTCATACAGCTTTACTGATACATTGTGTGTAGGAAAAAACTGTTTCTTTATTTCTGATTCTACTTTAAAAACAGTCTCTTTGGGTATCAGATAACCACAGGTTATGGTAACTCTGATATAATCTCTGCTTTTTGTTGCAGATACCTTTTCCACCAAAACCTGTTCAAATAAATCCTGTATTTTTTTTTCCAGCTTAAGCGCCGGAAACACGTCAAAAAATTTTTTTGCCATCGCTGCACGCCTTTATTTGCTTTCTACTCTACAAATTCATATTAGGTCAATACCTAAGCCTGTCAGTCCTTCCAGTGTATCAGTTCGTCCCTAAGCGCCTTAAGCAGCTGGTCTTCTGGGACTTTTCTGATGATTTCACCTTTTTTTATCAGCAGGCCTTCCCCTATACCTCCTGCAATGCCAATATCGGCTTCCTTTGCCTCTCCAGGGCCGTTAACCGCACATCCCATGACTGCCACCTTAATATTTAAAGGAAATTCAGCCACCATATTTTCCACTTGATTGGCAAGACCAATCAGGTCAATTTTTGTTCTTCCACAGGTGGGACAGGAAACCACTTCTATTCCCCCCTTCCGCAGCCCCAGCGTTCTTAGAACCAGTATGGCCGACTTAACCTCCTCCACTGGGTCGCCTGTTAAAGAAACACGTATGGTATCCCCTATTCCCTGATGTAAAATTAATCCAAGTCCAATGGCTGACTTAATATTGCCGCTGATAATTGTACCTGATTCCGTAATTCCAACATGCAGCGGATAATCTGTCTGCTCTGCCAGGATTTCATGGGCTTTTACACACATCAGCACATCGGAGGATTTAATGCTGATTACCATATTTTCATATCCAAGTTCTTCAATCATATGCACCTTATCCAGCGCACTCTCCACAAGTCCCTGTGCAGTTACCCCCTGATACTTTTCCACCAGTTCTCTTTCCAGAGAGCCACTGTTCACCCCCACACGGATAGGAATATTTCTTTCCTTTGCCACAGCCACCACAGACGCAACCTTATCTTTTCCTCCTATGTTCCCAGGGTTAATCCTGATTTTATCTGCGCCATTTTCCATTGCGGCAATCGCCATTTTATAATCAAAATGGATGTCCGCTACAAGAGGAATAGAAATTTGTCTTTTAATTTCCCTGATTGCAGCAGCCGCTTCCATAGTAGGCACTGTACATCTGATAATTTCACATCCTGCTTTTTCAAGCGCCTGTATCTGTGCCACTGTAGCGGCTGCATCCTCTGTTCTTGTATTTGTCATGGATTGTATCAGTATGGGATTTCCGCCGCCAATTACTCTATCTCCAATAGATATTACCCTTGTGTGCTTTCTTGTCATCATTTTGTCCTCCGTTTCCCAATCTATGTTTTTCATCATATCATCCAATTTCTATCTTGTCTATCCTTTCCATTTCCAAGCTTATTTATCATTTACTGTAGCAGCTTCATCTTGTGCCTGTATGTAAAAAACTCTGCTGCTGTATGTGTCTCCATCCTCCCCCACCGCAACAAGCTGCATGGCAAGCTTCTGCCTTGGCAACTGGTCTGCAGGAATTTCAAACTGTACTTTTTTGTCTGTTTTATAAACGGCATCCTCCTTTAGCAGCATTTTCCTTCCCTGTTCGTCCCGCATCTCTACCCAAAGTCTGCCATCTTCTTCCTTTGCACATACAAAAGGCTGGGATAAACCTGCAAAAGACAAGACTAAAACACCTGTAATGGTAAACAGCATTAATGACAGCAGCCCCAAAAACCGCTTTTCTGTGAGATAAATATTTTTTTCCTGCCTGTACAGACAGTGTTTCTTGTTAAACTGGAATATCATCAATCGAATAATCTGCGATGTCATAAGAAAAATCAGAGGCCGCTCCAGATAAGGAAATGGAATTTGATTTTCAGGCACTCCCATAATAAAGGGAATCATAAAGCTTAAAACGGTACCAGTCATCATAAATACATACAGATATTTCCCCACCATCCGAAATACACTGGAACCTGAAACCCTTCTACGGTAATGAAGCAGGTCATCTTTTAACTGTTCCATAGATAAATACCTGTCTGTGGCTTTTTTGGCTGTACACTTTTTAATTATTTTATCAAGCCCAGAAGAAAGGCTTCTATCATAATATGCAAGAGAACGTCTTTCACAGGGCGGAGTGGACGGATTTGCGCCAGTTAACATCTCATGAAGCACAGCCCCTAATCCATAAATATCCCAGGTAACATCCCCTCCCGTCTCTTTCCACTGGTCTGGGGGATTATACCCTGCTGTTCCAATACACATTTCTTCTCTTTTGCGTCCACATGCAAGACGGAAAGCGCCGCCAAAATCTATCAGCTTTAGCTCACCATTTTGCCGTATCATTATATTTTCGGGTTTTAAATCTCTGTATATCACGGCCGGGCGCCTGCCATGCAGATACATAAGTATTTCACAAAGTTCCACTATCCATTTCACAGCCTGATGCTCTGACACCTTTTTGTGTTTATCCAGATACTGCCTAAGAGACATGCCCTCTATGTATTCCATCACCAAAAAGATTTTTCCCTCAAAAGTAAAGCAGTCATAAATATGTGGCAGCCCTTTATGTTCCAGTTCTTTTAGAATTTCCATCTCACAGAGAAGAAAATGATTTTCACTTTCTTTTACCACCACCATCCGGTCCAGGTTTCTGTCTCTGGCAAGATATACTTTTCCCATGCCACCAGCTCCAATGATACACAGCTGTTCATATTTTTCCAGCCAGATTTTTTCCATACTTACACCTCCTGATACCACAATTCACTGCTATACCACCACATAAACCGCTGATAAATTGTCTTCTTCTCCTCTCTTTTCCGCCATCTCTCCCAACATCCAAAGTCTCTTTTTAATCTGTTGGTCACTGTCAATGTCTTCTGGAATAAGCACCTGCATGGACACAGAATCAATTGTTCTGTAAAAGCCGTCTGTACATAACAAAAAACCGCATCTGCCATAAATCCTGCCATAAAGAATATCGGGAGATTGAAACGGGAAACTGCCCAAACATTTGGTAAGCCCACACCGTCCATCTGAATGGTCATTTGTAAGAAGCCGTATTTTTTTCCTGCGGCACAGATAAATCCGGCTGTCGCCAAGATGAAAAACCAGATAATTTCTTTTCCAGATAAGCAAAAGAGAAATGGTAGCCCCCAATTTTATCCCTTTTCCTTCCCCATAGCGCCGTAACTCCTCGTTAATACTATAAAAACACCGTAAAATACTTTTCATCAGATATTTTTTCTCTTTTCCCTTTACTGCCAGCGAAATCATCTGACTGTAAAAGTTCTCTGTCAACCGTTCTGTAATATAGCCACTGGCAATTTCCCCTTCATTAAGTCCCCCAATCCCATCGCTTACCGCCATCATCAAAATCCTTCCCCTGTCAGTCATCACCTGTTCCAGCATAATAGAATCCTGATTAACGGCACGTCTTCCTTTATCCCAATATACTCCCGAAATTACTTTCAATATTTCCTGTCCCTTTCCTCTGTTCACTGCCAGATTTTTTATGATGCAGTTTATTATATAGTCACAACTAAAAAGAATCCATTATACAAAGTTACCAAAACTGTAAGTTTGGCAATTTTGTATATGGATTCCACATGTTATACTATATATTATCAAAAAAACTTTGTTATATCATTAAAGAAAACAAGCGCCATAAGAACCATAAGCGCCATCATCCCAGCTAAATGAACCATTCCTTCCTTTTCTGCCGGAACCGGCTTTCCCCGAACGGCTTCTATCAGCAAAAATACCAAACGTCCTCCATCAAGAGCCGGAAGCGGCAGAAGATTCATGATTCCAAGATTCACAGAAAGAAGCAACGCAATGTTCATCATATTTAATGCAACATCCAGCACACCATAAGCTCTGGAATAATCATATGCCTCATCCACTACTTTAACAATCCCTATTGGACCTGACACATCATCTTTTGACAATTGTCCTGTAATCAGCATTTGAAGACTTTTTATTGTTGTTTCCACATAAAACTTCATTGTATGAAAAGCATACTGAAATGTTTGGGGCACATTACACTTTAAATAACTCCCCACTCCAATTCCCATATAATATCGCTGGGAACTTTCATCATATGTGGGTTTAACCACTGTCTTATATTTCTGTCCATCACGAAGATATGTCACCTGAAGGCTTTCTCCCTTTGTATTAAGCTGGGTAATTAATGTTACCTGCTCCCCCAGATGGATACTCTTTCCATTAATTTGAGTGATAATATCGCCTTCCATAAGGCCCGCTTCCTCTGCCTGACTCCCCTCATACACAGTCCGAACCTCTGGAAGCGTAATTCCACAGTTATATACAAGTACAATAGCCATCACATAAGCAGTCAGAAAATTAAATAATGGGCCTGCAAATACAGTGGAAAACCGGGCCCATACCGGCGCATTTGGGAAAGCCCCTTCTGACAGCTCCCCTTTCTCCTTCTGTAATCCATCTTCTCCCTCAAACACACAGGCGCCGCCTATTGGAAGAAGTTTCAATGAATATTTGGTATCACCTTTATAAAAAGAAAAAAGGGAAGGACCCATACCAACAAAAAACTCTACCACATGAATGCCATTTTTTTTCGCAACAATGAAATGTCCAAACTCATGGGAAACAACTACCACAAAAAAAATGATGATAAATAAAATAATAGAAACAGCCACTTTAAAACCTCCTGCTGGCAGTAATATATTCATAGGCTTCCGCTTCCGCTTCAAGTATTTCTTCAACAGAAGGGGACTTTATTGTCTTATGATGCTCCATAGCTCCCTGAATTAAATCATAAATCTCAAGAAATTTTATTTTTCTGTCCAGAAAAAGTGATACAGCTTTTTCATTCGCCGCATTATAAACAGTAGGCATACTTCCACCTTCTTTAATAGCGCGGTATGCCATCAAAAGCCCTGGAAATGTTTCCGTATCCGGTCTTTCAAATGTCATGGAAGCAAGTTCATAAAAGTCCACCCTTCGGCCCTCCATAGGCCTTCTATCCGGATAAAACAGTGCATATTGGATAGGTAGCTTCATATCCAGCGCCCCTAGCTGAGCCATAATTCCTCCATCTGTATACTCTACCATAGAATGGA
>CAMUHA010000178.1 GCA_947088515.1 uncultured bacterium
CTTCCTCTAATGCTCAGGATGGTATCTCCTGCGTACAGACAGCTGAAGGCGCTCTGAATGAAGTTCATGATATGTTACAGCGTATGAATGAACTGGCAGTTAAAGGTGAAACCGGAACACTTGCATCTGTTGACCGTTCTTACATCCAGGCTGAAATTAAACAGCTGATGACAGAAATCGACCGTGTAGCTTCTACAACTACATTTAATGAGCAGAACCTGTTAGATGGTACCTTCACAAAGAAAGGTCTTCAGGTTGGCGCAGAGGCAGGTCAGCACATCGATGTTACTATCGAAGCTATGAGCATGAAAGGTCTGGTTGCAAAGGCAGACAAGGCAAATGGAGGCAAAGGAGCAATATCCGGTAATACAACTGTTAAGAATTCACAGGCAGTTGTTGATAAGTTCAAAGGCTATAACGCAGAAGATGCTAAATCTTATGCTGCATCCAAAGACTTTGCAAGCTTAAATGCGTTCGTTAAGAGTGCATTACAGACAGTTTCTCAGCAGCGTTCCGACCTTGGTGCTGTTCAGAACCGTCTTGAGCATACCATTGCTAACTTGGATAACGTAGTTGAGAACACCACAGCAGCTGAATCCAGAATCCGTGATACAGATATGGCTACTACTATGGTTAAGTATGCTAACAATAACATTCTTGCTCAGGCAGGTCAGGCTATGTTGGCACAGGCTAACCAGGTTAACCAGGGTGTACTTTCCTTACTTGGCTAATTAGCGTAAGGCATTGCATAATAAGAAAACTACCGAAAAGGGATTGGTTTACCAATCCCTTTTTATTTTGGCTATAAGCGTTTAGAAAATATATAAAAACTAAAAAAGGAAGTTATCACAAGTGATAACCTCCCCTTTTGATGAGTATTAAACAGATTCACCTAAAGCGGTCAGCTCCTTTAGCGCAGGAGCATAATTTTCGCAAAGACGGAAGTACCTGACAGCCATTTCGTTTTCTCCGGCTTGTTTTAGAATACAACCGATTTTGTAGTTGGGAAGAAAGCTGTTTGCTCCAGGAAGACGGGATGTTTCAAAAGTCGCTGCCTTCAAAAATTCATCCAGTGCATCTTCATATAATCCATTTTCCAGATAAATCAGACCCATGACATACACAAAATCAGCGGTAGTGGCAAACATATCATATTTATCACGCAGGATAAGAGCTTTTTCCTTCTGCCGCGTTTCAATCAGAGAATATCCGTATTCTACTCCCATAACATTAACATAGTTAAGGTTAGGATTTAGATTAAAGCCAAATGCCCTTTCATAAAAAAAACATGCCTTTGGATAATCATTTATATTATAATAGGTTCTCCCGATCTGGAAATAGACATATGGATTGTCAGGTTCTTTTTCCAGTTGTGCAAACAGCATTTTCAGATTACGCTGTACCTTTTCATAACGTTCTCTATCAGACATGCAATATCCGTCATGACCAATAACTGTTTTGAGAAGAAAACTCTCAAATTCAAACTCATGTTTCGGAGTCAGCTGCTCATGAATCATGCCTGTATAGTGATACAGTTTACGGGAAAAAAATCTTTCTGTACGGTCGGTATACATAACCGGGTCTTCAGGCGTATTGGTAATGTTTTGTCTCTTTACGGTTCCTACGGCATTGGAAAGATTTTTGCGGAAGTAGTCTAATTCTTCCAAATCAATTGCTTCAATCCATTCATCACAGTCTATCATAAATATCCAGTTATTAGATGCCATACGCAGAGAGTAATTTCTTGCTGCACTGAAGTCATTTGTCCAGGCAAAATCATATATGCAGTCAGTATACTTTGATGCAATCACCTTGGTCATATCTGTGGAACCTGTATCTACCACAACAATTTCAAATCCATAGGGGGCAAGGGAAGACAGGCAGCGGTCAATTCGGTTTTCTTCGTTTTTGGCAATAATACACACGGAAATCGGTATCTTGGACATGGGACTCTCCTTAAAATAAGTTAATCTGTAATTGTGAAGGGTAAGGCTCTGAATCTATATAAATTATATTTTAAATGCCATGGAAAATATCTATATTATTAAACATAATATGGAAATTTCCAGAGTTGTCATTTGCATAATTCTGTTAGGCGGTCCAGAGCAGGTTTAAAATTACCACATTTGCGGTATAGGGCAACAGCAGTGTCAATATCACCTCACACTTCATTAATACATCCCATATTGAAGGTGGGAATGAAAGTATTGGCGCCGGCCACATGAGCTTCTTCAAAGGTGGTTGCCTTTAAAAATTCTTTCATTGCCTGTACAACCTGTCCGTTTCTTAAATAAATAAGTCCCATCAGACAGACAAAATCAGCGGAAAAAGAAAATTCATCATATATATTTTGAAACTGCAAAGCCTCATTATAACGTTCCAGATGCAGGAGCGCATAGCCATAGCCAATTACCATCATCTGTACATATTCTGCACGGGGGTCAACATCATATTCCAGGCCCTTTCCATAATAATAACAGGCCTTCTCATCATCGTGAAGCATATTGTAAGACTGTCCTATCTGAAAATACAGATAGGGGTCATTGGGATTTTCTTCCAGCATCTTAAAAAGAAGCTCATTATTGCGCTCTGCTTTTTGGGCAAGCTGCTCAAAAGCGCCTGTATAGCCGCAGTGCTCTGCGGTAATGGAAAGCTCAACTCTCATAAAGGGCTGTCCGTTCAGAGCCCTTACATGTTCGTGGATAATTGCCTCATAATGATAAAGCTTCCGGTTGAAGAAACGTTCCACCTGGTCGGTATATACACTGTCAGTGCCGTTCATCTCATAGTGGTTTTGGCGGTTAATCATACCGACATTGTTTGGATATTGGGATATCATCTGTGAAAAAGTCTTTATATCAATATTCGTTATGTATTCGTCACAGTCGAGAACTAAAATCCAGTCATAGGAAGCACAGCTTAGGGAATAGTTTCTTGCTGCACTAAAGTCATTTATCCACTCAAAATGAAATATTTTGTCCGTGTATTTCCGGGCAATGGCAACGGTCTGGTCTGCAGAGCCAGTATCCACAATTACGATTTCATATGGATAGTTTTGCATGTGCTTTTTGATGGACGAAAGAAAAGTATCCATATGCTTTTCTTCATTTTTGGCTATAATGCAGATGGAAATTGGGGTCATGAGTTGTCCTTTCATAGCTTGCTTTAATAGAGTTTCATATAAATTAAGTATAGCATATTCTCTGCAGGATTGCTATGTATAAGATTGATAAGTAAAAAGAGAATTTTAGAGAATGTAATTTGGAATAAATCAAAAACATGATATTGCAGGAAAAATTATCTAAAAATAGAGTTTTCTGCTAATTGACTTTCGTTGGAAGATACCATATGATATGAAAAAGATGCTTATAACGTTACAAAAAGTATTTAACATCAGGTTGGATAAATAATATTTTGCAGGTATAAAATTGTGGAAAAAATTATGGAATACATAAAATTAAGGATGGGATATCGAACTGCGCTTTATGATGGCACACTTGTACCGGAATCTCCAAAGCATATGGCAACAGAAAAAATTTACCATGCAGTGCCAGGAAGCAGGCTGCATTTGTGTGAACAGGAATATTTGTTTGCACCAGCAATTTTCAGTTTGGAGCGTAATCCGGAATATATTTATACTTACAGCTATGCAAAGGAGGAAAATTGGTCAACATATATACAAAATTTGTCACCAGACTCCTATCAGCTGGAGGATTATATTTTTGAGAAGGAATGTTATTTCAGGGTATGTGTGCGGCGCAGAGATGGTTATGAGCTGGGACAAGATGATTTAGTAAAATCTTCAAGGTTGGTACAATTTTATCACACAGAACCCCAATACCAGGAAAAACCATACTTTCAGTGGGAATCAGAAAGAACGATAGAATCAATTTGCAGTTATGCAGCATCTGGTACAGTGAGATTATGTATTCTTGCAGATACCCATGTGACAGTAAACGGAACCTGGATAGATACAGTTTCAAATATTAGAAAGGTTGCAGGCAGAGTAAGTTATGATGGCATTATTCATCTTGGAGATTTGACAGATGGGATGGTATCTAAAGAACTAACATCAGAATATGTAAATGACATTATTAATGACCTGGAAAAATGTGGTGTTCCGGTATACATTACGCCAGGCAATCATGATTGGAATTATTTTTGCAACCATGAAGTGTTCAGCCGGGAAGAGATGAAGAATCTATACCATCTGCGGGGAGAAAGATTGGATTATTATGTAGACTTGCCTTCTCATTTTGTGAGAATGATTTTTCTTTCATCTTTTGAGGATAGTAGTCCAGTTCGATATGGGTATACAAAGAAACAGACTATTTGGTTAAGAGAAACTTTAAATTGTGCACCGGCTGGAACAAAGTTTTTAGTTTTTTCCCATGATGCACCTTTAGCTAAACTTGACTATTGGAGCTTTCTGATACGAAATGGAGAAGAGATACTTGATATTTTGGAAGCATGTAATGCGAAGGAACAGTATCAGATTATAGGATTTTTTTATGGTCATACACACGCAGATTATATATTTGAGGAATGTAGTTTTCCAGTTGTATCAGTGGGATGTGCCAAGCTGGAATATTTTACAGATAAGAAACCGGAAAATTCCATTATATATGAGAGAAAAGCGGGAACAGTAAGCCAGGATTTGTGGGACAGCTTACTGATTGATTTTGAGAAGCAAAAGTTAAAGCTGGTCCGGTTTGGGGCAGGTAAGGACAGAGAAATATCTTTCGCCAAGAAGAAAAGCACATATAAGGAAATTATTTGGCGAAAGAGAGCGGACAGAAAAATGAAAATATGGGCTCACAGGGGGGCAAGCGGTCGTGCACCGGAAAATACCATACCAGCTTTTGAACTGGCATGGCAGCTTGGGGCAGATGGGATTGAGCTTGATGTACAACTGACCAGGGATGGAGTGCCAGTTGTAATTCATGATGAGACAGTGAACCGGGTCAGCAACGGAACTGGATGGGTGAAGGATTATACTTTTGACCAGCTCAGAAAGCTTAATGTGAATAAGAACTTTCCTGCCTATGGGAAAGTTGCAATTCCTTCTCTGGAAGAAGTTTATGATTTTGTGAGAACAACAGACTTGATAGTAAATTTAGAACTTAAAAATAGTGTTGTGTTTTATGAGCAGCTGGAAGAAAAGGTTTTAAAGCTGGCCAGGGAAAAGAAAATTGCTGACAGGATAATATATTCTTCTTTTAATCATTATTCCATGCAAAGAGTTAAAGAGCTGGAGAGAGAAGCGAAGATTGCGTTTCTTTATTCAAATGGGATACTGGATATTGCAGAGTATGCAGAAAAATATAACGCCTTTGCAGTACATCCTTCCATAAAAAATACAGAATATTCTAATATGGTTAGTGAATGCCAAAAGAAAGGTATCAGGGTGCATGTATGGACGGTAAATGAGAGAGAAGATATTGACAAAATGCGGGAGTTGGGTGTAGATGCAGTTATTACAAACTATGTGGAGAGGTGTACGTAAATATGCTGTGTATACTTACGATTAAAAAAAGAAGTAAAAAGAATGTTTTTCCCCACTTTAGATGAAAAAGATAAGCATTGGTAATTGTTTCATAATAAAAATAGAGAAAAATAGGGTAAATTAATTATAAAATTTGCCGATATTATAAAGTAAGTATATTGTTTTCAGGGAAGAATCAAAGCTACAGTGTGAAATAATTGCTGGAGTTTATAAGTTGCATGGATGCAGAAATAGGGAAGAAAATGTTTGTAGTCCATTGCAGAAAATTGCAATGGACTTTTTTTATAAGAGAAGGCTTGTAGGAGGTACATCATTAAGAAGATATATGGTAAGAATGGGGCGGAATATATTTAGTTGTCTAATTTGGAAAAGATAATGTGTAAAAAATCTTTATTTAAAGTGTATATATCTTATTTAATAAAGCGCATATTTATTAGAAGAGGGTAAGCAAATGAAAAAAGTAATTACTTATGGTACATTTGATTTGTTCCATGAGGGGCACTATAATTTGCTAAAACGAGCAAAGGAACTGGGTGATTATCTGATAGTTGGAGTTACCACGGAGCATTATGATTTGCAGCGTGGTAAACTGAATGTAATTGACCCTTTGCTAAAGCGAATCGATAATGTGAAAAATTCTGGGCTGGCAGATGAAATTATAATTGAAGACCACGAAGGGCAGAAACAGGAAGACATACAAAAAATGGGTGTAAGTATATTTGCAGAAGGTTCTGACTGGGTAGGAGTATTTGACTATCTGAAGGATTATTGTGAGGTAGTATATTTGGAAAGAACTCCTGATATTTCTTCTTCTATTTTACGGGCAAGCCAGCACCCGATTTTACAGTTAGGAATTATTGGAACAGGACGGATTGCGCCAAGATTTCTTGCCGAAGCCAAATATGTCAGCGGAATCAATGCACGAGCAGTATATAATCCGCATGAGATGAGCGCCCGCAAGTTTGGCCAAAAGTATGAACTGGAATACTTTTTTGGTGAATTCGAAGAGTTTTTGCAATATGTAGATGTGGTTTATATTGCATCGCCACACCAGACCCATTATGAATATGCACGGAGGTGTCTGGAAAATGGAAGACATGTGCTTTGTGAAAAGCCGTTGACATTTACGGTAAAGGAAGCAGAGGAGCTCTATGCTCTTGCAGAGTCTAAGAAAACAATATTAATGGAAGGCATTAAAACGGCATATTGCCCTGGTTTCTTGCAGATGATGAATATTGCAAAGAATGGAACGATTGGAGAGATCAAAGATGTAGAGGCTTGTTTTTCCAGAATTACAAACCCAAGATTAAGAGAGATGGTGGATGATGAATATGGAGGCGCTTTTCTGGAATTTGGAAGTTATACACTCCTTCCTATATTTAAGTTGTTAGGATGCAATTATGAAAGTGTTGAATTTACTGGTATATCTGCTAAAAATGGAATTGATTTATATTCCAAGATACATTTTCGGTTTAAAAATGCACTGGCACTGTCAAAAACAGGGATTGGTGTAAAGTCAGAAGGCCAGCTTGTTATTGCCGGAACAAAGGGATATATTCTT
>CAMUHA010000179.1 GCA_947088515.1 uncultured bacterium
ATATGCCCGTGTAAATTCCGAATACGACAGCATGGGCAATGAAATAAAAGTCTTCTATCTTGATGCCCAGGGACAGCCTGCCTTATGGAAAGAAGGCGGATATGCCTCCCGTGAAAATACCTATGAAAACGGGCGCCTGACAAAGGTCTGCTACTTTGATACCCAGGGGAATCTGACTCTGCGGAAGGATTGTGGTTATGCAGTTGAAACCTATACTTATGATGAAAGGGGGAAGGAAATTTCCAACCTCTTTTTCGACACAAATGAACTTCCCATTCTAAGTTCCAGGTACCATTGTGCTGGTTTTCTGTATGAATATGACGATAAAGGAAACCAGACGGATATCCGCTATCAAAATACAGATGGGTCACTGATTGTCCGCAGTGATTTAGGATATGCACATGTTGCCAAAGAATATGATTCTGATGGAAATGTCGTCAAATCCTCCTATTACAATGCAAAAGACCAGCCCACAACATGTAAGGATGGAGGCTATGCTTCTTATCAGGCAGTCTACACAAACGGCAACTGGACAGAATCCCGTTATTTTGATGCGCAGGGCAATCTTATGCTGCGAAAGGATAATGGATATGCCATCATCACTCTCCAATACGATGAATTTGGGCAGCGTCTTTCTGAACTATATTTTGATATAAATCATAAGCCTGTTATCAGTTCTAAATACCAGTGCGCAGGTTTTCTGTATGAGTATGATGACCTGGGCAACAAAACCGACACCAGATATCTGGACATAAATGGTTCACTGATGGTCAGAAGAGATTTAGGATATGCGCATCTACACAGAGATTACGACCTGTCCGGCAATATAATAAAGGAAATTTACTTTGACACCAACGAGCATACTGCTACATGTAAAGAAGGTGGTTTTGCTTCTTATGAACACAAATATAAAGATGGAAAACATATGGAAACACGTTACTTTGATACAAAAGGAAGTCTGACTCTCCATAAAGAATATGGTTATGCAGTCAGAAAGCTTTCTTATAATGAACATGGGCAGGTCATTTCCTCTTACTACTATGACACAAGCAACCTGCCCGTTGTAAGCTCCAAGTACCACTGCGCCGGTTTTGAATATGCCTATGACCTGCTTGGAAACGAAACAGATATACGGTATGTGGGGCAAAATGGCAAACCCATGATACGTAATGACTTGGGGTATGCCCAATACCATAAAGAATATGATTTGCTGGGCAATGTTATTAAAGCCACTTATCTGGACACAGAAGGAAAACCTGTCATAAGGAAAGAACGCGGATATGCCTCCTGCGAAACCCGCTATGAAAACGGAAAACTGGCGGAAGAGCAGTACTTTGACACACACAATAATCTGGTTTTAAGAAAAGATACCGGATATGCCATTCTGACTCGTCAGTACAATGACGATGGGGATTGTATTTCGGAATTTTACTTTGATACCAAACGAAGGCCTGTTACCAGCTCAAAATATTATTGTGCCGGCGTTCAATATACCTATGACGACCGGGGAAATAAAACCGATAGCCGTTACATAGGAACAGATAACGCTCCCCTAATCCGAAGGGACCTGGGATATGCCCATGCCCAAATGGAATACGACCACTTAGACAATAAAATCCGCGAATCCTATTTTGACGCTGAAGATAATCCCACTGTATGGAAAAAAGGCGGGTTTTCCTCCTGTGAATTTCAGTATGACGAAAATGGACGCGATGTAGAATCACGTTATTTTGACATTGAAGGCAATCCCATATTGAGAAAAGATACCGGATATGCCAGTATCACTTCCACATATGACTCATTTGGCCTGCTGGTTTCCCAGTCCTTTTATGGCAGCTATGGACAACCGATTATCAGTACCGAATACCACTGCGCCGGCTTCTTGTTTGCCTATGATGAAAGGGGCAACCGGACTGACAGCTGGTATCTGGGTCTTGATGGCAGCTATATTCTGCGCAGCGATTTGGGATATGCACACAGCCATAACGAATACGACCTTCAGGATAACCATATTAAAACATCCTACTTTGACACTGATGATAATCCCACAGCACAAAAAGAAGGAGGCTATGCTTTCTGTGAAAACACTTACAAAAACGGGAAATGGGTGGAAGGAAAATATTTTGACGCCCAGAACAATCCGGTTCTGCGTAAAGACACCGGATTCGCTTCCATCGTCATTGAATATGATGCCCTCGGCCAGGATATTGCCGAATATTACTTTGGCACAAACTCCCAGCCCGTTATCAGCTCCAAACACGGCTGTGCCATCCGCCAGTTTAAATACGATTCATCCGGCAATCAGACTGATGTCATGTTTGCAGGCGCCGACGGCTCCTTAATGACCCGGAGTGACAAAGGATATGCCTGGATTCACAACGATTTTGACGCTTGGGGAAACAAAACAGCAGAAGCTTATTTTGACAGTGCAAAAGCGCCTGCTGCCTGCAACAAAGGCGGATATGCCTCCTTACGGAATGAATACAACGACACCGGAAATATAATCCGTTCCCGATACTTTGACGAACAGGGATATCCTGTTTTGCGAAACGATACTGGATATGCCTCCGTTGCTTATACATATAATGAATATAGCCACACTGCATCTACTTCCTACTATGGCACAGATGATGAGCCAATTATCAGCCCGGAATATTTCTGCTCAAGCGTTGCATATGATTATGATGAAAAAGGAAACGATACCTATTACTGGTACCATGGTCCGGACCAGAAAAAAATAATGCGGGAAGACCTGGGAGCCGCTCTGCATTTCAAAGCCTTCAATGCTTACAACAACCTGACCTGGGACGCCTACTATGATTCTGATTTAAATCTGGTAAAGCGAAAGGACCTGGGCTATGCTGGCATATCCTACTCCTACAATGGCGCTCATATAACTGAGAAAAAATATACAGACACCAACAGGGAACCTATTATATACAAAAACCTTGGATACGCCATCTGCCGGTATGAGTACAACGAGCTGGAGCAGCTTGTTTCCGAAACCTATTATGATGAAAAGCAGCAGCCTGTAAATAATAAATATGGCTATGCAGTGATAAGATATGAATATGCCCCTTCCGGCATCATCGAAAAACGTATATACCTTGACAAAAACGGGGAAATAGTAGAAAGATAAATTCAGAAAATCTAAAAGGTCTTTCCATGCCAGAATTTTATATACTGGCTGAAAAGACCTTTTTCATATCCATTAGAACGCTTTTGGATACATTAAATTCCGGGATACCCATCCTTAGAAATTAAAGCTTCACAGACCGTGTTCTTATCTTATTGCCCAGCTCATCATACTCATACGCATATCCGGCATTGTGGTGAATTGTACAGGCTACCGGATTATTTTCCACTCCATAATACAATTCGGAAATACATTGTCCAAACGCATCATACTGATATCGTATAATCGCATACCCTGTATCCGTCCGTGACGCCAGATTTCCATTTTTATCATGATATCTTTTTTCTATGCAGTTTCCTTTGTCATATATTTTTTCAATACTTGCAATACCGCCTGTCGTCCATTCTGCCGGTTCCCCTTCTTCATCTAAATATGTCAGATTGGTTTCATTTCCAAAGGCATCGTACTTCGTCTCTATATGTGCAAATCCATAGTCGCTCCGGCAAATAAGTGAATCATCTATATCTTTATAATAAATATCGGTCCTGTTCCCGGTTTTATCATATGTATATATCTTACCAGCGCAATAAGATTCCTTATTCATAGTCAGTCCGCCGTCCGCCCCATAATACATTTCAGAAATCTGTTGCCCGCGTTCATCAAAGGCATATTTTATTACCGCATATCCAGTATCCTCTCTCTCCCTTAAATTTCCCATGCTGTCAAAGTATTTTGTCTCTACACACTTTCCCTCCTCATATCTGTTTTCCAAAAAAGCATATCCTTTACCTGCCAGCTCTGTCAGTTGTCCATCGGCATCCAGATATTCTGTCCGTATCGCATTACCAATACTGTTAAATTCAGAACGGATTTCCGCATATCCAAGGTCTTCCCTGACCATGGGCCTTCCATCTGTCCCAATATATCGGTTCACAATTGTGTTTCCTCTCCCATCGGTATCATACTCTATTCCTGCACAGTGATTCGTCCGGCTGATAACAGGTTCCTCTTCCGTTCCATAATATAATTCAGCGGTTTTCTGCCTGTATTCATTATATTGATGCTTTATAACTGCATATCCGGTGTCTTCTCTTACTATCAATTCTCCGTCCAAACCATAATAATCCGATTCCACGCATATTCCGTTCTGATAAATATTTCTGCAAGAAGCATAGCCTCCCTCCTTCCATATGGCCGGTTCTCCCTTCTCGTCCAGATATACCACCCTTATTTCATTCCCCAGATCATCATATTCACTTTGTATTTGCGCATATCCAAGATCCTCTCTCACAACCGGCAGATTGTCCGTATCTATATAACATGTTTTGACTTTGTTTCCAGCAAGGTCATACGCGTACATAATACCTGCACAATTGTTTTGGGCATTTATGGCGGGACGGCCATCTGCTCCATAATACTTTTCCGAAATGCACTGGCCATATTGGTCATATTGATAATAAACGGTTATATATCCGGTATCTCTGCGCACTGTCCCTTCCGTTTCACCGTCTATAATGGAGTAGACGCTTTCCTTCACACATTTCCCTTTATCATATTCCATTTTGCGCAGATTACAGCCGCCCTCTTTCCACACTGCCGGATTTCCATCCACATCCAAAAATGCAGCTTCAGTCATATTATCAAATTCGTCAAATGTCCTGACCTCCTGGGCATAGCCAATATCTCCTCTTTCATATATTTCACCCTCAAGTCCCTCATATTGTATATGTGTCCTGTTTCCCCTCTCATCATACCCATATTTAAAACCGGTACAATGATATTCCATACTGACAGCCCGTCCATCGTCCTCTCCAAAATACTGCTCCCCAATGCACTGTCCAAAACTATCATACAGATACCGGACTCTGGCATATCCTGTGTTCTTCGCCACTGTCAGATTTCCCTGCCTGTCATAATAGGCAACTTCTTCACACCTTTCTCCTGCATATTTTCTATAGACAGAAGCATATCCTCCCTCCTCCCATACATCAGGACTGCCCTGTGCATCAAAATAGCTTTCTTCCAGCTTATTTCCAAAATCATCATACTTTATTTTTACCAGCGCATAGCCCAAATCACTGCGCACCATCATTTTCCCATCAGCGCCGGTATAGCTTATATAGTTTCTGTTTCCTGACGCATCATATCCATATTTAAATCCGGCACAGAAATATTTGAAGCTGACAACAGGCTGACCGTCTGTCCCATAATACATCTCTGATATGCATTGTCCATACGCATCATACTGATATTTTACGACAGCATATCCTAATTCTTTATTTATAATCAGATTTCCTTGCAGGTCATAATAACTTGTCCTGGTACATTTTCCATTTACATAAATGTTTTCAAAAGAAGAATAGTCTCCCTTTTTATATACCACCGGTCGGCCGTCCACGCCAAAGTAAGATTCTTTCACCAGATTTCCAAAATCATCATATTCTTTTTGTATCCTTGCATATCCCAGGTCGCCCCTGCTAACCGGAAAACCATCCGCTCCAATATAGCACATATCTGTTATGTTCCCATTTTTATCATATCCATACGCAATACCTGCACAGTGATGCTTTGTGCTGATAACGGGCTTGCCATCTGCTCCATAATATTTTTCGCCTGTACACCTGCCTTTATCATCATATGAAAGCTCTATAACAGCATATCCGGTGTCCCTCTTTTCCTCCCACTCCTTTTGTGCATTATAATAAATTCCTTTTACCCACTTTCCGTTAACATATATACTCTCATAGGAAGCATAACCATACTCTGCTGATGCTGCTGGCTGACCCTTTTCGTCTGACAGATATGCCCACAGTGTATTTCCCAGATCATCAATTTCTACATGAATCCGCGCATACCCCCGGTCACTTCGCGTCATTATCGGCCCTTCAGTCCCTATATATTTATTCTCAATTACATTACCGCTTTCATCCCGTTCAAATGTCATGCCTGCGCACTTGACTTCTTTATGGATCGCAGGTTCCCCATTTACTCCATAATACCGTTCACAAAGACACTGCCCCCTTTCATCATTCTGAAATTTTATTTCCGCATATCCCTTATCTTTTCTCACTGCAAGGTTATGATACATATCATAATACCTTGATGCGGTCTTACTCATCCCCTCATAATCATTCTCACAATAAGAATAACCGCCTTCTTTCCATACCGCCGGTTTTCCGTCCACATCCTGATAAAATGTTTTCACTTCATTGCCATAACGGTCATATTCTGAATAAATCTGGGCATATCCCAAATCCTCCCGCACCATCAAACGACCGTCTGTTCCCAGAATACATGTCCTGATTTTATTCCCCTGTTCATCATAGTAAAATTCCCTGCCGGCACAATGATACTTTGTACAAATCACAGGCTCATGATCTGTGCCTAAATATATTTCTTTAGCTCTCTGCCCATATCCATCATACTCATTTTCTATTACGGCATAACCGGTATCTCTCCTTATGACAGGGTTTCCCTGCTGGTCATAATAACTGGACCGCATCCACTCTCCATTCACATACAGACTTTTGGCTGATGAATATCCGCCTTCCTCCCACACAGCCGGACTGCCGTCTGTGTCATAAAAATATTCTTCCGTTATATTGCCAAAACCGTCAAAAACCCTGTGGGTGCGGGCATATCCCAGGTCACTTCTGACCATCAGTCTCCCATCCAGATTTACATACTGAATATCAGCCTGGTTCCCACTCTCATCATATCCATACACAAAACCGGCGCAATGGTGCTTGGTACTGATAATTGGCCTCCCATCCTCCCCATAATACATTTGTGAAAGCTGCCTGCCGTGGTCGTCATATTGAAATCTGATTATTGCAAATCCTGTATCTTTCCTCAAAATCAGCTCATCATTTACATCATAAAAATACCGGGCGCAAA
>CAMUHA010000180.1 GCA_947088515.1 uncultured bacterium
AATTGGGGATTCATCTGTTTCATCCAGCATTTTTCTTACATGATACATTAATTCACGGATTCCCTTACCGCTGATTGCTGAAATAGGGTATACCTCTATTCCTTTTGGTCCAAATTCTTCCTTAAGCAGTTTAACTGGGTCTAAACTGTCGTCTTCAGTAAAAACCATGTCTGTCTTATTGGCAGCAATTACCTGAGGACGTCTTGCAATTTCTGGATTATAGTTTTCCAATTCCCTGTTAATGGCATAAACATCCGCAATAGGGTCACGTCCTTCGGTTCCTGCCGCATCCACAATATGAATAATAACTTTAGTTCTTTCTATGTGACGCAAGAACTCATATCCAAGTCCAACTCCTTGGGACGCGCCTTCTATAAGTCCGGGAATATCCGCAATGACAAATCCCTTTGCGTCATCCAAATCCACGACTCCCAAATGAGGATTTATTGTGGTAAAATGATAATTCGCAATTTGAGGTCTTGCGTTGGAAACTTTTGTTAGCAGGGTGGATTTTCCCACGTTGGGGAATCCCACCAGTCCCACATCAGCAATTACTTTAAGCTCCATAAAAAGCTCCAGCTCCTTTGCGGGCTGGCCCGGTTGGGCATATTTAGGCGCCTGCATGGTACTGGTGGCATAATGTTGGTTGCCATTGCCGCCCCGTCCGCCGGATAAAAGTATAAACCTTTTGTTTTCACCCGACATATCTGTGATTATTTTTCCGCTTTCTGCCTCTTTTATCACAGTTCCTTCTGGAACCTTTAGTATGAGGTCTTCCCCATTTTTCCCACGGCAGTTTCGTTTATTACCTTTTTCCCCATCCCCTGCACGATATTTTCGTACATGACGGTAGTCGGTCAAAGTATTTAATCCTGTATCTACTTCCAGGATAACACTGCCCCCATCTCCGCCGTCTCCGCCATCGGGGCCGCCGTTTGGCACATATTTTTCACGCCGGAAGGATACATGCCCGTCACCGCCCCGTCCACTGCGCACATAAATTCTTGCTCTGTCTGCAAACATATTTTTCCCTTTCAGCTAAAAGGTTTTCCAGTTAAAAAGTTATTTGAAAAAGGCATCAAACAAAGAGTTGTTTGATGCCATGTTAATTCGTACTATTTCTCTACAGGATATACGGAAGCTTGTTTCTTATCTCTTCCTTTTCTTTCGAATCTAAGTACTCCGTCAACTAATGCGAACAGTGTATCATCACCGCCCCGTCCTACATTGATGCCAGGATGGATTTTGGTTCCGCGCTGCCTGTATAAAATATTTCCAGCCTTTACGAATTGACCGTCAGCTCTCTTTGCACCCAGTCTTTTGGATTCGGAATCTCTGCCGTTTTTGGTAGAGCCAACACCTTTTTTATGAGCAAAAAATTGAAGGTTCAGCTTTAACATTTTTACACCTCCCTGAATATAAGTTTTAAGTGCTTTCTGCCGTATTCAGATACGACACCCTGCAATCCAAGTATCATGGAGTCAAGAAGAAGAATTCCTGCTTCATCCAGTTTGTCTGCAAAACAGCATTCAATCATTCCCGTTTCTTCATCGCTTTTAACTTCTATGCGGTTTTTAGTCAGCACATCAAGTGAATTGATTGTGTTTATAACCAAAACGGATATTGCACTGCATACAATATCACTGCCTGCCCTGGCATATCCCGCATGTCCTGTACAGGATATTCTTTTATATTCCCCACTTTTGGATTTTATAATCGTTATTGTAGTCATACTTTAAGCGTTGATCTTTTCAATCTTAACCTGTGTGTATGCCTGTCTGTGACCGTTTTTCTTATGATATCCGGTTTTTCTCTTATACTTGTAGACAATAACTTTTCGTCCCCTGCCCTGTTCTACTACAGTTGCAGTTACACTGGCATTGGCTACATCACCGGCAACTTTAAGTCCATTGTCACTGATAGCGACAACCTGGTCAAATGTCACAGCATCTCCTGGCTGCGCGTCAAGCTTCTCAACCTTCAGCACATCACCTTCGGAAACCTTATACTGTTTTCCACCTGTTGCAATGATTGCGTACATATGGCACCTCCTATACTAATCAGCCGAAACTGACTTTACTCGCTAACTACGGCGGGCTTACAATAAGCACACTTACGCCTCGTTATGCGGCATACTCATATACTATAGCATCTGCACCTATATCTGTCAAGCATCTTTTCATGTCCACAGGATATTTCAGTTATCCTTCACAGCAAAAGAAATCTGCCAGTGGCCTGCTGACTTTTTTTCTTGTAATCTCAACAATGCCAAGCGCTGTCATATCCACAAGTTTTGTTTTTATTTTATCTTTTCGCAGCTGTTCATCCAAAGTCCGCATCAACTGCCTGTTATTTTCTTTCAGTTCCATATTTATAAAATCCACCATAATCATTCCTGAATAATTTCTAAGCCGGAGCTGCCTTGCAATTTCTATTGCAGCCTCAAGATTTGTCCGCAAATAAAGATTTTCTTTTTCCGCTCTCTTTTCCCCGCTTGCTTTGCCAGAGTTGACATCAATTACCACCATAGCTTCTGTAGGCTCTATTACAAGATAGCCTCCCGAAGGCAGCCAGACTTTTTTATCCAGAGCCCGTCCAAGATGGGATTTGAGACTATAAAGAGCTGTCAGCGAAATCATAGGGTCCTGGTGCCATCTTAGATTATCAGAAAAAAAAGGAGTAAGCATTTTATACGCTTCTTCACTGTCTGTAACCACTTCATCATAATCCTGCACAGAAATATTTTGTAAAATAGTCACAATTTCCGGTTTGGATGAATAAAGACAGGTATAACAGGTACGGAACTTATATTTTGCAAGTATTTCATTAAATATTGAAATAAAACACTCCATCTCTTCAAAAAGAGGAGTAAAATCATCTAAAGCGCCTGTATTGGTTCTGATGATAAAACCATACTTTTGGCAGTCACAAATTTTTCTGTCTTTGACAGCTTCCTTTATTGCCTGAACCTGTACATCACTCAACTTTCCCGAATAAAAAATATTGTTGCCCTTCATGTGGCAGACACAATATTTTCCCGTCAGAGACAATCTGGTGGTTGCGCAGGGAAGTTTTGATTTTATTGCTTTTGCAGAAATCTGGATAAGCAGTTCATCTCCTGCTTTTAACCGTCCATCATACTCCCTTCCTGTCAGAAGGGGATTTTCGCATTCGCTTAAGGGGAGAAAAACCTTTTCTCCACGGGTAATAGTCACAAAAGCTGCCTGTATACCGGAAGCAATCTCTGATACTCGTCCAATATATATGTTTCCAGGAGTTTCCTCTCTGTCACAGGGAGCTGTCTGTATCATCTGGGGATGTCCCGCCCCATCCATCAAAAATAAAACCAGCCTGCCATTCCTTTTTACAATGATTACCCTTCCCATATTAAAGACACCAGCTTTCGTTTATCAGGGGTTCCAATATTTTTAAATGTATCTATACGGTGTATTGCCAGTCCAAATTCCGGCAATGTAAAATCCATGGTTCTAAAAAAGCAATCCAGCACAAAAGCAGGCTTAATGTTTCCTCCACTGCTGGCGTTTAAAAGCATATACACACTATCTGACAGAGTTTTTTCTCCATCTTTCATATTCTTTCTAATTTCCAGTTCATAAATACTTTCTTTTAAATTAATTTCCCGTTCTCCCTTTTTCGTCTTTTTGATTACTGGGATGTCTATCTGCCCATAAAAATCCATAAATGCTTCCTGCCATTTGTTGGGAAGATTTATATTATTTTTAAAAGACACAAGATAAGAGGCCGCCTCCACACTTGCCATTGCATTCCCTTCCCCCTCATCAAGAAGTTTTACCTTTAAAATATCAATTCCCTCCACCATCACATTCTGCAGCCTTTTTTGTATGTCTTCTTCACTGGTAAAAGAGTTTACCAACATATCGAAATACTCCCCCTCACTGGTATGTCCAACAGATAAGGGAGAAGCAAAGGACATTATCGGATGGGGGCTGAACCCTTCGGAATAGGAAATATCAATATCTGCCCTGCGGATAGCCTTTTGGAAATAACGCATAATATCCAGATGTCCGATAAATCTCACTGCTCCATATTTGGAAAATTTAATTCTAACTTTCATATTTATACCATTTACCTTTCACCCTGTGTCCGTTTTTCTACACAGACACCTGTCTGGTAGCGGAGAGCTCCACATCTGCTGCACTTTACGCGGCAATTTTGTGTTATTGCCTCTTCCTTTGCCTTATGCCATTCATCCAGCAAAAACTCCTTTTTTACGCCACAGTCCAAAAAGTCCCAGGGAAATATTTCCGTATCCGGCCGTATCCTTGTGGTATAGAATGCAGGGTCTATGCCACACTCTGCAAAAGCTTCCATCCACAGGTCATTTTTATAATACTCGCTCCAGGCATCATAAAGACATCCTTTTTCATAGGCTCTTAATATCACCTGGTTTAACCTCCGGTCCCCTCTTGCCATAATTCCCTCCAGCACACTGACATCTGCCTCGTGCCAGTTATATTTAATGCTCTTTTGATTCAGCTGCTGCGAAACGGCCTTTCTGGTTAAATATGCTTTGTCCAGAAATTCTTCTTTTGTACACTGGCTTGCCCACTGAAATGGAGTAAACGGTTTGGGTATAAAAAAGGAAGAGCTTGCTACAATCTGTACTTTTCCATTCCGTTTATCCTTTGGAACTGTTTCGAAAAACAGCGCCGCAATTTTGTTGCACAATTCGGCAATTTGGATTATATCCTCTTCTGTTTCCATAGGAAGTCCCAACATAAAATAAAGTTTTACCCTAGTCCATCCGCCTTCAAAGGCAAGCCTGGCGCCTTCCAGGATTACCTCTTCTGTCAGCCCTTTATTAATAACATTTCTAAGCCGCTGACTGCCTGCCTCCGGCGCAAAAGTAAGACTGCTCTTTTTTACGTCCTGAACTTTATTCATAACATCCAGGGAAAAAGCATCAATTCTTAAGGAGGGAAGGGAAATATTAATTTTTCTTTTTCCACAGTTTTCAATCAAAAAATCCATAAGTTCCGGAAGGTGGGAATAATCGCTGGAACTTAATGAACTTAAAGAAATTTCTTCATGTCCGGTATTTTCCAGCATTTTTACCGCATAATCTTTGAGCATTTCAACATCCCGTTCTCTTACCGGACGGTAAAGCTGTCCTGCCTGACAGAAACGGCAGCCCCGGATACAGCCTCTTTGAATTTCCAGAACCACACGGTCCTGGGTAACTTTGATAAATGGAACCACTGGTTTTTCCGGGTAATAAGTGTTTGTTACATCCTGCACCAGTTCCTTTTCAATCACATCAGGAATTCCAGGTTCCAGCGCAATTCTTTTATCAATCGTTCCATCTTCATGGTAAACCACATCATAGAGAGAAGGGACATACATTCCCGGAATAGATGCCGCTTTTTTTAGAAATGTTTTACGTCCCATTCCTTCTTTCCGGCACTTTATATACAAATCTAAAAGCTCCCTGTACCTGGTTTCCCCCTCCCCTATATAAAAAATATCAAAAAATTCACATATGGGTTCAGGATTATAGGAACAGGGTCCTCCGCCAATTACAATGGTGTCCCCATCTTTTCTTTTTGAGGAAAGCAGCGGGATACCAGAAAGCTCCAATACCTGCAGCACATTGGTATAGCACATTTCATATTGGAGCGTAATGCCAAGAAAATCAAAATCCTTTACAGGCTCCTGGGACTCTAACGCAAACAGGGGTATTTTTTCCTTCCGCATGACCTGGTCCAAGTCCACCCATGGGGAATATACCCGTTCACACCACACATCTTGAAATTGATTTAGCATGTCATAAATAATCTGTATTCCCAGATGAGACATTCCAATTTCATACACATCTGGAAAGCACATGGCAAATCTCACCTGTACATGGTCTTTATCCTTCATCACAGCATTTACTTCGCCGCCAATATATCTGGCAGGCTTTTCCACCTGCATCAATATTTCATCCCTTAATGCCAGTTTTCTCATGTTTATCCCCCCAGCCAAACACCGTTTATTAGGTTATTATACTGGCACTCTCCCATTACTGGCAAGCATTATTTTACCATATCGAACAATTCCGTAATGTCAGGACTGCTGGTCATTCTTTCAAATATTGTATCTGTCGTTTCGCCTCCATAGCTTAAATGATTTATATCACACAAAACAAAAAACAGCAAAAGCGCCATTGCAATCATAAACCTGAATCTAAAACTGCTTCCAGATGTATCTGTTCCTTCTTCTGGTATAGATTGCTCATTTTCAAGCATATGAAGTTCACTATGCAGACCTTCTGCCGGACTGGAATACAAAAAGCCTTCCCTTGACCGGAATAACTGCCTGTTGTACTGGTTCTGCATACGGATGGCCTTTACCAACTCCAATTTTTTATTTGTATCTACTTTTCCCATAAAATCATCATCCATACTTTATCAGATTTATGTTAAAAAATATGCACTGCATAACCTAATTATGCGGTGCATATTTTTATCTTATCAATTGCAGAGAAATTTATCGTTTATCCAGTTCCTCTGTAATTTCCTCCCACGAAACTCCTTTTTCTACCATAAGAACCATCATATGATACAGAAAATCAGAGATCTCATATTTAATCTCATTGGCATTCGGATTTTTGGCGGCAATTACGATTTCGGTTGCCTCCTCTCCCAGTTTTTTCAGTATTTTATCAATCCCCTTGTCAAAAAGGTAATTTGTATAGGAGCCTTCTTTGGGGTGTACCTTTCTGTCTTTAATTACATTTAATACAGATTCAAATATCATAAGAGGATTTGAGGCGTCATATTCTTTCTTAATGATTTCGTTGAAAAAGCAACTGTAATTTCCCGTATGGCATGCGGCTCCCACCTG
>CAMUHA010000181.1 GCA_947088515.1 uncultured bacterium
CTTCTTTAATTGAAAAAATCCGGCAGGTAGCGGAATTTAATGTACAGCAGGGGGATGAGGGGAAAATACAGGGGGTAATGGTGGATGTGGAGCCATACCTGTTGGAAGAATGGGATGAGGGCAGCAAGAAACGGAGCAGACTGATGGAAGATTATCTTCAGGGAATGGAATGCGCCTATGCTTATGCTGCAGGGAATAATTTAAAATTTCTTGTGTGCATACCTGTTTTTTATGATGTTACAAACAAAGAGATTCTGGAAGGGCTGATTGCCAAAGCATGTGATGGGGTGGCTGTGATGAATTATAACCGCACAGATGAATATGGACAGATGGCTATGGAAGTGGGATTTGCAAGAGAATATGAAAAGGAAATTATCTGTATATATGAGCTGCAAAAAGCGGGAAAACACCAGCTGGAAGAAATCAATACCTATGCAGAAGCAGGGCTGGATATGCTTAAAGCGTCGGCAGCGCGGCTAAAAAATCAGTTTGGATATGAGAGACTCCGGTTTGCCTACCATTATTACGAGCCGTTAAAGGAAATGCTAAGGATTACTTTTTGATTCATATTTTACTTTTGAACTCACTTTTTTTGGGCGGGTCTTTTTTTCAGGGATGGGGGCATATTTTTAAATATAAGTTTATGCGCCGGGAGGGAGTGGGAGGAAGATGACAGAGGAGGATAAAAAAATAATTGAGCAGATTGCGCGGATTCTGGTGCGTGAAAAGCTGATTACTCTGGAGGAACAGCATCGCATGATGGAAATACTTAGGAAAGAGGCATATCATGAAAAGTGATTTTTGCGGCAGAAAAGGGTTTGGACCTGAAAAGGATTTTGAGAAGGGAAGGAAAAGGTTTAAACATTAAAACGCATATTTATTTATCTGGTGTACTTCCATATATGGTATTAATCGCCAAAAATAATAAGATATAATATACCATATATGGGAGGACAAAGGATGAAGGCACAAGATATGCTGGTGGAGAGAATTAATAACTTATGCAAAGAAAAAAGAATGACATATTACGCGCTGTCCTATGCGTCTGCAGTTCCCATGACAACTTTGCTCCATATTGTAGATAAATCCACAGCAAATCCTGGAATACTTACCATTGGAAAACTGTGTGATGGATTTGGCATTACGTTAAAAGAATTTTTTGATTCGCCCGAATTTGACGGTCTGGACCGTTTAGATGTATAATAATATCAGAGCCTCTGGTGTACAAGTCTGTAAATTTCTTCCAATTTACTCCATATAATATGAAATAAGCAGGGCAAAAATGTTATTTTGTACTATTATTAGTAATTTTAGAACCTTTAGAAAAAAGTTTATATTTTTTTTAATGACTAGATTTTGTGGTTGTGCTATACTTACTTTATACATTGTGTGGCAAATTTAGCTGCTGATAGTAGGAGGTCTTTGCGATGACAAAAGCAGAAATTTTAAAACAGGAAATTTTGAAACAGTACAAAAGTGTTAGGCAGTTTGCCATTGATATGGAGATTCCATACAGTACATTGGTGACAGCCCTGGACCGTGGAATTGAAGGGATGGCATATGGTACGGTAATACGTATGTGTGATCGGTTAAGTTTAAACCCGGTAGATTTTTCGTCTCTTGAAAGGGGAGAGGTACTTGGAGAAAAAATTCTGGAAAACAGAGTTATGCAGTATTATATTCAGTTAAATAAGAAAGGACGCAAGAAAATTCTTGAAATGATGGAGGATTACGTTCAATTAGACAAATATAAGGAGCAATAAGTTAATATGAACGGGCATTATGATTATTTGATCGTAGGAGCCGGACTTTTTGGGTCGGCTTTTTCTTATGAAATGACAAAACGGGGCAGGTCCTGCCTGGTCATTGATAAGCGCGGACATGTTGCCGGAAATATATATACCAGCGAAATACGTGGGATTCATGTGCATGAATATGGGGCACATATTTTCCATACTTCTAATCGTAAAATATGGGATTATATCAACCAGTTTGCAGAATTTAATCACTTTGTAAATTCGCCGATGGCGGTTTATAAGGATGAGATATATAATCTGCCTTTTAATATGAACACTTTCAGCAGGCTCTGGGGAATTAAGACGCCCCAGGAGGCGAGAGATATCATACAAAAACAGATAGAAGGTCTTTCTATTGGGGAGGCGGATAATCTGGAGGAGCAGGCGCTGTCTTTAGCGGGCAGGGACGTATATGAGAAGTTGATTAAGGGCTACACAGAAAAGCAGTGGGGAAGAAGCTGCCAGGAACTGCCAGCCTTTATTATCAAGCGGGTGCCCCTTCGTTTTACCTATGATAATAATTATTTTACCGACAGATATCAGGGAATCCCTGTTGGGGGATACACAGCAATTATTGGGAAAATGTTAAAGGGTTCGGATGTCATGCTTAACACCGGCTACCGGGAATTTGTCAAAGAGCAGGAAGAGGCAGCCGCGCATGGAGAAGCTTTTATCTCCTATGACAAGGTTTTGTATACAGGCATGATTGATGAATATTTTGATTACTGTCTGGGAAATCTGGAGTATCGTTCCCTGCGGTTTGAAAAGGAGGATATGCCGGGGTGCGGGAATTATCAGGGAAATGCAGTCATTAATTATACAGAGAGAGAGATTCCGTGGACCCGTATCATTGAACATAAACATTTTGAATTTGGCACAGGAGAGGGTACTGTTATAACCAGAGAATACCCCGCTCCATGGAAAAAGGGAGACGAGCCTTATTATCCCATTAATGATGAGCGGAACAATCGTCTTTTTGAAAGATATCAGCAGCTTGCCCAAAAAGAAAGAAATGTTCTGTTTGGAGGAAGATTAGGGCAGTACCGTTATTATGACATGGACAAGGTGATTGAAGCAGCCCTTGCCATGGTCAGTAAGGAATTGAATTTAAAGTAGAACAAATATAAAAAAGGCGCAGCAGTGACTGGGCCTTTTTTATTTCTATAAGTTCTTTTGGTGAGCAGAGAAAAAAATTTCCTCTCAGGCTGTGTTAACAGTAACTGTTAAACAACATGCCACTGTAATTACTTGTCATATAAGGAGTTGCAAAATTCTGGCCTCCGGGTTTTTTGTAAGCCACCAGAGTTTTATCCACATATTCCATGGGATTTAGGGAAATCTGGTTGGTTTTGCGGAGAATGGAATTAGTAAAGTCTTTCATTGTGGAAAGGGAAGAGCTGTCCTTGTCGCCAAGAAGAGAATATTTAAACTGGTCGTCATCCAGCGTAATCTGTCCGTTTTCCTCAAAGGTAAAGCCAAAGTTTTCAAGTTCCGGCTGATAGTGCCGGGAAATATGGTCCATCTCCTTAACCAGACGTCCGCTTCTGGGATGGAGGTCAAGATACTTGGAAGCCGAACTCATAAAATAGTTATAACCATTTACCAGATTGCTTACATTTTCAGTCAGGGAATCAAGGTCCGTTTTTAAACCGATTTCAGCGGTTTCTCCCTCCATACTGCTGATACCGTTTAAGGTAACTTCGTATGTCTTATTAATTGTAAAATGATTGGAGGAGGCGCTGTGGGGTTCCCCGTTTAGAAGAAATTCTGCATTGGAAGGAAGCCTGGATATAAAGTCCAGCCCCAGGTAATCTATGGTGCCAGCCCTTCTGCTTGTTCTGTCGTCTGACGCATAAAAAATATAATCACGCCCGGCCTTTAATCCGCTTGAATTGGAAGTGAGGCGAAGGGAGGAATTACCGTTTCCATCCTCCAAAACATCAGCGGTAACGCCCACTTCCGCATTTGTAATCAGGCGCGCTAGCCGGTCCTGAAGTATCCGGTTGGTTTCCCCTTCGTGTATGTTATACTGGAATTCATAGCTTAAATCATTGATGGTCATATCAAAGGAGTAAGCATCAGGCTCTAACTCAATACGGGCATCCGAAGGAAGGAAAGAGCCTAAGTTTACCTGATTGGAAGCTAAGGCGGTTACTTCTATATTATAGGAAGGCATCGGACCTTCAGTAACGCCCTCTCCTACATAAGAAGCGCTGACAATATTCTCATTACTGGAATAAGCAGACTTTTTCCCCAGCATTTCCCGCTCGTTGAGTCCGCCTAAGGAAGCGATGGTGTTGCGCAGAGCGCGTGCATTTTCCTTAAGGTCGACAGCAAACTGGCGGGATTCACTGCTGGAATCCAGCATATATAAGGGGGAGTCCTTATTAAGTTTTACAATAGAGTTATAAATGCTGCGCAGCTCACTCTTTTTATGAGTATCATATCGGGTGGTCTTAGGCGCATAAGTAGTTAAATAATGGTTATAAACAGTGTTAAGTGCGACACTATATGCCATAATTTGCCCCTCCTTTCTTCCATGAATTCACTGCAGGCAAAAGTTGATAGCCTGGCAGCGTTTTATATGCAGAAAATCTGCATATCGCCAATACCGTTTGGCTGTGAATCCCTTACAAATCCGCATACAGACAAAAAAATACGAAATCTGCTTTTCTTCTTATCATATGCGGTACCTGCAAGGGAATTTCCTTTATCAGGGCATAATATCCTACTTTCATGCACTAATTTTATCACGGGAAGGAGATGCTTACAATAGGAGAAAAGTACAAAATATGGCAGAAAATTTGTAATATTTTAGTTGACTTGGATGCAGGGCTGTGATATAGTTATCAAAAAGAAAAAGAGATAAAGCTCTTTTTTTTATGCTCAAAATTATGCTCAAAAATCCGGTAAAAGATTGGAGGAAACATCATGCGTACAAGAATTACACTGGCATGTACAGAATGTAAACAGAGAAACTACAATACCACAAAAGATAAGAAGACACATCCTGACAGGATGGAAATCAGAAAGTATTGCAGATTCTGCAGAACTCATACGGTACACAAAGAAACCAAATAATCCCATAGGCGTCTGAAAGGAGTTAAAGATGGCAGATACTGCTAAAAATGAAAAAACAGCAAAAGCTGCAAAACCGTCAAAACAGACGAAAACGAGTTTTTTTAAAGGCGTTGAAGCTGAATTTAAAAAGATTTCATGGCCGGACAAGGATTCACTAATCAAACAGTCTGTTGCAGTTGTCTGTATTTCGGTTGTTCTGGGAGCAGTTATTGCGGTACTGGATTTTTTGATGCAGTACGGCGTGGATTTCCTGACAAGTCTGTAGGGTGAGGGTGATTGTATGGCAGAGGCGAACTGGTATGTAGTGCATACGTATTCCGGGTATGAAAATAAGGTGAAAGCCAATATTGAAAAAACGATTGAAAACAGACATCTTGAGGATGAAATTCTTGAAGTCCGGGTGCCCATGCAAGACGTGGTGGAGCTGAAAAACGGTGCAAAGAAAACGGTCCAGAAGAAGATGTTTCCGGGATATGTTTTAATTAATATGATTATGAATGATGACACCTGGTACGTAGTCCGCAACACCAGAGGCGTGACAGGATTTGTAGGCCCCGGAAGCAAGCCGGTTCCTCTGACAGAAGCGGAAATGAAGCCTCTTGGAATCAAAACGGAGAATATTTCCGTGGATTTTGCAGAAGGAGATACAATTGCTGTTGTGGCAGGCGTGTGGAAAGATACCGTTGGCGTAGTCCAGAGGATGGATTTCGGCAAACAGACGGCAACAATTAACGTAGAATTGTTTGGCAGGGAAACTCCTGTGGAAATCAGTTTTGCGGAAGTGAGAAAAATGTCATAGCGGTATTTATAGCAGATATAATATGCAGGATGCGGAAGCGTTTCATGCAGAAGAAAATATTTGCTTATAAATATAGAGTAACTTTATAAAAAGTCTGTATATATACAGGCTGTGGGAGCAGAAGAATATTCTGCGCCATACCACGATGCAGCCGCTTTTAAAGAGGATCTGACTGCTCCTTGCACAGGAGACGGGGAATCGCCGGGCCCCATTTGGGACAGACGAAAACTTCCGGTTTCCAAGGTTGGTTCTAAAGAGAAAGTGGAAGCATTATAATTAGGAGGTGCCACATGGCAAAAAAAGTAGAAGGATATATCAAATTGCAAATCCCTGCCGGGAAGGCAACACCAGCGCCCCCGGTTGGTCCCGCACTTGGACAGCATGGGGTTAACATTGTTGAATTTACCAAACAGTTCAACGCAAGAACAGCAGATAAGGGTGATTTGATCATACCTGTTGTCATCACAGTATATGCAGACAGAAGTTTCAGTTTCGTTACGAAAACTCCCCCTGCTGCAGTACTTCTTAAGAAAGCTTGTAATTTGAAATCTGGTTCCGCAGTGCCTAACAAGACAAAGGTTGCAAGCATTTCCAAAGCAAAACTTCAGGAAATCGCAGAGATGAAGATGCCTGACTTAAATGCCGCAAGCTTAGAAGCTGCTATGAGCATGATTGCCGGTACAGCAAGAAGTATGGGAATTACAGTAGAGGACTAATCAGATATCCAAATAAAATTGTAGAGTGGGAGGCGATTGGGAATACCCACGCCGATTGAACCATAGGAGGAATAATAATGAAACGTGGAAAAAAATATGTAGAGGCTGCGAAACAGATTGACCGTGCAGTGGCATATGAGCCGGCAGAGGCAATCACACTGGTTAAAAAGACCGCAGTTGCAAAATTTGATGAAACAATTGAAGTGCATATCAGAACGGGCTGTGACGGACGTCATGCAGAGCAGCAGGTTCGTGGTGCAGTTGTGCTCCCGAATGGTACAGGTAAGACTGTTAAGGTACTTGTATTTGCAAAGGGCGATAAGGTGAATGAAGCAGAGGCAGCAGGCGCTGATTATGTTGGTGGAGATGAGTTGATTCCGAAGATTCAGAATGATGGATGGCTTGATTTCGACGTTGTTGTTGCCACACCGGAT
>CAMUHA010000182.1 GCA_947088515.1 uncultured bacterium
GAGAGCAAACGAATGGAGAATAGAAAAGCAAACACACCGGTCGCACTCAGGAAGAGAGATAATTAAGAATTTGACGAATTGCTTGTTGCAGAAAGGAAGATGATTATGGGTGAGCTAAATATTGAGGACTACATCCTTAGAGAATTATCATTGGAAGAACAAAAAGTCGCAATGAGCTTTGTCTGTTTTTTAAAGGATAATCATCTAAGTTTTTACAAGGATGACTGTGAGTTCTTTTTAATGGTGGAAAGGTTAATGTAAGGTATGCTTATCTCATGGAATTTTCTGATACTTTCGACGGAAGGGGCGGGGATTTTGTCAACTTTGCGGCAGCATAGCATAACACTGACATTTTTTTAAAATGCCAAAAATGAACACAAAAAAACAGGAAACCTTTTCTTGATTTCCTGTCTTGGGGTGCCGTTTTTACGGAATAGAGAGATACACTGCCTATTAAAATTGATGTGTTACTTTACTGTACATAAGCATTTTATTAAGAAATGTCATAACTTGATTCTTAGTAAAAAAGAGGTATTTTTTCAAAAATATAAACTATTTTTACGTTTTAAAAACATTTTAAAACTGTCAATATTATCCGCTGCTTTTTGTCCAGCCTGACCTGGTCCTGCTTCAAAGGTTATTACCATTTCATAATTTGCCTGATTTTTTCTGTCAGTTTTAATGCTGTTTTTTCCTGAACCAAAGGACCTGGGTGCTCTCCTGTTCCCAGTCCATCCTCCTTTTTTTGCTGCTCAAGCTGTAGAAAGTAAACCTCTCCTTCTGCCTCTTTTACACACTGCTTAACACTGTCACACAGTTCAGCGCCAAACAGCCCAAGCACACACAATATAGCAGCATCTGGATTATGCTTTTGGACTTTTTTGATAAAATCGGCATATTCCTTTTCAAATTCCATTTTCCGTTTGATGTTATTTCTGGTATAACTTGCATCATTATTTCCAATATGTATTACTACAAGATGTGGGCAAAAGTCTGCCCCGTCTTTTTCCATTGACTTTCTTTCTCCTGTCTTCTTACCCAGGCCTGCTCTTTGTTCCAGTATCCGCTGCCCATGCAGGTCTGTATATTCATACAGTACCGGCATCCGGTCTATGGTATCTGGCGTCTGTCTTTCCGGTTCAATCCAATTGGAAATTATTCCTATACCGCTGCGGGCAATTAACTGATAATCTGCATGGAGGCAACTTGCACAGCGCACAGCATATGCTTTTAGCGGGTTTTCCTCCCATGTTGTAAATTCTCCCTCTAAAGTTCCTTCCACTCCATAACCGCATGTAATAGAATCTCCAATAAACTCAATCCTCCGTTCCAAATCAGGCGTTGGAGTTATTACACCGTCAGCCAAAATCAGCTTCACTCCCACAATTCCATATTTGGACTCTGAAAGTTTTTGGATACGGATTTTAACTGTTTCAGTTTTTTCTGATTCAAAAAGCAGGATTTCCCTTTCGCCGCTTTCTAGCGCAATCCTTTGCATCCCCCTGCTTCCATCATTTATTATCACAGCAATGCAGGTCCGCATCTCAATTTCCTGCATCTCATTTATTACCACAATCTGTGCCAATGCACTAGTTCCTGTAAATACAAACTCAATATAGGAAGCTGAATTTCCCAAATATCTTATTTCATTCTTATACAAAGACCTGCCCATAACTTTTACATACTTTTTATCCGCCCTGTTCTCCATAAGCTCCTCCTGTATTAAATAACAATCACAACATTACTGTTCACGGCTTGGCACATTCCAGCCCCGTGAAAAGTAACATCGCAACATTTGATTTCCATGTTTTCATTTTTCTATATGTTGCTTTTAAAAATGGAATCATCTATAATAAATTCATTACCCTAAACCACAATGCTTTCAGAAAGGCAGAATTTTTTATGACTGGAATAGAATTAAAAGCCAAAAGCATATATCCTGAAATCAGCAAATCTGAACAACTTGCCGCTGATTATTTTATTAAAAATAAAGAAGATATTTTTAAATATCCTCTTGCTTCCCTTGCCCAAATGTCAGGAACCAGTCAGGGAGCCTGGGTCCGCTTCTGCAAATCTATGGGATATGATGGAATGAAATCCCTGAAAAAGGCTGTATTTGATGAAACCAGTAAGTCTACAGCCTCTGTAAAAAAGCCTTCCATCCTTTTTACGGATGTCCAGGACTTTGCTTCTGTTTCTGCCATAGCAGAAAATGTTCGCAACAGCTGCATAGAGGCCATTCAAATGACGCATCGTCTGTTTGATGAGGAAATTGTAGAAACAGCTGCCTGGCATATTATACGCGCCCATTCAATCAAACTATTTGGAGTGGGGGCCTCCGGGCTTGTTGCCTGCGATTTTTATCAAAAGCTGCTGCGTATTGGTTATAATGTAAACTATGCTTCTGATTATCATGTAGCATTGACTTTTATGGCAACCAGCACCCCAAATGATGTCGCGGTCCTTTTTTCAAATTCAGGTGAAACTACGGAAATCCTTCGGGCAATGGATATTCTAAAAGAGAACCAGACCCCTGTAATTGGCATTACGAAACATTCCTTAAATAGCCTGGCGCAAAAATGTGATTATGGTTTATATATGGATTCACCTGAAATTTATAAACGCAGCGGCGCTACCAGCTCCCGAATTGCCCAGTTGTTTCTATCAGACATTTTATTTACCACCATTGCCAACCATGATTATTCAAATATAGAAGATTATCTGGAAAAAAGCTATTCTGTCATCCAGTCACTTACCAAAAAAAATAATGAGAAATAGTATAGGCAGAAGGCGCCAGCCCGAAATATGTTAAAGTAATTCTCTAATATCTGGCTGGCTCCTGCAAAATAATTTCAGGCGCTTACTGACTGTGCGTCCCCAAAAGTTTTGCAAGCTCTGCTGCACCATGAACCGCATCATTTTTAGCGCTTACCAGCTTTAATTCCAGTTTTTCCTGACTGTCAAAATCATTGGTTTTTTCTATATCCGCCATAAGCTTTTCAAGCAATTTTTTCTTAATAAGTTCATTTTTTAAAAGAACACTCCCATGCAGTACAAGGGGAATACTGCCTGATTTCTTGTTTGCTTTCATTTTTCCATAAACATTATATACCAATTCTGTAAGTCCCTGGACTGCCCTGTCTATAATCTGTATTGCAATCTGGTCATGTTCCATTCCAGGCATTGAAAGAAGCGCTGCTAAGGATGCCGTTTCCTTTTTTGTTCTTTCTTTCGCATATACATAACCTATTAGTTCAGAAACAGACGAGATATCCAGTATTTTAAATACTTCTTCTGTCAGCGCTGTAGGTTTCTCTCTTCCATCTCCTGCTCTTACCACTGCACTTAAAATATCCCTTCCCAAAGCATAAGCGCTCCCCTCATCATCAATCAAGTGTCCGAACCCTCCAGCTCTGTATTCTACACTTCCCTGCTTCATTTGCCCTAAACAAATAGAACCAGTGCCCGATATCAGAAGGATGCCATCCTCTCTTTCAAAGGCCCCATACATTGCAGCTTTCTGGTCTCCAAACAAGATAGCGGGACAGTTATATCCCATACCAGACAAGGTATTTTTTATGAACCTTTGAGCGTCTGGATTGCTGATCCCTGCACAGCCAATCCCAAGAGCAAGGCAGTCCCCAGGCGCAAATCCTTTTTCTTCCAGTGTGTCTTTTATGTTAATGAGAGTTTCTTCCACCTTTGCAGGACCAAAACTATTATAATTTAGCCCGCCTGCCTTTATCCGCAGCAGATCCTTCCCTTTGTCAGTCACAAGAACGTCAGTTCCCGTTCCGCCTCCATCCATTCCAATATAATAACCCTGCATCACACTCTCCCATATTAATACTTTATGTTTACTGGTAAATCCTTATATTTTCACTTTCCTTTGAAAATTCTAATGCTTCTTTATTCCAGATTTCCATTAATTCCTCAAGTGAAAGATTTCCATTAAGATACTCTTCTGCTCGTCTTCCTCCTGTCAACGCACCAAAATGATTTTCTCCTCCTTCTATCCTTAGTAAAAAATGTTCAGGATATAAGTCCTTCAATGTTTTTATCAGCTGAAGCGCCACCGGAATGAAATCACAGGTTTTATCAAGCAGCGCAAACTCTACGCCAAAGCAGAGTACACCTTCATATTTTCCAATACTGGGTACAAAACTGCGTTTGCGGAACGCCATCTTCTGTCCATCTAATTTCCTGGAAAGTTCTTTGTATAATTCATCCATATCTATCCATGGGGCGCCATACATCTGGAAAGGCTTTGCCGTCCCCCTTCCTTCGCTTACGTTTACAGCTTCCATAAAGCATCCTCCACTATAACAAAGTGTGCTGTCATAATCCGGTAGTGAAGGCGATGGAATATTCCATAAAAGCCCCGTATCCGGATAACACATTTTTCTTGTATAGTTCTCCATCGGAACCACTGTGTAATCCAAATCCAGTTTTTTATATTTAAGATAGTAAAATCCCAACTCCCCACAGGTTAGTCCATACCGCACTGGCAGTTCATAATCCCCCACAAAGCATCCCAGTTCCCTGCTCATTCTTCCTCCCAGAATCTTTGTGCCTCCAAGGGGATTGGGGCGGTCCAACACCACAAAGGGCAGACCGCATTCAGCGGCTGTCTCCATACAGTAAATCATAGTATAAATAAAAGTATAATAACGCAGTCCTACATCCTGAATATCATAAACAAGCATATCCAGTCCCGCAAAATCCTCATCAGAGGGCTTTCTTTTTTCCCCGTACAGGGAAAGAATGGGAATCTGATATCTTGGATAAACACTGTCTTCTACCTTTTCCCCTGCTGTAGCTCCATACAATCCATGCTCTGGCGTAAAGAGCTTAGCAATAGTTAAATTATATCCGGCAAAAATATCTATATTCGTCCGCCAGGACGAATCAACACCAGAGTAATTTGTTATCAGCCCAATGCGCTTTCCTTCAAATATAGATTTCCTGTCTCCTATTTGGTCAATTCCCAAAATCGTCTTCATCTTTTCTTCTGCTCCCTTCTCTTTAATAACAGTGTAATTCCAAAACGGCTTTTACAGTTATGTTCTGTAAAAGCCGCTCCAGTCAGTCCATACATCCGTAAGTCTGTTTCATATTATTCTGTTACTGCCTTATATGCTGCGGCTGCTTCATCAATAATCTGCTGCAAGCCAGCATCTTTTAGCTCCTGATACTGCTTATTATAGGAATCCTTATCAATCTTTCCCATAATATACTGGTCACGCAGAGAAATCTGCTGCTCTAATAATTCGTTGTATTCCATATAGGCATCTGTTGCAAGCGTCGGAGCCTTATCATAAAAATAATCATCATTGATATTCAGTCCATCCACAAATGACTTTCCTGTTTCATCCAAATCCTCATAAGTGTTTGTTCCCATCAGGTACTGCATATAGGAATCTTTCAGGAAACAGTAAGCAATTGGAGAAGGAATCAGTCCATAAGATCTGGCTGTTGCAAAGTCTGTATTGTAAGGCTCCTTCACAACAGGTTTTCCATCTGCCATCTCATAATGGGTACCTTCAATGCCATAGTTGGTAAGCAAAACGCCCTCCTGACTAAAAAGCCAGTCAAAGGCCTGTAAAATTCTCTCAAGTTTGCCACTTTCAAGAGCTGCCCTTGTAAAGTATATCTTCGGCTGAATCTTGGCACGGGCAGGAATGCCTGCTGCTCCATCAGGACCCGTAATAGGTGTTATACAAGAAAATAGCGCATCTTCATCCACTTCACGACTCGCCAGCGCAAGGAGCTTTGCCTGCTCCGCCCAGTTTACCATAGTCCCAAGCGTATTGCCTGACCCAATCGTGCTAAGCTGGGCCGCATCACATGTAATATATTCCTGATACAGAATTCCATCTGCATATAATTGTCTCATGCCATCCAGAAACGCCTCATATTTAGGATTTTCCGGGTCATAAATATATTCTCCGTTTTCTACCGAAAAATAACCATTACTGTTAATGCCAAAGATACTTTCCAGCATATAGAAATTGGCATATTCAACTGCCAGCGGAATTTCGTCATTGGGATTCCCGTTTCCATTTGCATCTTCCTGTTTAAATTTCGTCCAGACTTCCAGCCATTCCTCCCAGGTTGTGGGCTGCTCAAGTTCCAGATTTTCCAGCCAGTCAGTCCGTACTGCTGTGCTGTATGCCCCCCGGATATCCATTATCAGCCCCATGCCATACACTTCCCCATCATTCACATTTGTCAGGTATGCCATATCCGCATCATTTAACATTCCCATAAAGTTTACACAGTCTTTATCCAGATATTCGGTAATGGGAACCAGTACCCCTTCATCAATAAGAGACTGGGGCGTTTCTGTAAGAATCACATCTGGAAGCTCCTGTGAAGATACCTTTGCAGCAAGCTGTGTTTCAAAGCTGTCGGTCTGGGTCCATTCAAAGTTTATTGTTGTGTTTGTTTCCTCCTGCCATTTGTCATAAATATCAGAACTTTCCGGATAAGGATCCCAAATACTTCCAAATACCGTAAAGCTTACATTTTCACTATTGGATTCATCCGTCCCTGTTTCCTGCTTTTGTTCCTTTTGTTCTTCTCCTTCCGCTTCCTCCTGCGCCTCGTTTTGGGCAGGCTGGGCACTTTCGCCGCTGCTTTTACATCCCGCAAGTCCTGCTATCATCACTGCTGAAAGCGCCAGTGCAAGA
>CAMUHA010000183.1 GCA_947088515.1 uncultured bacterium
TCGTATTTTAAGGTTTGGAGCCTAAAAATCGGTATTAACCGACAGCCCCTTTTACTGTCTAGATTGGTTATCTGATGCCAGTTACCTCGTATCCCGCTTCAGTCACAGCTGCCTTCAGCACATCATCTGCCACATCCTCCTTCAGGGAAACCTCTGCTGTTTTGTTTTCAAGGCTCATGACCACACTCTCAACACCTGAAATTCCTTCCAGCGCTTTCTGTACTCTTCCTGTACAGTGCCCACACATCATTCCCTCAATCGTCATTGTTCTGTTCATTTTTCTTTCCTCCTGATTTGCTTTATTTTTTTTACTAGTTGATGATATTTCACTTGAACTATCCTTTTCTACACTGTCCTTATCCATCTGCCGTATTCCATTCTCTAAAGCCCCATCGGAATGTGTATTGTATTCTTTTTCTTTTGCATGAACCTTAAAATTCCGCAAACGCAAGGCATTTCCTACCACAAACAGGCTGCTAAGACTCATTGCAGCTGCTCCAAACATAGGATTTAATTTCACGCCAAATGCCGGATAAAATACGCCTGCTGCCAGAGGAATGCCAATAGAATTGTAAAAAAAGGCCCAAAACAGATTCTCTTTTATATTTTTAATAACCAAACGGCTTAACCGGATAGCCGTTATGGCATCTGTCAGTCTGCTTTTCATCAGAATAACATCCGCGCTGTCTATAGCCACATCTGTTCCTGCGCCAATTGCAATTCCCACATCCGCCGCCGCCAGAGCCGGTGCGTCATTAATGCCGTCTCCAATCATTGCAACCTTCCTGCCCTCTTTTTGCAGCCTCCGTATCTCCTTTTCTTTATCCTCCGGCAAAACCTCGGCAATAACCTGATTAATTCCCAGTCTCTTTTTAACCGCTTCCGCTGTCCGTTTATTGTCGCCTGTCAGCATGACCACTTCAATATTCATGTTATGAAGCTCTTCTATCGCCTGAACGGAAGATGCTTTCACTGTATCGGCAACCGCTATAATAGCGGAAAAAAAACCTTCCCTTGCAAATAAAAGAGGGGTTTTACCTTCCTCTGACATTCTCTCCATAGCCGCCTTTTGTTCCATCGTGAGCGTAATCCCATTTTCCTCCATAAACTTTAAGTTTCCGGCAAGGCATCTTTTTCCTTCACATATTCCCATAACGCCTTTTCCAAAGACCGCCCAAAAATCTTCCACCTTGGAAATTTCCAGTCCTCTTTCCTTTGCCTCGTCTACAATCGCTTCCGCTAAAGGATGCTCACTGGGCTTTTCAATGGCTGCCGCTAATGCCATAATCTGGTCTGTATTTAAATCTCTTTCATAGTTAAGTATATCTGTAACCTTCGGTCTTCCTTCCGTAATGGTTCCTGTTTTGTCAAGAACTATGGTTTGAATGTCTCTTGCCGACTGAAGCGCATCCCCTGATTTAATCAAAATTCCATTTTTAGCTCCAACTCCCGTTCCAACCATAATAGCCACTGGTGTTGCAAGCCCCAGAGCGCAGGGGCAGGAAATCACTAAAACCGCAATGGCGCTGGACATAGCCGCCTCAAAACCGCCCCCTGCCATTACCCACACAAGAAAGGTTATCATGGCAATGCACATAACTGCAGGGACAAAGATTCCTGCAATCTTATCTGCCATTCTCGCAATAGGCGCTTTGGAAGACGAAGCTTCTTCCACCAGTCGGATAATCTGTGAAAGCGTTGTGTCTTCCCCCACTTTAACTGCCCGGCAAACCAGCCGGCCGGCCTTGTTCATTGTCGCAGAAACCACACCATCTCCCGGCTGCTTTTCCACAGGTATGCTCTCTCCTGTAATGGCAGCTTCATTGATGCTGGATGTGCCTTCCACAACAACACCATCTGCCGGAACAAGGCTGCCTGGTTTTACCACAAACAAATCATCTTTTAGAAGCTGCTGAGTAGGAATTTCTTTTTCCTCCCCGTTTTCCAGAAGAAGCAGCGCTGTCTTTGGAGATAAATCCATCAATTTTTCAATTGCCTCGCTGGTTTTACCCTTAGAACGGGTCTCCAGATATTTTCCAACGGTAATTAATGCTAAAATCATGCCTGCCGACTCAAAATACAAATCAGAAGCATATCTTTCCACAAGCGCAACGTCCCCGTGCCCCAGGCCATAACCAATCCTGTATATGGCAAACACACCATATAAAAGCGCTGCACCGGAACCTATTGCAATCAGACTGTCCATATTGGGGCTTAAATGAAACAGCGTTTTAAATCCTGTCTGATAATATTTTCTGTTTACATATATAATAGGCAGTGTCAGAAGGAACTGGGTAAAAGAAAACGTGAGCACATTTTCTGTTCCATGAAAAAACTTCATAAACAACTCTGGCACTGGAAGATGCAGCCACATAAAAAACATATGATACATGGAAACCGTCATCAAAAGAACCATAAAAATAATGGAGATGCCAAGCCTTGTTTTCATTTCCTTATTTTCTTTTTTTCCCTTTAAAGCTTCCCTTCCTGCCTGACTGGTTCCACTTACCTGTTCCCTGTCAGCCTTATCCTCCCCTACTCTTGTTTTTCCATTCGCATTTCCTTGCTCCCCTGCGCTGCTCTGCAAAGAAAGACTTGCTCCATAACCTGCTTTTTCCACTGCCTCAATTATCTTTTCCTCACTGCATATCCCATCATCATAAGATGTCTGCATACTATTAGTCAGGAGATTTACCGTAACCTCTTCCATTCCCGGCAGTTTTCTCACACTTTTTTCCACATGAGAAGAACAGGCAGAACAGGTCATACCCGTTACTGAATATTTCTGTTTCTTTACCATATCTGGCACCTCCATAAGCTACAAGATTTACCTGTCTGCAAATTTATTTCAGCTTTTTTACAAGCCCAATCACTTCTTCCATAATCTGTTCGTTTCCGTTTTGAACCTCTTCTGTTACACAGGATTCCAAGTGTTCCTGTAAAATAATATAGCCAAAACTCTGCAGAGCGCTCTCTACAGCCGCCACCTGAATTAAAATATCCCCGCAATAACGGTTTTCCTCCAACATTTTGCTGATTCCACCCAGCTGACCAGATATGCGGTTTAAACGGTTTTGCAGCTGCCTTAACTGTTCGTCGCTTCTGGGCGTATGTTTGGTATGAATGCATTCACAACTTTCTTTTTGCATATTATCTCCTGTCTAATCCATTTTCATTATCTCTATTTACAGTTTTGCATCTCCCCTTCCAGATTTCGCTTCCGCTTTTCCAACTACCATAAACCCTGAAGGACAGCAAAATTATTTTCTCAAGTATACCCCATATAGGTATATTGTATGATTATAATATACCCATATGGGGTATTTGTCAATACCTTTTATTAAACGCTATGAAATCAGCTTTCAAAAAAACTGCTGCCGGTCTTTTTATAACCAACAGCAGTTCCTTTGCACAGCCGTTTAATTTCCGTCCGACTGTTCACCATTTAAAATTTTCATAAACTCTTCCCCTGTAATGGTTTCTTTTTCATACAGGTATTTTGCCAGTTCATGCAGCTTTTCTTTGTTTTCAGTAAGAAGCTTTTTTGCTTTTTCATACTGACATTTCACTGTCTCTATTACCTTCCTGTCAATTTCCTTTGCCGTATCTTCTGAACATGCCAGGGAAGCGTCACCGCCCAGATACTGGTTTGTCACTGTTTCAAGCGCTACCATGCCAAACTCCTCACTCATGCCATATCTGGTAATCATAGCTCTTGCAAGTTTTGTCGCCTGCTCAATGTCATTGGAAGCGCCGGTTGTGACAGACTTAAAAATGATTTCTTCCGCCACACGGCCGCCAGTGAAGGTGGCAATTTTGTTTTCAATCTCTTCTTTACTCATCAGATTGCGCTCCCCTTCCTCCACCTGCATGGTATATCCCAATGCACCGGAAGTCCTTGGGATAATTGTAATTTTGGTTACAGGCGCAGAGTGCGTCTGCAAAGCCGCCACCAGAGCATGTCCAATTTCATGATAGGAAACTATCAGCTTTTCTTTGTCTGAAAGCACTTTATTTTTCTTCTGATATCCCGCAATAACCACTTCAATGCTCTCTTCTAAATCCGCCTGCGTAACATACTGACGTCCTTCCCTCACCGCCCGCAATGCCGCTTCATTTACCATATTGGCAAGTTCTGCGCCGGAAGCCCCGGAAGCTGCCCTTGCAATGGCATTAAAGTCAATATCGTCCCCCAATTTTACCTTTTTGGCATGTACTTTTAAAATTGCTTCCCTTCCTGCTAAGTCTGGAAGCTCTACCGGAACCCGCCTGTCAAAGCGTCCGGGACGTAAAAGCGCCGGGTCAAGGGATTCTGGTCTGTTAGTTGCAGCTAAAATCACTACCCCTTTTGAACCGTCAAAACCGTCCATTTCCGTAAGAAGCTGGTTTAATGTCTGTTCCCTCTCATCATTGCCCCCCATACCGCCATTATCCCGCTTCTTGCCAATGGTGTCAATCTCATCAATAAACACAATACAGGGAGCCTTCTCATTGGCCTGTTTAAACAGGTCACGGACCTTAGCGGCCCCCATCCCCACAAACATTTCCACAAATTCTGACCCTGAAATGGAAAAGAAAGGAACATCCGCTTCTCCTGCCACTGCTTTTGCCAGCAAAGTCTTACCCGTTCCGGGAGGACCCACCAGCAATGCTCCTTTAGGCATAGATGCGCCGATTTCCTGGTATTTCTGTGAATTATGAAGAAAATCCACAATTTCTGTCAGCACTTCCTTTGCCTCATCCTCACCAGCCACATCGCTGAACTTAATTCCTGTAGTGGATTCCACATAAATCTTTGCATTACTCTTTCCAAACTGCATGGAGGGGAGCCCGCCGCCCATTTTCTTCATCAGCCGGGAGGACAGCCACTGTCCCAAAGCCACAAAAATCACAATAGGAAGTATCCAGCTGATAATAAAACTTAATATTGGAGACATTTCCTCCTGCACCACTCTGCCAAAGGTACATCCTGACTGACGAAGCCGCTCCACAAGCTCCGGGTCGTCAAAGGTAGTCGTACGGAAATATGCAGGCGTTTCCTGTTTATCTACAAAATAAATGTACTCCCCCTCAATCTGAACCATTTTCACCTGCTTTTCTTCCACCATATCAAGAAAAGTGCCATAGTCCACACTTTCCACCTGTGGCTTTAAAAGCCTGGGAAATAAAAAGCTGTTTAACAGCATCATTACAAGCATTACAATAAAATAATAGAAAATCAAAGGTTTCTTTGGCGGCTTTACTTCTTTCATTTTCCCTCTCCTTTCGTCTCTTAAGCTGATTTTATCTTTTTAATCTTATCATGTGCAAAGGACAGATAAAACATCCGTATCCGCAATTTATTATCTTTATACAAATCAATATTCTGATACAGTTCCTTATAATAGCTAAAAAGCTTCCGCTTGGTCTGTACCGTTTTCTGAAAATTGATACGGGTGTCCACCAGACTTCCCTTTGTCTTGACATAATAATAAAGAGGTTTCGTTATCACTCCCACTTTTCCCACATATTCCAGATATTCCAGATTAAACATAAAGTCCTCACACCAGTCAAGTTCTGATGGACAGGATAGGGCAAACCGTCTGACAATATCAGCTTTAAAGAGTTTATTCCACAAAACTCCATAGTAGAAATTAGCAGGAGCCTCCATCATATATTCCGCATATCGGTTCCGGGTAATAACAGGACCTGTCTCAATATGTCCTTTTTCCATAATCCGTCTTCCCCATACCCTGTAATAATCGGAAATAACCATATCGCAGCCAAAAATAAGCGCCATCTTTACAAATTCTTCCGTCGCATGCTTCACTAACCAGTCATCTCCATCTACAAATTGTAAATACTCACCTTTTGCCGTTTTCATTCCTATATTTCTGCTGTCGGAAACACCACTGTTATCCTTCTTAATATAAAGGAACCGGCTGTCAGATGCCACATACTTCTCAATCACTCTTTCTGTATGGTCCATGCTGCCATCATTTACAACAATGACTTCAATATTAGAATAGCTCTGGTTTTGAATGCTCCTTAAACAACGTTCAATTGATTTTTCTCCATTATAAACCGGCACGATTATGCTCACCAGCGGCTGATACATTTCTATCACTCCTCAAAATTAATGTATTACACTTAATGAAAAATTCTACGCTCATGCCAGAAAAAGTCAATTACCGGAATCTAAACAATTTATAAAAACTTTTCCTTAATCCATATGCCATCCGCGCAAAACCCAGGGGTCAGGGCTTTTCTGATAAGTGAAAACTCTTCCGGATAAACACAGCTTGGCATTCTCCCGGATTTTATTTCCTCACCTGCTGTATCATAGTCCATAAAAACCACTTCCTCCACTTCGCACTCCTGTAATGACAAAGTATCAGCATCCAATGGCTTTTCGTAAAGATATACTGCACTAATCTCCCAATCCTTAAAAATCTTCCCCCAAAAAACTTCTTCTACATATCCCTCGTGAAAACCAATAAACCTTAAGTCCTCTTTTTCTGCCCAAATACCAAGTTCTTCTTCCAATTCCCGCAAAGCAGAAGTTTCAAAATCATCCCCAGAAAGCACATGACCTGCTGATGAGATATCATAACAGCCCGGATAAGCATCCTTTTTTCTGCTCCGCTTTTGCAAAAGTATATCTATACCGCCGTCTGCTCTTTTTCTGACCACCCATAT
>CAMUHA010000184.1 GCA_947088515.1 uncultured bacterium
CACATTTGCAAAGTTTACAACAACAATCAACGCCTCTTCCGGTTCATCTGCTTTTCTCATAAAAGAAACCATACATTTTTCAGGGGTAATACAGTTTAACCACTCAAAACCTTCCTGGCTGTTATCTTTGGCATATAATGCAGGTTTTTCTTTATACAGTTTGTTCAAATCCTTTACAAGATTATTAATTCCTCTGTGGGAATCATTGGATAAAAGCCCCCACTCTGTTTCTCTTGTCTCATCAAACTCCTTAAATTCTGCAATATCCTGTCCCATAAACAAAAGCTTTTTCCCAGGATGTGTCATTGTATAAGTAAAGGCAAGACGCAGATTGGCAAATTTATCTTCCAGCGTCCCCGGCATCTTTCCTATCATAGTAGATTTTCCATGAACCACTTCATCATGGGAAAATACCAGCATGAAATTTTCACTGTAAGCATAAATCATGCTGAATGTCAGTTCATTATGGTGGTGCGCTCTAAAATATGGGTCATAACCGATATAGGTTAGGAAATCATTCATAAATCCCATATTCCATTTCAGGTCAAAGCCAAGTCCGTCATCAGCCACATCTCCGGTAATCTTTGGCCATGCAGTGGATTCCTCCGCAATCATAAGGACACCAGGATTTCTTTTTTTCATAACGGAATTAAGATGTTTTAGCATTTCAATTGCTTCCAGATTCTCATGTCCGCCATAAATATTGGCAACCCATTCTCCATCATTTTTTCCATAGTCAAGATAAAGCATGGAGGCAACCGCATCCATACGGATACCGTCTGCATGGAATTTTTCCACCCAGTAGAGGGCATTGGCAATCAGGTAATTGGATACCTGGGGACGTCCATAATTATAGATAAGAGTTCCCCAATGGGGATGCGCCCCCTGTCTGGGGTCTGCATGTTCATATAAACAGGTACCGTCAAAATTGGATAGTCCATAGGTATCTCTTGGAAAATGGGCCGGTACCCAGTCAAGGATTACACCAATCCCCGCCTGATGCAGTGTATCAACAAAGTACATAAAGTCCTCTGCTGTGCCATATCGTGAGGTAGGCGCATAATATCCAATCACCTGATATCCCCAGGAAGCATCTAAAGGATGTTCCATCACCGGCATCAGTTCTACATGCGTATATCCCATTTCCTTGATATATTTCACAATTTCAGGCGCTAATTCCCTATAATTTAAAAACTCGTCCATATCCTTGTTTTTCTTAAAGGAACCAAGATACATTTCATAGACACTAATGGGTGAATTTTTCTGCTGGCGCTTCTCTCTCTCTTCCATCCATTTGCCATCTTTCCATGTATAGTCATAATCCCGGACAATAGAAGCAGTCTCCGGACGAAGCTGCTGCCCAAAAGCATATGGGTCCGCCTTTAAAAAGGTAAGGCCTCCTTTTACCTTAATCTCATATTTGTAGCATTCTCCAGGTTCAATATCTGGTATGAAAATCTCAAAAATACCACCTTGTGCATTTCTTCTCATCTGGTGGGTCCGTCCGTCCCAGTGGTTGAAATCCCCAACCACACTGACACGTACTGCATTCGGCGCCCATACTGCAAAAAAAGTTCCCACAGTTCCTTCAACCGTCATCCGGTGTGCACCAAGCTTTTCATAAATTGTATAGTGAATACCTGCATTAAACTTTTCAATATCATTTTGTGAAAGGCCCACATCATATTTGTAAGCGTCCTTTACACAGGCAATAATTCCTTCCTCATAGTGCACCTCATATTCATACCCATCGGGAATTTTTCCATTCAAAAGCGCTGCAAAGTAACCTGCATCATCCACCTTTTCCATTTCATGCTTTTCGCCATCTTTTGTGACAATATTCACACTTTGCGCTCCCGGCTGGAAGGTTTGGAAAAGCACATTTTTTCCAGTCACATGAGGTCCTAAAATCTCATGGGGTTTGTCCTCCTCCGAATAAATTACTCCCTCAATCCTGGGCCAGTTCATCAGTTTATACAGTTTATTTTCCATTTTTCCCTCCATCTGCCGGATATAAATTTCCTGCTCCATAATATCTATATTTTAACAAAGATATCTATACAACACAAGCATCAAGTGATACAATCATAGGAAAGTTAAGTTAATGAATAAAAAGGATGTGAAAATATGTTTCAGACAACAAACAATTCTGCCCAAGCCGCTTCTTTAAATGAAGAAGACAGGAATATGTTAACCCGTATTAATGAATACGCTGAGAAAGTTCTGGGCGATATTGACCCGCAAAAAACCCGGATTTCCTTTCAGCTGGACAAACTCAAACCCATTATGCAGGAAATTGCTGATGAAAAGGGCATTTCCTTAGAAGACGTTTTCATCAAATATATGGACCTTGCCAGCATTGTATCCGCAAAGCAAAATGCAATGCTTAAGGAAGATTTTGATGAAAACGGACTGGCCGATTTAACAAAATTTATATGATTTTTCACAGATAAAAGGCGCCTTTTAAGGCGCCTTTTATCTGTTATGCTTTACATTTATTTTACTACCCTTACACGGAACACTCCCTTAATCTCTTCCAGCTTTTTGATAATCCTCTCTTCGGCGGGCTGCTCAATATCCAGCATGGTATATGCCACCTCTCCCTTGGATTTGTTTGTCATATCTGAAATATTAATACCCTCATCACCAAAACATGCGGTAAATTTGGTAATCATGTTAGCAATGTTTTTATGGAAAATTGCTACACGGCCAGCCTGGTCGCAAATGCCCATATCACAGTTGGGATAGTTAACGCTGTTAACGATATTTCCATTCTTTAAATAATTCATCATCTCTTTGACAGCCATCTTTGCACAGTTGTCTTCAGATTCTTCTGTGGAGGCCCCCAGATGAGGGATTACAATACAGCCCTCCCGTCCTGCGGTCACAGGGTTAGGAAAATCAGATACATATCTGCGGATTTTACCTGCTTTAATTCCCTCTAATACATCCGCTTCATTTACCAGCACATCCCTTGCAAAATTAAGGATAATAACACCATCTTTCATTTTGCCAATTGCTTCTTTATCAATCATTCCTTTGGTTGAGTCAAGAAGCGGTACATGAATTGTGATAATATCACAGTTTTCATATATTTCTTCCACGTGGAGCACATGCTTTACGTCACGGTTTAAGTTCCAGGCAGCGTCCACGGAAACATATGGGTCATATCCATACACTTCCATCCCCATATACTTTGCTACATTGGCAACCTTAACCCCTATTGCGCCAAGTCCGATTATTCCCAGCTTCTTATCCTGAATTTCTGTGCCTGCAAAACGTTTCTTTTCTTTTTCTGTGTCCTTGGCAATATTTTCATCTGCTTTAGAGGCTTCCACCCAATTAATGCCTCCCACAATATCTCTGGACGCAAGCAGCATTCCCGCAATCACCAGTTCTTTTACGCCATTTGCATTAGCGCCGGGTGTATTAAACACTACAATTCCTTTTTCTGCACATTTATCCAGAGGAATATTGTTAACGCCTGCCCCTGCCCTGGCAACTGCAAGAAGCTGGTCCGATAATTCCATATCGTGCATAGCTGCGCTGCGCACCAGGATTCCCTGAGCCTGATTTATATCGTCCGTTTTGGAAAACTCCTGTGTAAATTTTTCCAGCCCTACCTGGGCAATGGGATTTAAACAATAATACTGAAACATTTTATCTATCTCCTTTTATCCGCCATCAGCTGTTATTTTTCTCAAACGCTCTCATAAATTCCACTAGCTTTTCAACGCCTTCTATAGGCATTGCATTATAAATACTGGCACGCATTCCCCCTACAGACCTGTGACCTTTTAAGTTCTCAAACCCGGCTTCCTTTGCTTCCTTCACAAATTTTGCATCCAGTTCATCACTTCCGGTTACAAAGGGAACATTCATAAGCGAACGGTCTTCTTTCCTTACTGTGCCTTTAAACAAGGAACTTTCATCCAGAAAATCATATAAAATCCGGGCTTTCTTTTCGTTATATTCTTTCATGGCAGATAAACCGCCCATTTTCTTTATCCACTTAAATACCTTTCCGCAAATATATATACCATATGCAGGAGGTGTGTTATATAAGGACTGGGCATCTGAATGAATTTTGTATTTCATCATGGTAGGAGTCCCCGGTAAAACATCTTCTGTTATCAAATCCTCCCTGATAATCACAATCACAACCCCGGCAGGACCAATATTCTTCTGTACCCCACCATAAATAATGCCGTATTTTGTCACATCCACCGGCTCTGACAAAAAGCAGGAAGAAACATCTGCCACCAGCGTATGTCCTTTGGTGTTGGGCAGTTCCTTAAATTTCGTGCCGTAAATGGTATTGTTCTCACAAATATAAACATAATCTGCATCTTCAGGAATGGGAAGGTCGGAGCAATCCGGGATATAAGAAAACGTCTTATCTGCCGAAGAAGCAACTTCCACTGCTTCACCATAAATCTTAGCCTCCTGATAAGCTTTCTTAGCCCATTGTCCGGTCACTATGTAGGCAGCCTTACGGTTTTTCATCAAATTCATAGGAATCATGGCAAACTGCAGGCTTGCGCCCCCCTGTAAAAACAATACTTTATAATTATCAGGTATATTCATCAATTCACGGAGGTCAGATTCTGCCTCCTTAATAATTCCGTCATATACCTTGGAACGGTGACTCATCTCCATTACGGACATTCCTGAGCCCTTATAATCTAACATTTCCTGTGCTGCTTCTTTTAATACATCCTCAGGCAAGACTGCCGGGCCTGCGGAAAAATTATATACTCTGGACACTTTTTCTTCCTCCTGTCTGTGTTATTCCCCATTTAAAGTATATTCTTCAATATCTTCAACACATTTTAAACGTATTTAACGCTTTAGTCAACTAATTTAATAAAACATCACACAAGGAGTCCCCACTTCCACCATATCAAAAAGCTTTGTCACTTCCTCTAAGGGCGTATTAATACAGCCATGGGAACCATTGGTTTTATAAATTTCCCCGCCGTACTTGCTGCGCCAGGAAGCGTCGTGAATCCCCACACCGCCTTTTACCGGCATCCAGTATTTTACCGGAGAGGCATAATCTTCCCCCCGCAAAATCCGGTTGGTTTCTTTGCTGTATACATAGTTGGTCCCCTGGGGGGTTCCCCGCCTTAACCTAGTATTTCCTGTTACCACTGGCGTTTCTACTTTCAGCTCTCCTTTTTGATAATAATACATCATCTGGTTGGTCATATCCACTTCAATATAGGTATCTCCAATATCATCTTTTCCCTGTCTTATAGCCTTCTGAGTGTAAACAGGTTCATGTTCTTCTCTTCTTTTATCAAGAAAAGCCTGCAGAAGATATTCCTTTTCCGCATCCCGGTCAATTTTATTGCCATAAATGCCGCCTTCCACAGTCACCACTTCTCCCCGCGTGGCGTGAAACTGCCTGACCGCTCCCACTGTGTCATACTCCTGCGCCAGCCGGTCCACAAACCCAAACACTTTTTCTTCGTCTGTACACAGATTGCCCTGTTCATCAAAAACAAAATCGCCGTTTTCATCCAACATAAGAAAATCACATACAACAGAAGCATCAATCGGAAATCGTTCGTCTCCAAACTGGTATACAATTCCACAGTCCTGATATTCTTCTATTTTTTTCCAAAGAGAAATATCCTGTTTCATTTCATCGGTAAGAGGCAGGTCCTCATAGCAGCCTTCTGCTTCCAGATTAAGTTCAGGTTTAAGAGTCTCAAAAGAATCCTGAATGAGTTTTCTTGTTTTTTCCACATTAAGAACGTGGGTTCTTTCATCCAGAAGATAATAACCTTCCTCCCCCTTGACAAGCTTAAGCTGTCGGTCCTTTTCCTCTTTTTCTCCCTGAAGAAAAGGAAAGGCATCAACAATCTTTGTATACGCATCCCTGTCGTATTGTATCATCGGCTCAAGTGTCCTGTTCTTTGCCTTATCAAACAGATTATCTATCCAAAGATAAGGGTTCTGCTGTTTTAAGTACATCCACAATGCCTCATCAAAATCAATGATAAGGTTTACCTCTTTGGGCGAAATAGTATAAAACTTACCATCACTATCTATGATGGTAAGTCCGTGATAATCACATTGTTCCAAAAGCTCATTATTCACTTCATTTACATTTTTGCCTGTACAGTAGATACCATTAATCCATGTCCCATAGCTGAAACCGTCTAAGTAGTAATATGCAAGTCCCAGGTACATGGCAATCAAAGACAATAGTATAAGAAAAAATCCAATACTAAGTCCTTTTAAAATATTTCTATTCATTTTTCTTTTCCAAATCCGTTGCATCAAATACTTCACTGATGGGAGCGCCTGCCGGTACCATGGGGAACACTTTATCATCTTCTTGAATCACACACTCAATAAGTACCGGTCTTTTCATTTTAATTGCACGTGTGAGCGCATCCGCCACTTCTTCTTTCCGGGTGACTCTTATGGCTTCACAGCCAAGCCCCTTCGCCACCATACAAAAATCCACCCCATCATCTAATATAGTCTGGGAATATCTTTTTTCGTAGAACAGCGTCTGCCACTGCCTGACCATTCCAAGCACATGATTATTAATCACCACTTCAATAATAGGTATTCCAT
>CAMUHA010000185.1 GCA_947088515.1 uncultured bacterium
TAAGATATTCAGGCTGTTTTTCATTAAAATATGCCATTGCCATCAGAAAAAGAAACTCAAAAAAAGAAGGATGCCCATACCCTCTTTTGGCTTCCTCTTCCGCCAGTTTCTTAACCTGCATAAAACAGAGCACAAAGGCTTCCTCTGAAATCATTTCATCATCAAAAGAGATTCTCTCCCGCATGCTTTCAAGGTGAGGTGATATAAACATCCCAACATGGCACCCGCCCTTGCGCAAAACAGAGCGTAAATAAGCACAAACGGAACCTTTTCCGTTTGTGCCTGCTATATGAATTATCTTACTTTTTATTCCACTGCCGGTAATTTTCTCCAACAGTCTTTCTGTATCTGCAGGAGAATGCTTTCCCGCAAACTTTGGAATTGAAAGAATATATTCTTCCGCCTCTTTATAAGCTTTCATAAATTATACCCCCGTATATCGCAGACAACGCCTGCAAGACCGCCAATAGAAAGTTTGGAAGAAAACTTCCAAACTTATACTTTGACTATTCATTTCCTGCCATGTTAAGATGCCGAAAATGCTAAAACACTGCTTTCTATCATTCCATTTTGCTGGAAATATTTCATAAAACAGGTGCTGTGTTCAATGGGCATCTGTACCTGGGCCATACCGATTACCGTTCCCCGGTAAATGTTCCCGCTTATACAGATTTCAGAAGACTGGCCTTTTGTAATTAATGCCTCCATTGCCTTGCGTTCTCTTGAACTTTCCCCTAATTCCCTTTTCATGGATGCAATCTTTGTCTCAAGAGTCTTACACCTGTCTTCCATTAATTCAGAAATTTTTCCTGTCTTTTTCTTGGAATAAATTACGCCAAGCTCTTCCGCCATTTCTTTTATCTCATCTGAAAGCGCAACTTCTGTTACCTTGGCGCTTTGATGTTTGGTATATATTTCCTTCTCACAGCCTACATGGACAACTGTGCGGACTTCGGCAGGATTTCCCACCTCCGTAGCTGTTATTCCCATCAGTGCATGGGTATATCCGCCAATAATCGCTCCCTTTTTCCCGGTAAGCACCACTTCAGCGTCAGTGGAAATTCTGGAATTTAATATAGTATTTGCCTGTACGTTTCCGCCAGCCACCACAACAGTATGTTCAATAAAATCCGCAAAAACTGTACCCCTTGCTGATACTTTCGCCTTCTGCGCCCCCTGAATGCCGCGGCTTAAAATAATATCGCCTCCTGCAAAGAGATTAACGGCCTCCACAGTACCTTTTATTTCAATATTCCTGCCGGCACGGACCACCACGCCTGACTCTACATTTCCGTTAATTACAATGTCTCCAAAGAACTCCACTCTTCCGGTTATAAGAGTCACATCCCCATTAATTTCATGGAGGGCCTGGATATCTATTTTTCCATTTTTAAGCTCAATTTTACCATCTTTCATGGCAACATAAATATCCGGGTCTGCATCATTGGAAATTGCCTGGCTGCTGCGTATAGGCGGAATATCTTTCACCCGGTTTGTGGGCAGAACCTTTCCCCGTACATCATATCCCTCCTGGCCCTCCTGGGCATGATGATAAATGGCAACAACATCGCCCTTGCGCACATTCTGCAGGGAACTCATATTGGTGTAGTCCACCCTGCCGTTTTCCATAACTTTGGGCGCCTTACGCTGTTCTGTATCAAATTTATACTCAAAATAACCGTCCTGTCCGTCAATGGCAGGCTGTCCCTGGGCCACCACAATTTCCCTCTCGTATACCTTTTTCTTAATCATGGCTGCCAGATTAGACCGGTGATAACCGTTTGTCACTCCATTTTTAACCAAAAAATCCTTCAGTTCCTCCATGGTATAATTGTCTTTTCCCCTGGAAGGCGATGTCAGATAAAGCCACGCACTCATGCCATCATTTGAAATCTTTACATAAGAACCATTTTCATCAATTGTAAGAGGGCTTATATCAACCTCTTCTGCCATATCACTTAAGATCTGGCTTTCCGGCAGCGGCTCTGCCGCCGTCATATTATCAAATATATCCCCGTCACTTGATCCTGTAAGCGCCTCAATTTCCTTGCGAAGCTCGACCAGCTCTTCTTCAGATAAAAAACCTTCATTTTCATTCTCGTTCATTTTATCCCCCTCCTTTCCTACATAAACAAATACTGCAAAACAGGTTCAGAAGATCACTCCCCTGAACCTATTGTAACACTAACCACGTAGTTGTTGCAAACGTATCTTGACCTGTTTCATCATTTGAGTGTATTTTTCCAGCTTTTCTTTTTCTTCCACGATTTTTGCTTCTGGCGCTTTTGATAAAAACCGTTCATTGCTGAGCAGACCGTTTACCCTCTCAAGTTCTCCCAAAAGGCGTTTTTCCTCTTTCTCAAGACGTATAATCTCCTGCTTTGTGTCAACTAGTTCCGCAAATGGAATATAAAGAGTGGCTCCGGCAATCACCACAGAGACTGCATCTTTGTCAATTCCTGCTTTGTCTTTTTGGATTTCAGTCTCTGATGCGTATGCAAGGGACTGGAAAAACAGCCTGCCCTCTGTGAATGCTGATAAAATCTCTTCCTGTTCACTTACCACAAATACCTTTGCTTTTCTGCTGGGAGGAACATTCATTTCTGAACGAATATTGCGGATACCTCTCACCGCTTCTTTTATAATTTCAATTTCCTTTTCTTCTTTTTCAAAATTCCATTTATCATTGTAAACTGGCCAGGAGGAAACCATAATTGATTCTTCTGCCGACTGCAAAGTGCAGAATATCTCCTCTGTAACAAATGGCATATAAGGATGAAGAAGCTTTAGCCCGTCAATCAGCACGCTCTTTAAAGTCCACAAAGCTGCCTTTTGACTGTCCCCATCATCTGAATTATAAAGCCTGGGTTTCACCATTTCAATATACCAGTCACAGAATTCATCCCATATAAAATCGTATATCTTGGAAACTGCAACGCCAAGCTCAAAGCTTTCCATATTATCAGTTACTTCCCTCACCAGCCTGTTTCGCTTTGATAGAATCCATTTATCCACTGGCTCTAAGGAAAGCTCCCCAAAATCCACATTTGCTATGCTTTCTGCCAGCTTTTCATCTCCTGCCATATTCATCATGATAAACCGGGAAGCATTCCATACTTTATTGGCAAAATTTCTACTTGCCTCCACCCTCTCATAATAAAAACGCATGTCATTTCCGGGGGCATTGCCTGTAATCAGGGTAAGCCGCAGGGCATCCGCTCCATAATGGTCAATGATTTCAAGAGGGTCAATGCCATTTCCAAGGGATTTGCTCATTTTTCTGCCCTGGGAATCCCTCACAAGGCCATGAAACAGCACTGTTTTGAAAGGCTTTTGTCCCATGTGTTCAAAGCCTGAAAAAATCATTCTTATTACCCAGAAGAAAATTATATCATATCCTGTCACCAGCACATCTGTGGGATAAAAGTATTTAAGGTCCTCTGTCTGATTTGGCCATCCTAAGGTTGAAAAAGGCCACAAGGCAGAAGAAAACCATGTATCCAGCGTATCCGCATCCTGGGTAAATTGCGTATGCCCGCACTCCGGGCAGCTGGAGGGCGCATTGGCTCTTACCTGGATTTTTCCGCACTTATTGCAGGTGTAAGCCGGTATCCTGTGTCCCCACCAAAGCTGTCTTGAAATACACCAGTCCCTGATATTGTCCGTCCAGTTAAAATATATTTTTTCCATGCGGGGGGGAATCAGCCGGATATCCCCATTTTTCACCGCTTCCACTGCAGGCTTAATCAGTTCGTTCATTTTAACAAACCATTGCTGCTTTATCATTGGCTCAATGGTAGTCTTACACCTGTCATGGGTTCCCACATTATGGGAGTAGTCTTCAATGCGGACCAAAAGCCCCATTTCCTTTAGTTCTTCCACAATAGCTTCTCTTGCCGCATAGCGGTCCATACCGCAGTATTTACCGCCGTTTTCATTGATGGTGGCATCATCATTTAATATGTCGATTTCCGGCAGATTGTGCCTTTTACCCACTTCAAAATCATTGGGGTCATGGGCAGGCGTTATTTTCACCACACCGGTACCAAATTCCATATCCACATAGGCATCTGCAACCACAGGAATTTCCCGGTTTACAATTGGAAGCATCAACCTCTTTCCTATAATATCTTTATACCGTTTATCCTCCGGGTTAACAGCCACTGCAGTATCCCCCAGCATGGTTTCCGGTCTTGTGGTGGCAAATTCCACAAAACGGGTGACGCTTACGCTTCCATCCTCTTCAATCAGCGGATATTTAATATGCCAGAAATGCCCGGCCTGCTCCGCATATTCCACCTCTGCATCAGAAATAGAAGTGTTACATACCGGACACCAGTTGATAATGCGGTTTCCTTTGTATATCCAGCCCTTTTCATACATCCGGCAAAATACTTCTGTAACTGCCTTGTTGCAGCCTTCATCCATGGTAAAGCGCTCTCTGTCCCAGTCACAGGAAGAACCAAGTTTTTTCAGCTGACTGATAATCCGTCCGCCGTATTCTTTTTTCCATTCCCATGCCCGTTTTAAGAACCCATCCCGTCCAAGGTCTTCCTTCTCTATTCCTTCTTCCTTCAGCTTTTCTATAATCTTAACTTCTGTGGCAATGCTTGCATGGTCTGTACCAGGCTGCCAGAGCGTATTGTATCCCTGCATTCTTTTAAAGCGGATTAGAATATCCTGCATTGTGTTGTCCAGCGCATGCCCCATATGAAGCTGTCCTGTAATATTGGGGGGAGGAATTACAATAGTAAACGGCGTTTTCGCATGATCCACTTCGGCATGGAAATATTTTTTATCCAACCATTTCTGATAAAGTCTATCCTCAATCCCTTTAGGGTCATAGGTCTTTGCAAGTTCTTTGCTCATGGTAATCCTCCATTCTTATAAAGCTGCCTGTAAAATTTATTTTTCACACCCTTTTTCTTCCAAGGCATTTTCTTTTTGATTTACGCTGCCATGGGATGAATACTTTTTAAATAGTACTACAGAGAAAACAGTAAGCGCAATACCAAATACAGCAAAAATAACGGTAAAAATCATCATTAACGCATAATCCTCCCCGCCATGCTCCATTCTCGCCCCAAACATTTTATAGGCAAGACTAAATAAATAGACTGCCGCCATCAGATAAATGGCCGCTCTCCCCTTTTCTCTCATCACTTTTCTCCTTATTTCCCGACAGGCGTCTCCTGTCTATTATACCCCGTAACCTGTACAGAAGCAATCGTATTTTTTAGATAAACCAGAATGTATTCTGTTGCGGTCTGCCACAGAAGCGTAAAATACTATTGTCCCCACCTTGCTGTCAGCATATGCTCTCCACTTGTTGTAACTATGGTATTTTCATCAATCATTATTCCACCGTATTCCCACCCCAGAAATTCATATCCTTCTTTTTCCGGGACAGGCAGCCGACTGCCATAAGCTTCGCCAAAGATAACATAAACTTCCCCTGCCTCTTCCCCCTGTTCAATCTTTCCCCCATTTAAGTCAAGCTTTACTCTGATTTGCGCTGGTTCCCATAGGGCATACAAGGTGACATCCTCCACCACCTCATCTTCTTCAAAATCCCATTCTTCTGCCAGAAATATATCCTTTGAAGTCATCCATCCCCTAAAGTCATAGCCTGCTTTAAACGGGCATTCCGGTTCTGTCGCCTTTTCCCCATATCTTCGTTTCTGCTCCATTACCTGACTGCCCCCACCTGTGTCAAAGGTAACATAAAATCCGCCATTCAAAGTAAAAAGAACAGTAAGTACAATTACCGTTACAACAGCTCCAATAATCAGGCCATCCAAAACCCGGATAGGAACATCCTTACTGCCATAAACGCCTCTTCCAAACCATCTTTTCCCTGAAATGTTATTTGTCTCTTTATTTATTTCTTTCTTCTCTTCCATATTTACTGTTTCCCAAATTACTATTTTCCAACTACCATTCCCTGTTGTTTATTTTATTATTACTTTTTCTATCTGGTCCCGGAAAGTTCTATACACCCCAGCCCCATACGAATAAAAAGAGGATAAGTTAAAATCCAACCTATCCCCTGAATATCATTTGCCTATTTACGAACCAGATATTTTCTCATATCTATAGCGCAGGCAACAAGAATAATCACACCTTTTATAATATACTGCCAGTTCTGGTTTATGGACAGGAACTGCAGCGCAACGAAAATTATACGCAGAAGGAAAACGCCTGTTACCACGCCGCTTATCTTTCCGGTACCTCCTACAAAGGATACACCGCCGATAACGCAGGCCGCAATTGCATCACTTTCATAGTTTGCTCCTGTTGTTGCTGTGTTGGAACCAATACGCGCGGACTCAATAAATCCGGTAATACCATACATGGCGCCTGCAAGAGTATGTACTAAAATGGTGGTTTTCATTACATTAACACCGGATACATTGGCCGCTTCCGGGTTGGACCCCACTGCAAACATGTTCTTTCCAAAAGTGGTTTTATTCCAGATAAACCACATAATCGCAACAATGGCACAAGCATA
>CAMUHA010000186.1 GCA_947088515.1 uncultured bacterium
GATTCGTATTTTAAGGTTTGGAGCCTAAAAATCGGTATTAACCGACAGCCCCTTTGACAGGCTGCTTATTTTACGAAGTCAGCGCCGTTATGATATGCTGCGGCAAAAACGGTTTTGTGACAAAGGCATCCGCCTTGTATGAAGTTGCGGTTTGTATTGTCTTTTGGGCATTGTCCGCCGTGACAATAACGACCCTGGTGTCACTGCATTTTTCTTTTAATTCTTTTAACAGTTCAAGCCCGTTTTCTTCGCCAAGATGTATATCCAGAAACAGAATATTTGGGGTGTTTTTGTCTAAGATTTCACGAAGCTGTGTGCCGTTCTTTGCCAGGCCGGCACAGGTATAGCCCTCTTTTTCCAAAATACCTTTGATCGCTTCCCGGATGAAACCGGCATCATCACAGACCGCAAAGCTGCCTTTATAAGCACGCCCCAGCAGTTTATCTGTAGTAACATCAAAATAATCCGCAAGGCTGCAAAGCATCTGCACATCCGGCAGTGTGGCGCCGCTTTCCCATTTACTTACAGCCCCTACGGTAACGCCCATCTCTTTTGCCAGTATTTCCTGTGTAATTTTTTTCTGGATGCGTAAAGCTCGTATCTGTTCTCCTATATACATATGATATTCCTCCTTTTATGATATGGTTTATGTTATGAAACTGCAAAATAATCCATTTGCCGTTAAAGCGTAAAAAAGGACAATCCGATGTAGATTGGACAAAGGCGTTACGATGAGTTTATTTTTGCAGTTGCCTGATGATTTATACCGGTATAGTTACAGTATAAAGACTGCCAGAAAAAATACAATGGAGGTTTTTTCAAAAAACTTTCCCACCAGGAAAGCGCTGTGAAAAAATTGCGTCATTTGCACTCTCAAATAAGGAGCGTAAAATTTCCTGTAACCTTTCTAATACACTGCTGCCGTATAAGAGCTGAATATATTGTCAGAGTATTTCTGCAGCTTAATGTTTCGCTATTGCCTGTCAATTTAAAACGTTATGCTTCGAAGGAGTCAATACATATATTCAAATGGTTTAAGGTTATTAATGCTCAAAATATCAAGAAATGTTAGCGGCTAAATGATATAGTAAGATTACGGTATCGCACAGAAGGAGAACGGGCAATGGAAAAGCTGCTGCTTATCACAAGAGCTTTAGAACTTATAGAAAATAACCTTACAGAAGACATAAAGACAGTTGATATAGCGAAAGTGTTGTATTGTTCGAAATCTTCTATTGAAAAGCTTTTCAAATATGTAACGAATATGAGTATCAGGGATTATGTTATCCGAAGGCGGATGAGCAGAGCAGCAAAAGACATTGTTTCATTTTCTGATGTTTCATTATTGGAGCTTGCATTTAAATATGGATATGGAAGCAATGAAGCATTTACGAGAGCATTTAAGAAAGTATGGCATGTTACACCATCCAGGTTTCGGAAAAATCCTGTGAATTTTGAATTGTTTCCGGCGCTTAATCTTGAGCCGGAACTGATGGAGGACGAAAAAATGAAAAGTAAAAAGAAAGTTGATATTAGTGAATTGTATGACTATATAAAAGAAAGACGTAACTGCTATCTGGTTGGTGTAGATATAAAAAGTTTAACTCCTATTAACGAAATTTCCCGTGAAGCTGGCGATATTGCGATTTTAACAGCGTTGAACCGGCTTGAAACGGCATCGGGTGACGAAGATATAGTATTTAGAATTGGAGGAGATGAATTTGTTGCACTTACCAATTCCGGGGATATGGAATATGCAGAAAAAATAGTAAATGAAATACTATCTCATAATGGTGAAATATTTAAGTATGGTGAGAAGGATATTCCTCTTATACTTCATGTGACACATTATAAAATAGAATTTAATACTATAAGATATGCGGAGTTGTTTTCTAAAATGCAGGATCAGCTTGACAGTATAAAATAATAATATATAGCATACAGGCATTCTGTACTTAAAAGCCCAAAGCTGCAGCGAACTATGAAATCATGTTCAGGGACTTGTGAAGAAATAGCGCAAGTCCCTATAGATGACTTTTCATATTATGAACCCAAAACATATCGTAATTCTATTAAATCTTTCCCACCCACATTTAAGGGCAATCGTTCACCATTCCATGAAAATCCGTGTTTTTCATAAAAGCTTCTTGCCCGCATATTATCTTCAAATACAGTAAGATATATTTGGGAATAACCAAGACTTTGAAGCCTGTTTACAGCAAATTGAAACAAGGTGTGTCCAAATCCCTGACCAATAAGCTCCGGCCTGACATAGAGGGATATAATTTCTCCCCATCCGGCGAAAGCCTCATCCCTTGCGGCAGAAAGAGAGGATGTTCCAAGAAGCTGTTTTCCGTCTGTTAGCACATAGGCGCCTTCTAAAGGCGGCGCCCAGTGGTCAAGATTCATATGGTCAAGGTAATCCTGGGGAACAATGCCCTGAAAGGCGTTCTGCCAGCCATGAATATAAAGCAGGCGGACTGCGTCTGTATCCGCCGCTGTCATTTTTCTTATATAAATATTCATTTTTATCTCCCTGTATATCATGGGCAAAGTTTGTGATACTGTATCAATAGTGTTATCTCTGTTATCAGTCTCCTGTCATTTCGTTAATGGCCTGTTCCCAGCAGGCTTCCGGGATGGTTCATTGTTTCATTAATGGCGGCAATAATTTATGCTGTTTATAATGCTGCATGCGCCAAGTTTCTTTAATTAAGCCATTAATCATATTATAACTGTTATTGTACGCAGTCCGCAATATATTTCACATGGAAATTTACAGCAGACCGATATTGGATTTTTACCAAGGACATAAATATAATTTTTCCTTGTAATTGCAGCGATTGCAATATACGCATTCCCATACGCAGGTTAAGCGTATCAGGCTTGCGGATTCTGGCAGGTGAAGTATAATCATTTTCATAGGGACGGCCAAAAGAAATATCTGCAGATAAGTCAAATGAGGTGAACGCGGTTCCGGGGAGGTACAGGATGAAGGTTAATTACTTAAAAGAACCATCCATAAAGGAGGACCATGTGGACGTACATTACCGCAAGGAGTCTGAAACCATAGATGTAATCAGGGATTTTTTTCTATCCTTTCACAGCGTTATTGGAAAAAAAGAAGATGGTATGCAAAAGCTCCATCCTTCCAGTATTTTTTATCTGGAGGTGGTTGACCGGAAACTGTTTGCCTATAAGGAAAAAGAGGTTTATCAGCTTGACTATAGTTTGCGCCGATTCCTTGACTGCTTTGGGGCAGAGGGGTTTGTGCAGATTGGAAAGTCTGTGGCAGTAAACATTTACAAGGTCAGCAGAGTAAAAGCCGATATCAATATGCGGCTCCGTCTGGTGATGGATAACGGAGAAGTATTAATTTTGAACAGGAGTTATAAAAAGGCGTTTTTAGAGGCTTTGCAAAAGATAAAGGAGGTGTGCTATGAAAATTATAAATAAACAAAATTTTTTCCCTACTGTTTGTGTGATTTACACCCTGCTGTCCCTTGGGAAAATATTGCTGGAAGCTATATTTTTGGGACTTTTTGGGAATTATCAGGAAAATCTGCTGCTGATGTTTGGAATTTCCCTTATAGCAACTTTTGTGCTTTCCCAGCATTACCGGTTTCAAAATCTTCCGTTGTTTGTGGTCATTTTGGGCCAGTATATATTGTTGGTGAGCCTGGTGATGGTGACTATCTGGCTGTCTTCCTTTTTTCAGCCGCTTCATAAGAATGGTTACAGGGATATGTTTTTATCCTTTTCCATTCCTTATGCGATAGGGGCGTTTATCTATTACATTTCTTTGTTATATGAAGTAAAACGCGCAAATAAAACTTTAGAGGATATACGGAGGTATCAAAATGAAAAATCAAATAAACAGGCAGTTTAAACAGGAAGGTTTGCTGAAGTCCATTGATGGAAGTATTCAGGGGACAATCAAAAACAGGAGCAAAAACAAACGGGAAAACGGCAATGTTACAGGAGGAGATTATCTGGGATTGGGGATGGATGCCTTTGCAGGACTGGGAATGGAAATCATTTACGCCTATGTATTGGAACCTGTGATTTATGGAGCGCCTATGGGGGAATGGACGGCGATACAGACGATTATACACTGGATTGTGACATGTGCTACCTGGGGGATTTTTGCGGTTGTCCTGCTCAAAAAGGCTCAGGGAAAATACCAGTTTCCGGTGTTGGAAAAGGGAAGTCCCATATCCAGTTGGCAATGGGGCATTTGCCTGTTGCTTGTGGCGTTATCGTTTGCGGCAGATTATATCAGCTGGGGAGGATTTAAGATTTATCTGGAATTTGTCAGAAGAGGCCCCCTGCTTTTTACCTTCCAATATATTTATTATGCTTTTGAAACCATATTGTTTTTGCTGATTATTGTGTTTGGACAAAAGGCCTGTGAAGTGTGGTTTAAGAAGGATAGCATTCCTTATGGAGGAATTATCTGCGGGATGACCTGGGGGCTTGCCCATATTTTTTCCAAAGACCTGCTGACCGGACTTATGGGAATTGTGCTTGGCTTTGGAATGGGCGGTGTGTATCTTTTGGTGAACAGGGATTTGAAAAAAGCTTATGGAATTTTATTTTTGATGTTTATACTTTAAAGCATGTTCCCGTATGCTTATCTTAAAAGATTAGCTGAACCAGAAGCATATAGCAGATGGTTCCTCCGGCGATGGAAAGGAGCATCTGGCGTTTCCAAAGGTGGAGCGTTACAACGGTGCAGATAGAAATCAGTTCAGGTATGCCGTGGCTTCCTGCAAGTATATGTACATTTTTCAGACAGTAAATTATCAACATGCCAAAAATAGCGGACGGCAGCGCTTTTCCAAGATAGCGAATGTATTTTGGAGTCGGTTTTTTGGAGGAAAAAATAAGAAAAGGCAGAAAACGGGTGGCCATGGTGCCAAGGACACAGATGGCAATGGTAATTATCTGCTGCGGGAGTGTCATGTTCATACCAGACCACCTGCCTTTTCAATTGGTTTGCGGAAAAATGTCAGCCCGGCAATGATACAGGCCATGGAAGGCAGCAGGAAGGAGTCTGCGCCAAACAAATACAGGCAGAGGAGGGATGCTGCAAGGCCAATATATGCGGTAAAATGTTTCTGTTCTTTCAGCCATTGTTCCAGAAAAATCACTACGAACATGGCTGTCATAACAAAATCCAGTCCTTCGGTATTAAAGGTGATAAGGGAGCCTAAAATTCCGCCTATCGTGGCGCCGGAAACCCAATAAAACTGATTTAGCAGCGTTACAAAAAACATAAACCAGCCCTGGTCCACACCAGGCGGAATGTCTGCAGTGTAGTTAATAGAAAAGGTCTCATCGCACATTCCAAAAATCAGATAGAATTTTTTCCAGCCCATATTTTTAAACTTATCCAGCATGGAAATGCCATAAAATAAATGTCTTGCCTGTATCATCAGCGCCATAACCAGTGTCTGCAGGGGCGCAAATCTGCCAAGAAGCATGGATACTGCCACAAATTCCAGAGAGCCTCCGAAAATAATGAGACTCATAATCATAGGGTAAACAAAGGAAAAGCCTGATACGTTCATATATATGCCATAAGTAATTCCCAGAAACCAGAATCCGGCAAATATAGGGATTGTGTAGGGAAAAGCGGCTTTCAGCGCTTTCCATTTTGTATTTGATTCGTTTATCATATAGATACCTCGTTATTTTATAATTGTAATACCATATTTTGGTTTAAGTTTCAATCCTTTTGGCAGTGATTTTGCGGCAAATAAGAAATTCCCTTTTGTTTTTCAGGTTTTTATATTATAATAAAAAGGAAATGCCAGTGCCGCAAGACTGACGGTTAGCCAAAATGTGAACAAGGGAGAAAAGGAAATGGAAAGAAGAGTAGGAACTGTATCAAGAGGAATCCGCTGCCCGATTATCAGGGAAGGCGATAATTTGGTAAAAATTGTGACAGACAGTGTATTGGAGGCAGCGCAAAGCGAAGGGTTTGAAATCCGTGACAGGGATGTTATTGCGGTGACAGAGTCTGTTGTTGCAAGAGCCCAGGGCAATTATGCGTCAGTGGAAGCTATTGCGGAGGATGTGAGGGCCAAGTTAGGCGGGGAGACAATTGGGGTAATTTTTCCTATATTGTCCAGAAACCGTTTTGCAATCTGCCTGCGGGGAATTGCAATGGGAGCCAAAAAGGTTGTTTTGATGTTAAGCTATCCCAGCGATGAAGTGGGAAATGAACTGGTTTCCTTAGACCAGCTGGACGAGGCAGGAATTAATCCTTACAGCGATGTGTTGACGCTGGAAAGGTATCGTGAACTTTTTGGAGAGAATAAACATCCTTTTACAGGGGTGGATTATGTGGCTTATTATGGAGAGCTGATTAAAGAGGCGGGCGCGGAGGTGGAAATTATTTTTGCCAATGACTGCCGCAGCATTCTTCCTTATACGAAAAGAGTGCTGAATTGTGATATTCATACGAGAGTGCGGACCAAGAGGCTTTTAAAGGCAGCAGGCG
>CAMUHA010000187.1 GCA_947088515.1 uncultured bacterium
GGAATTCATAGGGCAGGTCGGAAATGGCAGATTTTCGTGAGATATAGGTGTATTCAGGAAATGCCCCAGGACGGAAGACATCCTCTGCTCTGATTCCCATATGTAAACCTCCTTATCTGTTTTATAATAAAACTCTGTCTTGGATTCCATTATAACACACTTTTAACCGAATTAAACCTTTTTATTGCTTTTAAACCTGTTTAATTGTTTTTTGCCATTTTCCGCCTGTATAAAACAGAACCAGAATGCGGCTTTTTATCCAACAGGGAGGAGGCGGAAAATTTAACATCTTCCGCCTATCAGGAAAAAATGGCATGGAATATTTATATGGGAATTATGAAGTATTTGAATAATAACGCATAAGATGATATATTGAATACACAAATGAGCTGTCCACAATCTGATGCGGCGTTAGGGGCAGGACTTGTGATTTAGGCTTACAAGTCCTGCGGCAGATTGTGTCTGTAAGATGCGGAGGTAATTAAATGAAAAACAAAGAGCGAAAAAGAAAGAAATACAGATTGCTGCGTTTTATATTGTTTTTGCTGATTTTGGCCGGAGTGCTTATAACCGGGTGGTATTTCATTGTGGGAAGACTCTACCAGAAGATAAACTATCAGGAAGTCCCAGGACAGACGGACCAGCCATGGAAGGAAGACGGGGCAGTAAACATCCTGCTGATTGGCAATGATTCCAGGGAAAATGGAGAGGATGGCAGGTCAGATGCCATGATTCTTTTATCAATCAGTGACAATACAAGAAAAATCAGTATGATATCTATTTTACGTGATATTTATGTGGAGATACCAGGGCATGGGGGCAACCGTTTAAATGCGGCCTATGCGTATGGCGGTCCGGCGCTTTTAATGGAAACCATTGAACAGAATTTTGACATAGATGTGAACCGCTATGTGCTGGTTAATTTTGAGGCGTTTGCCACACTGGTAGATGCGGCCGGAGGAGTTGACCTGGAGCTGACGGTGGAAGAAATTGAATATGTAAATGGATATCTGGTTGAATATAACATGCTAACAGGAAGACCGGAGGGAACGGATTATATGGACACTTCCACTGGCGGACTGGTGCATTTGAACGGCCCGCAGGCGCTTGCTTACAGCAGGAACCGTTATATTGGGACGGATTTTGGAAGAACCCAGAGGCAGAGAAAGGTTTTGGAAGCTATAGTAAAAAAGCTTCCTGCATCAATGCTGAAAGGAAATGGGAGGCTGCTTTCGGAGCTTTTGCCAAGTCTGACTACCAATCTGAAAAAAGAAGAGTGCTTTGCGTTAAGCCTTCAGGCTGGAAAATTTCTTGTTTATGATATGGTACAGGGAAGCATCCCATTGGAAGGCACTTATCAAAATGTAAGTATCAGAGAAATGTCTGTTTTGGAGGTAGATTTTGAAAAGAACAGGAAATATCTCCAGGATAGTATTTATGGCAGTGTTTCTGTGCAGAAATGAGAATAAAGGTAGTCAAAAAATGGGAGATGTGGTAGAGTATTAGGCATGAGGACAAGAATCATACAAATAGAGGAAAAAAATATGGACAGGCAGGCACTGGCACAGGCAGGGGAAATTATTAAAGCTGGCGGGCTGGTGGCCTTTCCAACAGAAACAGTATATGGCCTTGGAGGGGACGCGCTAAATCCTTATTCATCCCAAAAGATTTATGCGGCAAAAGGAAGGCCTTCTGATAATCCGTTGATTGTGCACATTGCGGAGTTTGAGGCGCTTCCCCGGATCGTAAAGGAAATACCTAAGGCGGCTGCAGAGTTAGCTCACAGATACTGGCCAGGGCCCCTTACCATGATTTTTAATAAGGCTGATTGTGTGCCATTAGCAACAACTGGCGGACTTGACACAGTAGCAGTGCGTATGCCATCCAACAAAACGGCCAGGAGTGTGATAGAGGCGGCGGGAGGGTATGTAGCGGCGCCAAGCGCGAACCGTTCCGGTAGACCAAGCCCCACTTCTGCCAAATATGTGATTGAGGATTTGGATGGAAGGGTTGACATGATTATTGATGGGGGAGAGACAGATATAGGGCTGGAATCTACAATTATAGACCTGACTGGAGATAAACCGGTGATTTTAAGGCCAGGCTATATTACAGAAGAAATGCTGGAAGAAACAATAGGAAGCGTGGATGTGGATATTGCCGTTGTGGAAAACAGCGACAAGGCGCCCAGGGCGCCGGGAATGAAATACAGACATTATGCGCCCAGAGGCAGCCTTACAATTGTGGAGGGAGAAGAAGAGCTGGTCACATCATTTGTCAACAGTCAGCTTTCTTTATATAAGGAAAAGGGGAGTAAAAGCGGAGTCATAGCCACAGATGAGACGGCATGGCAGTATCAGGCCGATAGTGTGAAAAGTCTGGGAAGACGACAGGATGAGCGGCAGATAGCCAGGCATTTATTCCGTGTACTTAGGGAGTTTGACGATGAAGGTGTGGAGGTTATTTTTGCGGAAGGTTTCAGGCGGGCTGGAATAGGAACTGCAGTTATGAACCGGCTTTTGAAAGCGGCAGGCCATCATGTGATTCAGCTGTAAATACAAATTTCAATATTGGTTATGAGGAGGATAAAAATATGATAGCTTTGGGGAGCGACCATGGGGGATTTGATTTAAAGAAACAAATTATGGACCATCTGGCCCAAAGGGGCATCCCTTATAAGGATTTTGGGTGCTTTGACAAAAGCTCCTGTGACTACCCGGACTTTGGAAAGGCAGCGGCAAGGGCTGTGGCGGATGGCTCCTGTGAAAAGGGAATTGTAGTGTGCACCACAGGAATTGGCATTTCCATAGCGGCAAACAAGGTGCCAGGGGTACGGTGTGCTCTTTGCACAGACCCTTATCTTGCCAAAATGACAAGGCTGCACAACAACGCCAATATGCTGGCGCTTGGAGGAGGATTTACAGGCATAAACCTGGCCCTTGAAATTGTGGACACATTTTTGGATACCAGATTTTCAGAAGAGACCAAACATATCCGCAGGGTGGAAAAACTGGAAAGTGATGACAGATTAAACGACAAATAAACATGTCGTTTAGGATAGCCCTTTGGGGGATGCGCACGGTTTTGGGCAGGCAGATTCTGCGTTTGTGCGAAAAAGGGGGCAGGGAATGTTAAAAAGAAAAAATTATGGCATTTCCCATGCAAAAGAAATATAGAATGGATAAAGGTGGGTGAGTGATTTGAGAAAGGCTGAAAAAAAACATATTGCTATGACTATGGCAGTTGTTCTTTTGATGTGCGCTTTTCCCATGACCACATATGCTGATAAGATTTCAGACCTGGAACAGCAGATTAATGATAAAAAAGAAGAGCAGGAAAAGACACAGCAGGAAATCAGCAACAGAGAGGATGAGCTGGATGAGCTGAATGAAACTACAGAGGGGCTTAAGGGGCAGTTGGGCAATCTGAATGCGGAGCTTGAAAAGGTCAGTCAAAATCTCGCGGAACTGGAAGAAGACATTGAAGCTAAAATTATAGAAATTGAAAATACGGAAAAACAGCTGGCAAGCGCCAGACAGACTGAGGAAGACCAGTATGCCGCCATGAAAAAGCGTATCCAGTTTATGTACGAGAAGCGGGATTACATGATACTGGAAATTTTTTTAGGTTCTGCAAGTTTTGCAGATTTTCTGAACCGGAATGACTATATAGAGCAGCTTACAGAATATGACAGAGAGCAGCTGGAGGCATTTAAGGCGACAAGGCGCGAAATAGAGGAAACTGAAGCAAGGCTTCAGCAGGAAAAAAAGGATTTGGATGAGCTGAAAATTTCTGTGGAAAAAGAACAGAGCCGTGTAGAAGGACTGGTAAGCCAGACTTCTGGTAAGATATCCAGTTACCAGAGGGAAATTTCAGAGACAGAAGCTGAAATGCTGGAATTTGAAAGACAATGGGAAGAACAAAAGAATAACATTGCGGAATTGCAAAAACAGCTGGAGGAGGAAAAAAGACTTTCCCGTTTGGCTGCACAGTCAAAATGGAGAGACATTTCGGAGATAACCTTTGCAGAAGGAGACAGATATTTACTTGCCAATCTGATTTACTGCGAAGCAGGCAATCAGCCCTACGAGGGGCAGGTTGCAGTGGGAGCTGTTGTAATGAATCGTGTAATGAGCTCCGTATTCCCGGATACAGTGGTGGGGGTGATATACCAGAACCGACAGTTTTCTCCGGTTGCCAGTGGCCGTCTTGCGCTTGCCCTTGCGGAAAATCATGCAACGGATGCCTGTTACCGGGCAGCGGATGCAGCCATGGCAGGGAATACAACAGTAGGAAACTGTCTGTTTTTCAGAACGCCTATTGAGGGACTTACGGGAATGCAGATAGGCGGACATATATTTTATTAAGTATATTTGGACATTATCCGGGCGGCGGGTCAATATAGGCTTTTAGCTTGTCAAAGCCGCCTGAATAAATAATTTGCAGCAGTTTGTCAAGACGTACCAGACAGGTTTTCAGAGTGTCAAGGCAGATGGCATGTGAGTCCAGTGCAGTGACAAGTTCGTCAAGGTCCACCACTTTTACATAGCCATCCGGATATATGACAACATCGGCCAAAAGGTCGGTTACAATCAAACTGTTTTGGGCAGACTGATAATGATAATCCACAATATCGCAGTACCAGTAGAGAAGACTTCCGTCCTTCCGGCAGAATTTACTTACTTTAAACCCTTCCTTTAAAAAATAGCAGGAACAGCCATGATGAAGGTCCTTTTTGGGATGGAGGGTATTCCATGATGTGATAATATGTTTATCATCACAGGATAAAATGATGTCATCTTTAAGAAGAATACATTCTTCGGGAATAATGCGCCTGCGATATAAAACTGGATTTGTCATAAAGTTCTTCCCCCTTCCTGTGCGCCTGTTTAGCTATGTACAGGTTATGAAAAATACTACTCTTAATCGAAAAGAAAGTCAACGGATTTGTCCAATCTGTTTAATGAAAAAATATTTTTTATTTTCTAGACAGAAATAGAAAAAGTGGTATAATAAAAAATATATGTAACTTTTTTTAGTTTGCTTTTAGATTTGGATTTTGAAAGGGCGAGTCATGTGAAATACAATCGAAACGTTTATCAGGCATTAACGATGATAGGACAATTCGGGATTAACATGCTTGTCCCTCTTTTTGTCTGTTCCTTTGTGGGAATGTTTCTGGATGAAAAGCTGGGAACAGATTTTTTGGTAATTGTCCTGTTTTTTGTGGGAGCGGCCGCAGGCGGGCGGAATGTATACCGCTTTGCAAGGCGGATTTTGTTTAAAGACAGTGAGCAGTCGGCTTATCTTCATGGCAGCAGGAGAAGCAGGGGAGGCACAGATGAAAGAAAAAATAACAAAGATAAACAGGACCCTGTTTGAGCTTGAAACAGGTATCTTTATGTTTGGAGCAGTGTGCCAGCTTTTGGTGTTTCTAATGAAAGATAAAACAGGATACAGTCTTGGATTGTGGTCTGGAATATTGATTGCAATGGTCAGTGCGATTCATATGTGGTGGTCTCTGGACCGGGCGCTTGACCTTGGGGAAAAGCAGGCTGTAAAGATGATGAGCGCCCACAATATTCTTAGATATGCTTTTATAACGACAGCGCTGATACTGATCGCAGTAGGGAAGATGGCAGACCCTCTTTCCGCTTTTTTGGGAATTATGGGATTAAAAGCGTCGGCTTACATGCACTTTATAACTAAAAAGATCAGTACATTCATATATGGGGAGGAAATACTTCCGTCCATGTCAGAAGAACCTGCAGGAGGGCAGGAGATGTAAGGAGGTGAGAATATGGGACAGGGAATTCTGTTATCAGGAGATGCTGAGGTTGACTTTATGATTCACGGGGTTTTTTCCTACCAACTGTTTGGTCAGGAAGTGTGGATAACCACAACACATGTCTGTGTACTTATTGTCATGCTGATTATTATCGGTTTTTGCATAGCAGCTAACAGAGCCATTAAACATGCCACGGAAGTGCCGGGAGGATTTCAGAATGTGGCAGAGCTGATGGTGGAGAAGTTAGATGGTATGATCGGCGGGGTTATGGGAAATCAGGCAGTGAGATTCCGGAATTATATTGGAACAATATTTATCTTTATTTTTATCAGCAATATTTCCGGACTTTTGGGATTACGGCCGCCGACAGCAGATTATGGTGTAACTTTTGCGCTGGGTATCATTACATTTACGCTGATTCACTTTAATAAGTTTAAGTACCAGAAAGTATCAGGGGTACTTAAAGGATTATGTGAACCTTGGCCGATATGGGCGCCAATCAATATTATTAGTGATTTGGCAGTCCCGGTTTCACTGTCGCTTCGTCTGTTCGCCAATATTTTGTCGGGAACAGCGATTATGGCATTGATATATGCATTGCTGAGTAAGGTGGCTATTATATGGCCTGCAGCACTTCATGTATATTTTGACCTGTTTTCAGGTGCAATCCAGACTTATGTAT
>CAMUHA010000188.1 GCA_947088515.1 uncultured bacterium
GCTGCGCCCCGTTTGATAACAGGTTTGTTGTGTATGTGTGTCTTAGTGTGTGGAAGTGGAAACCCTCTAACTCCGGTACTTTTCTTGCTGCTGTCCGGCAGGAGATGGCGATAATCCGGCAATAGGCTTGCTTATTTGTAAAGATAAGGATAATGTTGTGGCAGAATATTCTTTGGAAGAAGTTTCGCAACCGATTGGTATTGCGGGATATGAATTAAGCAACGCTCTCAGCAAAGAATATCAACGCAGTCTTCCTACAATAGAAACGTTGGAATCTGAAGTTGCAAAAATGATGGATACAAAATAGTCTGCAAGTTGTAGACTATTTTGTATCTATATCGTTTGGTACTAAATAGCCTCCCCAGTCTGCAACCTCATCGTTATACAGACCTGTACAAGCAGCAGAAAACCATGTCCATCATTGCAGTAAACTCCTTTACCCGAAAATATAAAGACTGTCCTCTTGACAGTGCTAATTAATATTTTAAAGACTTCGAAAGATTACCGCAACATCCTTTAGTAATTGTATTTTGCTATTCCTTTTTATAGCTTCCCACTACATAAACAGGAATAAACATCCCCCCCAAAAATAAGAGTAATGTAACGATTCCCACTGCCATACTGTTCCTCAGACCCGGAAAAAGCAGTCCAAACAATAGCACTGCCATAGGTATCACAGTGATGCTTGCCATTGACCAAATACGCAGTGTGCGTACAATATACGGCCAGTTTCTATTATTAAAATGAATCCCTGGCATATTAATTTCAAACATCCCATCTGTATAAAAACTTATCTTATTATCATCATAATAAGATGGCAGTCTTTCCTTTATACAAAACCAGAAATAAACACCAAAAATAATTCCCAACATCTCCTCTACCAATAGTCCGTTCATTGTCAGTTCTCTCATAGTATATCCCAGTTTAAACAATACCAGCCCTTCCATTGCTACCACTGCAAGACCTGCACAAAAAAGCAGTCCGCGTCTTAATACTTCTTTCCTGTCCTTTCCCGTTGCTTCTCCTGACAGCGTCAGCGCTTTCTTTACCAGATTTTCCACATCATTTGCCCTCATCCTGCCTTCGGCTTCTATTCGTTTTCCCTCAAGAAGCTCCGTTACGGTAACGCCAAGAATCTCTGCCAGTGGAATCAGCATCTGAATATCAGGCAGACTAATCCCCCTCTCCCATTTACTGACTGCTTTATCAGAAATAAAAAGCTTCTGTGCAAGCTCCTTCTGGGTATACCCTTTCTCCTTCCTCTGTGTCTGAATAAATTTTCCAAAAAGCTCCTTATCAATTTCAGACATAACCGATACCTCCTTTGCAATTTTCAAACTGCCTTCCGTTCCTTTGCTATATTCTGCTATCAAATCATAAAGCCAGACCCATCCAGGCCGCAACCGTCTACAAGTGGAATTCTCTTTTTCCATGTAAACCTCTGGTAGAATCATATATTACTACAATAAATCATCAAGATCCCCTCTGCTTTGCTTCCGGTGCAGACATCTGGCATTAAACATGCAATGATACAGGGCATCGGGGTATCAGACCCTTGGTTATCCTAAAAAAGAGTCCGGCCACTCGCCGGACTCCTTCTGTCCACTACAGCTCTCCTGACCCAAAACCGCTCTGGTCATCCTGCTGCCTGTCTTTATTTTCTTTATTTACCATCATACAAATGGCATCTCACAAAATGTCCGTTCCCAAACTCCTTAGCTTCCGGCGCCTGTTCTTTACAGATCGCCATACAATCTTTACACCGTGTATGGAACTTGCAGCCCTTAGGCGGCTTTGCCGGAGAAGGAATATCTCCTTCCAGTATCGTTCTGTTAATCTTAACATCCGGGTCAGGCATGGGAATGGCGCTGAACAATGCTTTCGTATATGGATGCAGGGGATTTCCAAAAATATCGCTGGTACTTCCAGTCTCCACAAGCCCTCCAAGATACATAACGCCAATCGTGTCCGAAATATGTTCCACCACAGAAAGGTCATGGGAAATAAACAGGTATGTCAGATTCATTTTCTCCTGTAGTTCCTTCAGCAGATTAATAATCTGCGCCTGAATCGACACATCAAGGGCTGATACAGGTTCGTCACAGACGATAAATTCCGGCTTTAAGGCAAGCGCTCTTGCAATACAGATACGTTGTCTCTGTCCCCCTGAAAATTCATGGGGATATCTGTCCTTATGGTACTCCTGCAGGCCACAGTTTAACATTACTTTGGTAATATAGTCGTTGTATTGCTCTCTGGGTACCAAATTATGTTCTTTTACTGCCTCCCCAATAATTTCACCAACTGGAAGCCTGGGCGATAAGGAAGAATAAGGGTCCTGGAAAATAATCTGCATCTTGGTGCGCAATTCCCGCATTTTCTTTTTATCTGTCTGGCTCACATCCTCTCCATTAAAAAGAATGGTGCCGTCCGTCTTTTCAATCAGACGCAGGATGGTGCGCCCGGTAGTTGACTTTCCGCAGCCGGATTCTCCAACCAGCCCCATGGTAGTTCCCCTTTTTATGCTAAAGGATACGTCATCTACTGCCTTAACACTGCCTGTCACGCCTCCAAAAAAACCTCCCTTTATGGGAAAATATTTCTTTAAGTGAGACACTTCCAGAATATTGTCATTGCCAGCAGCTGCTTTATCTTTTACTTCGTTGCTCATTTGGACGTGCCTCCTTCCTTACAGCGGTAACAGCTCACAACATGCGTGGGTGATATCTGGTATGCCTGGGGATAAACGCCCTCACATTCCGCCACACACATTTCACATCTGTCCTTAAAGTAACAATAATCAGGCATATCCACTGGATTAGGAACACTGCCCGGAATACTGTATAGCCTGTCAATGTGTTTTCCAACCACCGGTTTGGAATTCATCAATCCTATCGTATAAGGGTGTCTTGCATCCTTAAAAATTTCCCATGCCGTACCCTTTTCAATCACACGTCCGGCATACATAACCACCACATAATCCGCCATCTCCGCCACAACTCCAAGGTCATGGGTAATCAGCATAATTGAGCTGTTGATTTTATCCTTCAGGCTACGGAGCAAATCCAGCACCTGGGCCTGGATAGTCACATCCAGTGCGGTGGTAGGCTCGTCAGCAACAATCAGTCTGGGATTGCAAGCGAGCGCCATTGCAATCATAATACGCTGTCTCATACCACCGGAAAGCTCATGCGGATACATCCGGTAAACCCCCTCTTTATTGGCAATCCCCACCATATCAAGCATTTCTATCGTGCGCGCCTTTACCTGTTCCTTTGACATTCCAGAATTATGAAGGGCAATTACCTCGTCCACCTGTTCTCCTATCCGGAATACCGGGTTTAAAGAAGTCATTGGCTCCTGGAATATCATGGACATATAATTTCCCCGAAGCTTCTGCATCACTTCCGCTGGCGCATTGACCACATTATAAACTTTCTCACCTGTATTAAAACGGATTTCTCCTTCTACAGTCTGCCCCGCCGGTCTTTGCACCAGCTGCATCAGAGAAAGGCTTGTGACAGACTTTCCGCATCCTGATTCCCCTACAATTCCCACCGTTTTTCCCTGGGGAACATCAAACGACACACCGCTTACCGATTTTACAGTTCCTATGTCAGTGAAAAAGTAGGTATGCACATTATCAAACTCCACACAGTTATCATTATTTTTCATCTGTGTGACATATTCTGATTCTGGTATATTTTTTCTGTTTCTCTTCTTTTCCATTTCCGAAGTAATCTTGCGGTTTCTTTTGGAAATCTCACGCGATTCCTTGGCAGATATATAATTTGCGCTTTTTTTCTTATTACCAAATGCCATCTGTACCACCTACCGTTTCATTTTCGGGTCAAACGCATCACGAAGACCATCACCAATAAAGTTAAATGCAAGCACAGTCAGCAGAATCATAAATCCCGCCGGGACCCATACAAACAAATAGTTTGTCATAACATAGGAGTCATTTACTGCATTAATAATACTTCCCCATGAAGCTGCCGGATATTTAATGCCAAGCCCTAAGAAGCTTAGTGTAGCCTCCGCCAAAATTACTTCTCCCAACCCCATAGTAGCAAATACAATCAGCTGCGGCACTACATTTGGAATCAAATGCTTAAAAATCCTGCGGCTTACCCGGATGCCTGTCGCTTCCGTTGCTACCATAAACTCCTGCTCCCGGAGAGACAAAATCTGCCCTCGGACAATACGGGCGATCCCCACCCATCCGATAAGACTCATAACGATACAAAGCATATAAATACGTGTTGTGGGGCTTGCCCTGTAATGGTCCATTATAGAACCTAATATCAGGTACAACGGCATGGAAGGCACACAGTAAATCACATCCACCAGCCGCATCAGGATATTATCAATCCACCCACCGGAATAACCGGCAATACCACCAATAATAATGCCAATAATCACCTCAATGATAACCACCACAAACCCAATCAGCAAAGAAATACGTCCGCCATACATAAGCCTTGCCAGCAAGTCCATGCCATTGGCGTCTGTTCCTATCCAATGCTCTTTGGAAGGTTTCGCGTAAGTGTCAATCACTCTGGTTTCCTGAAAACGGGAAATCAGATACTGCCCGTTTTTCTCTGATAGTAGATAAGATTCTGATATATCGCCATCAGATGAACCTTCAGCAGCAAATTCAAAAGATTCCGCCCCTTCCCTGATGGCAAGGGCTGCTGCTTCCTTAAATTCCGGCGAAAGGAATACGCCTCCTACTACACTGTTCATATTCATATTGGAAATATACACATAGTCAGAACCGTCTGCTGCCAGAATCATTGCAGAGCCTTCACCGCCTGCTTCAATCGTATAATCATTTTCCCCAGCTTCAAAATTCTTATCCCCCTGGCTCATTGCAACCAGAGCGTTTTTATAAAATTCAAAGGACAAAACAGTGCTCTGGGTATAAGGGGTAAAAGACATCTTGCAGACTACTGCCAGCTCTGAAACTATATACAATAGTTCCTTTCCTGTGGAGTCATCCACCATATAAGCAGTTCCATCATACTCAAAGTAACTGCTTCCTGCCCCAACCGCTTTATCATGCTCCTCTGAACGGATGGCCCTTGGATTTTTAGTTTCTTCCGCATTATAAACAATATGGGAATCCCCCTCCAAAGCTCTTACTGCAATCTTGCCGCCGCCTCTTGTTTCCACCACCGTCTGGCCTTTACTGACGGCTAGAACAAACTTGGAATACAAATCGCTGGGGATTTGGGCATCTTCATTTTCAAACAGCATATAATCACTAATGTAAGTTGCGCCTGCATAATCTTTTCTCATTTCTTCCGTACGGTAAAACACCTGACTTTGTCCGTACGGGATAATTGCTCCCCCTAAAAAGGAAAACAAAAACATAAATATGATAATTACCATTCCGATAATCGCAAGCCGGTTTCTGAAAAAACGTTTTGCCACCAGCATACTTGGAGAAAGCACCCTGACACGCTGGGTATCGTCTAACTTTACTTCTTCTACTTTTGCATTTTCTTCGTTAGCCATATCCTTTCTCCTTTCTAATTTACCCTGACTCTGGGGTCAACTACCGCATAAAGTATATCCGCAATCAGATTGCCCGCCAAAATTAATACTGCGCTGAACAACATATAAAACATTACAAATGGAATATCCCCTACCACAATACACTGATATGAGGTGTAACCAATCCCCGGAATCTGAAATAGTGTTTCTGTAATCAATGCGCCACTGAACAGACTCGGAAGCGTTCCTCCAAGAAGTGTGACAATAGGAATCAAAATATTGCGGAACGCATGATAGTTGATAACCTTGTGCTCTGGGAGTCCTTTTGCACGCGCTGTCCTTATATAATCAGAATTCAGCACCTCAAGCATATTGGCGCGGGTATAACGCATCAGAGAACCGATATTAACAATTATAAGCGTAAGCACTGGCATAATCATATGTTTTGCCATATCCAGTATCTGCTCTATGGGACTCATCTGCTGGTGCATACGTCCTACAATGCCATATAAATCCAGCCAGTTCAGTTTTACTGCAAATACCCATTTTAAAATTGTTGCAAAGAAAAAGCTTGGCAGTGAAATACCAATCAACGCAATCACCGTAATGGAATAGTCTGTCATAGAATACTGCTTCTTTGCCGCCACCACTCCTGCAGGAATCGCAATAATGATTTCCAGAAGAAATGCGGAAAGGCCCAGTGCAAAAGAATACCAGATAACACTGGAAAACTTCTGGAGCACTGGCTGGTTATAATTCCAGGAATCACCAAACTGTCCTCTTACCGCCTTAGATGCCCATGTAAAATATCCTTTTATAATACTGTCATTAAGACCATAGGAGGCATTCAGCTGTTCCAGCCATTCATCATAACTTTTTGCCCCTGGTTTCTGGGACAACTCCATAGCCTTTGTCTCCACAAAAGAGGCAGGCATGCAGCGCATGATGCCATAA
>CAMUHA010000189.1 GCA_947088515.1 uncultured bacterium
TCCACAGCAAACCTCTTAGCTTCTGTCTGAACCCCATAGCTTTTCAAAGTCTCCCTGACAAGTTCATCCACAGACACCATCTCCCGTTCTTCGTTCTGCGCCTGATAGTTTAATTGAAGCATATCTTCCACAATCTTCTGCATAGACAAAAGCTGCTTCTTTACCTCCGGAAGATAGGCTTTCGCATCCTTATATTTTCCAATTTCGTTCCTCATACCCTCCACCAGCAGAAGCGCAGCGTCAGCAGAAAAACAACCGCTATGATCATTGGCAGACTCCCCATTACCACGGGCGTGATTTCCTCCATCCGCGGCGTCATGGTGGGCAAAACCATAAAAATATAGGCATCCTCCTCCTGACCCATGGCAATATATGTGATATAGCTGAAGTTTCCATCAGATACCCCCGCCTCATATACAAACAAATCCTCCGATATTCTGTGAAATTTAAAATATTCTTCCCTGTACCCCCCATCACCACCCTTAGCTTCCACTTGTATTTCTACCGGAAAATCCTTCGGAAACAGGTCTTTTTCTGAAAATTTTTCCTTTAGTTCTTCCCATATATGGAAAAAGTCCTCTTCTTTATACTCTCTGATTTCTTCTTCCTTAAGGCTTTCTATCCCCTTTACCATAGCTCTCATACGGTCAAAAAGTCCCTGTAGTTCCTCATCCCGGACCTTTACTGTCATCTTGAAAAACTTTCCTGCAAGGTAAAATTCCCTTCCTTCCTTCGGAATTTCCAGAGAATAAACCGCCGAAGGGTTTTTCACTGACAAGTCCTCATAGGTCCTGCTCTGCCTATAGCCCTTTTGAATATCCACCACAGAATTTAAGTTACTTTCCATCACATAATCCACATATAAGGAAGGCAGCAACATAATCATCCGCGTAAAGATTAAAAGCCTGAACCTGCGTCTTTTCATCATCCAATGCTGTCAGCATAATCGTTGCCATTTCAGGTTTGTGCTCTTTAATAAAGGAAAGCGCCTTCAGCCCGCTGACTCCCGGCACCATAATGTCCAGCACGGCCATATCAAAAGACTGGTTTTGCAAAAGCATCAACGCCTTCTCACCATCAGAGACGCCAATTACCTCATAGCCCTGCACTTTCATGTATTCTGTTAAAACCTCCCGTATGGCAGGCTCATCTTCCAAAAATAAAATACGCATACTTACACTCTCCGGCCATTTATGCCGTTCCTTCCATTTCTACTGTATCAGAATACGGGGAGCCAAGCCTCTTGCGTCTGTTTTTGTTCCCCGTCAGTAATATGATTGTAGCACACCCCTATGAATTTCATATGAAGATTGTGTGAGAAGCATTAGAATGTTTAAGAAGCGCCAGCGCATTTTTCAAACACGCTCAGTCCGCCAGAAATCCCAGATATTCGTCAAATACATTAAAAAGCATGTCCCCGGAACAAACTGGTATTTCCGCAGTTGTTCCTTCTAACATTATATACTGATACAAATCCTCCGCCCTTGTAAGCGCCAGAACCGGTATTACATCATAAGAAGGACCAAACAGGACCTCCTGATAAGCGCTGTACTTTGCCGCCTGCGAAACTTCTTTTTTCTCTATCTTATCATTCATTTTAAATTCCAGACTAAACACGTACTTTTCTGTAATTACAAGCACATCCGCATAAATCCTGACCCCGCGTGACTTCTTTATACGAAGCTCAAAAACAATCTCCCATTCCCCATAGTCCACGTCCTCCAGGTCTGTAAACAACTTCCTCATAGTTTCCGCCGTATCTTTAAAAGAATGAAACAGCCCTCTGGTATTATTCAGGTTCCGTCCAATCCTACGGCATCCTTCCTTTAACACTCCAAACCATTCCTCCTCCCCCAGCGCAAGAAACTCCCGTACCGTGGAATAATAGCCGCTAAACTCCTCCAGTCCCCTATGGGGCCTTGTCTGGCGGATATACCCATGCCATTTAAATGCGCTGTCACAAAAGCACAATTCTTTCATATATGGCGAAGAATAAAGATAATGATTGATTACCTTTCTCTCTTTCTTCAGTTTCTTTGCTATATCCTTTGCCTTAATTCCATCATTGCTGCAAATTAAAGCAAAAATGTCTCTCTCAATAATATCCATCTTTTCAACGCTCTTATTTTTCTATAACTATCTCCAAAACCTTTGTCACAAAATTATGGTAGCTTTCACCGCAAAACCTGTCAAGTCCGGGAAAATATAATCTTTTGTCAAAATAAAAAAGCGGTTTTTTCCCGCTTTTTTACTTATATTATAAAAGAATTTTAACTGCTTCTCACTGACCGTCTGTGTACTTATACTTCCGCAAAATGCGTCCAAACACCAGACACACTGCCACACCCCCAACGCCAAGGATAAACATCATAAGGGCCGCCCCAGAACCCTTTCCACTGCCAAAGAGCATCTCCGGCAGTCCCCTTGCTTTCTCTGAGCCCATAAAAGGTTCACAGACTTTATCAACCATAAACCCTCCGGCATACAGACCTATTGGAATTGTAAAAAACTGCAGGGTATTTCTGCAGGAATAAACACGCCCCTGCATCTCAACAGGAATTGTACTCCTTAAAATAACATCCAGATTCGCGCTCATAACTGGTACCAGAAGCCATCCGATAATCTGTCCCAGGCACCACATAATAGGCGTCCTGCAAAAAGAAAGCAGAAAATTTTCCGTTCCCAGGGAAATCAGCATTGTTATATAAATAACACGTATCCGGTTCTTTGGCGCAGGCAGCAGCGTTACAAGCATACTTCCTGCCAGCATTGCAATCCCTGCACAGGAAGTCACAAGGCCCAAAACAGTTTCACCGCCATTTTCTCTGGGCAACACAAATGCCGGGAGAACCGCGTCAAATGCAGAGGCTATCAGATTAACACCTGCAAGAAAAAGAATCAGTACAAGAACCATATCATTATCCCGTAAGTACAAAAGACCCGATTTTATGCTTTCCAGAACAGGCTCCTTCTCTATCCTTTTTTCACTCTCAACTAAAGGAATCCTTATTCCAATTAGCAGCGCCAAGAACGCTATAATAAAAGTTGCCAGGTCTGTATAAATTACTATCTCCATACCTGCAAAGGAAAAAAGTGCCGTGGCAAGCACCGGGTTTAGAATAGTAATAAGGGAACTTGAAAAGGACCTCATGCCGCTTGTCTTCTGATAATATTTCTTAGGCGTAATCAATGTAATAGCCACATCACTGGCAGGCTGCTGCACAGCGTTCATCAGCCCGTTTATCACATTTATAATATATATATGTCCGGGCATCAGTAAATCCATTTTTAAGAGGACTAAAACCACAACAGTCCCTCCAGCGGCTAGCGTATCACAGATTAACATTACTTTTTTCTTATCCCAACGGTCGCTGACCGCACCTGCCCAAATGCTGACAAGCACATACGGCGCATAGGTACATATGGATAAAAGCGCAGTCTGTAACGCCGAACCGGTTTTTTCATAAAGCCACAGAGTGAGCGCAAAGCCTGTCATGGCGCTGCCAAGCTGTGACAATGACTGGGTGCTCCACAAAAAAATAAACATCTTTAATTCTTTTATTAAATTTTTCATATTATACTTTGCTCCTTTGATTTTTTATCCCAAGTCGCAAAGTCTAAGGACTAAGTCATTTTCAGACCTGTACCTCCATGCAGCGTCCTCAAACCTTGCATGGAGCGCTTACAATGCACAAAACCATAATCCTTTGCCTTCCTCCTTCCAGATACTTATATGCCTTCCAGAAATATCTGCAGCTCTTTCCATTCCCTGACTGTCATTGTTTTGCCATCTTCCTTATAAGGCATATCTATTGCGCCCAGATACCAGACCGGAAAATTCCACTGCCTCCTGTCCACTACATTTATAAAAGCATTGCCCTTTACTTACCCTTTATTCTACCACACCTTACACTGCCTTTCCAGCCAAATTCCGCCTCCCTCCAGAAATCAATTTGCCGAAAACTCCGCAAAGCCAAATACCCACCCAAATGAAAACAGGCCCCGAAAGCTGACCTTCAAAGCCTGTTTTGCGTTCTTTAAAAACCAATGTTCAGAAACGATATTCACCAGATTGATAAAGAAAGGTCCGTATTTGACAGTCGCGGTCATAAGTGACCGTATGACAATCCATGGAAGCCTTCCGGGTTTCTTCTTTTGCATTTTCAAGTACCTTTGCAAAAGACCCATTAGAGTTTTTCCCACCTGCCTCAAAACGGGCAGTGTTATGATGCTCACGCTTTACCTTACCAATATTGGGAACAGCCGTTACTGACTGCACCATAAAAATACTCGAAAATCCGTTTGCTGCGTCAATCCCTCCTTGGAAATGTATTTCAACAGTGTCTAGTACTTTCTTACTATATATTTCGTACCAGACAAGCCAAAAGTTTAGATTGCTTTTAAAAATTATATAAATTATTTAACACTTCTTTTGCTCTTTTCTTGACTTTGTCTTGTATCTGTGATATTCTCACAATAGTTCCATATAGAACTATTCTAATAAGATATGAGGTGATTAATTGGAAACCAAAGGCGGTTTTTATATCACGCAGATCAAACAGTTACAGGACAGGATTTTTGAAAGATTGCTGCTTAAAAACAACATCGAATTAAGCGGTGGCCAGGGAAGAATTTTATTTATCCTGTGGAAAAATGATAATCTTACCATTAGCGAAATAAGCCAAAAAACTTCCCTTGCCAAAAATACAATATCTGTTGTAATAGACGGAATGGTTCGTAAGGGAATTGTTTCAAGAAATATCAATCCGCTAAACCGCCGTCAAACCCTTATTTCACTTACAGAATACGCCAAATCCCTGCAAGGAAAATACGAAACAGTATCAAAGCAAATGAACGCCATATTCTACCAGGGATTTACAGAAAGCGAGCAAAAACAGTTTGAACAATATCTTGCCCGAATACTGGATACCCTGACCCAAAACATGCCTTAAGGCAAGCAGCCTTAAAAAGAGAGGACCATGATGAAAACAAGAGCACATATCATCAAATTTATCCAGAAGCAGAAAACGGCCTTCATTGCCTCCGTAGATGAAGAGGGATTTCCCAATATAAAAGCCATGTTTGCACCACGTAAAATTGACGGAAACTGTTTTTATTTTTCAACAAACACTTCATCCTTGCGCTCCCGACAATATATTAAAAATGAAAAAGCCAGCATTTATTTTTACAACAGAGGACGCTTCCAGTATGAAGGCATCATGTTGACTGGCAAAATGGAGGTTTTACAGGATGAAGAAATAAAAAAAGAAATATGGCAGACTGGTGATACCATGTATTACAGACAGGGCGTCACTGACCCTGATTACTGCGTGTTAAGGTTTACAGCGCAAAGAGGCCGATATTACTGCGACCTGAAAACAGAAAGTTTTCAGATGGAAGATTTACATTAAAGGAACCGGATAGCGTTCTGGTAAAAATCGGGAGGGCAAAATGGCGTATGGCTGACAAAGGAAGTTCCGGTCTGTTATTTGGAACGGACGCCTTAAAAGGCTGTTGAAAGTCATGACTTTTGAGGATTTACCTAAAACTAAAAATTACCAGGGGGATAAATGAATGAGTAAGATAAATCAGGAAGCTGAACAGATAATGATTGAACGTTTTGGAATAGATACAATTATAGCGCTTGCAACACAGAAAAACGAAATGCCTTATGTCCGGTATGTAAATGCCTATTATGAGAATGGTGCATTTTACATAATTACATATGCACTATCTAATAAAATGGAACACATAAAAAATAACCCTACCGTTGCAATAGCAGGTGAATGGTTTACTGCACATGGTAAAGGAATTAATTTAGGTTACTTCGGGAAAAAGGAAAATTGTTCAATTGCTGAAAAATTAAAAAATGTCTTTGCAGAATGGATTGATAACGGACATAATAATTTTGATGATGAAAACACTATAATTCTATGTGTAGAATTAACAGACGGATTACTGCTGTCACATGGTACAAGGTATGAGTTTTAGCGCTTTGATTTTATCGGATTAACGCATTTGGGATTGGCGTGTTGATTCTAACTTGACACGCTTGTTGCTGACCTTCCCGACACCTGCAAACTGACAAAGCAGGACAAGGCATCTAAGACCTATTCTTTTCCAAGCCTTATATCCGCTGCCCTAAGCTGAGGGCAGTCAGCACAGAGCAGAGGGAATGGGCAAGGCAGATGGCCATTGCTGATAATAAGGCAAAGAAACCTCAAGTAAAATTTAATGGAGTTTTGTGTGCGTTTGAGGTAAAATAATGACGTTGAACAATTCAATAAATCGGAATCAATGGAGGTAACTTATGAGTATTTATGAAAAATGTCCAGAATTTGAAAGCGAAAGATTTTTAATTAGACTGTTTGACGACAAAGATTGTGATGATTTATTAAAAGTATATAGTGATAAAAAAGCATTGCCTT
>CAMUHA010000190.1 GCA_947088515.1 uncultured bacterium
TTTCACCTGTTTTTACATTCATTATGATACATCCCACATTTTCTGCTCCATTACCCTTATGATAGTTATCCCTGTACTGCTCATCGAATTTTTTTAGATGTTTTTCTACAATACTCTGGATGTTTATATCAATGGTGGTTACTATACTGTTTCCATCCTCTGCGGGTATGGTTGTGCGCTCCAGATTGGAATCATCATTTAAGTACCCATACTCTCTCCCATAAGTACCTGAAAGCACATCATTATAATACTCTTCCAGCCCAAAAGAACCCACATTATCGCTGGTGGTAAATCCAACTACATCACAAGCAAGGGAATTTCCCGGATAAATCCGTTTATACTCCTCTTCAAACCAAATCCCTTTAATCAGAGAGTCTTCTTCATTCTGCAATGCAATAAACTTTGATATCTGTTCGTATTCCAGACGCTTTGCTAACACCTTGTACCGGGAAGTCTCTCCCATTTTGGCTATATAATCACGAACCTCACCAGTATCTATCCCCAGCTCGCTTTTAAGAGCTCTAAGCGTAGGCTCAAGATATTCTTCTTTTTCTGATATAGCCACCGCATCCAAAATTACATTGTAGACTTTTTCGCTGGCGGCAAGCACACTTCCATTTGCATCTAATATGGCTCCTCTTTTATACGGAAGCGTTCTGCTGTCGTACTTTTGCTGGGACAAAACCTGCTTTTTGTACTTCTCCCCATCATCCCTGGTAATGGCATACAAACGATAGGATAATCCAGCGAAAGAAAGTATCATTGCAAGAAACATTACAATAAGCTTCTTCTGCATTTTAATTGTAAATCTGTTATTCTTCTTTCTCCTCAAAACGTCACCTGCTTACACTTAATCCGGAATTTTTCCTGTCTGTCTGACATAATCGCTGCCTTCTCCATTGAATGTTATTATCTGTCCTTCTTCTGCATACTGCATTCCTAGCTCCTGAATAGCAACTCTCTTTACCTCCTCCAGGTCTACATTGCTTGTTATTCTGCTGTAATTTTCATCATTATCCAGCTTAAGCTCATTTAACTGACTTTCCAGTGATGCAATCCGCTTAATGCTGTTTGTAATATCCGACTGCAGCATCAGATACCAGGTAAGAATAATTCCTGCCGCCACCATAGCCACTGCCATAGACAAAACGGAAGCAACATTCATATGCTTTGCCCGTTCTCTGTTTTTACGGGTTCTATTGCTTACCCGCTTTACAGGTTCTTCTCTTTCATAGGGAGCTGTCTGCAGTTTTCTGGCCGTATTTCCCTGCACGTAAACACTTTTTCCATATGCAGTTTTTCTCTTGTTGCCTGTGTTTACTGCCATAGTGACTCTCCTTAACTTAATCTATACCCCTGCCATGCCACAAAAGGGCCGCATTGGAACCATACAAACATATCCTCGCGGCTCTTGTTCCAGACACCGCGAGGGTAATGCTCTTATGCCTTCTCAAAAATGCGGAGTTTCGCACTTTTTGATCTGGTATTACTCTTTAGTTCCTCTTCATCCGGCAAAATAGGTTTGCCGGTTATTACTTTTCCTTTGCTTACTTTATTACAGACACATACCGGAAATCCGGGCGGACAGATACAAGGGTCTGCCGCCTGCCGGAACGCCGCTTTTACAATCCGGTCTTCCAGAGAATGAAAGGTTATGACGCACAGCCTGCCTCCGGGCTTTAATAAATCAATCAGTTCATCCAGCGATTCCTTCAACACCTCAAGCTCCCTGTTGCATTCTATCCGTATTGCCTGAAAGGTACGCTTCGATGGATGTCCGCCTCCGGCGCGCATCTTTGCCGGAATAGATACTCTGATGATTTCATTCAGCTCTCCAGTCGTTTCTATCTCCTTTTTCTGCCTTGCCATTACAATATTTCTGGCTATGTTTTTTGCAAACTTATCCTCTCCGTAATCTCTGATAATACGAAACAGCTCTTTTTCCTCATAACCATTCACAATATCTTTTGCTGTAAAGTTCTGCCTGCGGTCCATTCTCATGTCTAATGGCACATCAAACCGATAAGTAAATCCTCTCTCTTTCGTATCCAGTTGATAGGAAGACACACCCAAATCAAGCAGCATTCCGTCTATTTTCTCAATTCCCAGACTGGTTAATACCTCTTTGGCATTGCAGTAATTGCTTCTAATGATGGTAACTTTCCCACCAAAGACTTTCAGACGTTCTTCTGCCGCTCCAACAGCCGCTTCATCCTGGTCAATACCTATCAGTCTTCCGCCACTTCCAAGCTTTCCGGCAATTTCTTTTGCATGTCCACCACCGCCTAAGGTTCCATCCACATACACGCCTTCCGGCTGTATATGCAGCCCTTCAATTGTCTCCTTAAGCATTACTGATGTGTGCTCAAATGCCATAATCACTCCTTTATCAAAATCCTATTCCCAGCTCTATCATATGTTTGGAAATCTCCTCCATATCCTGATAAGTCACAGTCCCTTCCCATCTGTCCTTACTCCAGATTTCCACCCTGCTGCCTACACCCACAAGCACCGCGTCTTTCGTGATGTCTGCAAATTCGCGCAGTACAGCAGGCAGGAGAATTCTTCCCTGCTTGTCCACCTCCACACTAGCTGCACCAGCTAAGAAAAAACGTGTAAATTGTCTTGCTTCTTTATCTATCACCGGCAGTTCCCGCAGCTTCTGGGCAAATGCCTGCCATTCAGGATTGTCGAACACAAACAGACAGCCGTCCATTCCTTTCGTTACCACAAATTCATCGCCCAATACCTCGCGGAACTTGGAAGGAATGATCAGCCTGCCCTTGGCATCTATTGTATGGTTGTATTCTCCCATAAACATACGCTTCACCCATTCCAGGCATCCTGCTGCGGATGGCTTATCCTGCCTTTACTCTTCCAGCGGTCCATAGTGTCAGATTCGAATATGTCACCAACATAAGCTGTAATATGTGTGGAAATAAGTTTTACTTTCCTCCACCACTTTACCCCACTTAGCCATCACTTTCTACCACTTTCCACCACTCGTAGGATTATTTTAACTCAATTCAAATATCAGCGCAAGCCAAAAAAAACGTCATGCATTGCACTGCATGACGTTAAGATGCCCAATTTTTTCAATTTTTTCATATATCTTGTGTAAATCTCACTATTTAAATACCAGATATTGATTTGCCTCCCGCGAAAAATTAATAAAAGTTTTTTAGGAGGCGCTTTTTTCTTTTTTCTTCAATCTCACCACAATGTCACAGATTAAAGCTCCGCCAAACAATACAATGGCAAGCGCCTGGGATACAGGAACCTGTGTTCCAGGAATAAAAAGCTGGTCTGTTCTAATCCCTTCTATCCATGCTCTTCCTAGTCCATAACCACCCAAATATAAAAGAGCAATCTCACCTTCAAACTTTTTATGTTTGAAGTACAACAGCATAAAAACTAATATTCCCAAATTCCAGAGACTTTCATATAAAAATGTGGGATGCACCTGAATATAATTAATCCCCTCTGTCATATGCGCTGCAATGGACTCCGATATATCGCCGCTGCGCACCATCGCTTCAGGAAGTCTCATTGCAAACAGATTGTCTGTATATTCCCCAAAGACTTCTCTGTTCGTAAAGTTCCCCCACCTGCCGATAACTTGTCCCAAAATCAACCCCGTTACCCCAGTGTCAGCCATCAATAATGCGTTTTTTCCCTTAATCCGGGCAAACACGAATAAAGTGATAAAAGCCGCTATCACACCACCATAAATTGCAAGCCCGCCCTGCCGGATGTTAAAAATGCCTAAAATATTATTTTTATATTGGCGCCATGCAAAAATTACATAGTAAATCCTTGCCCCTATAATAGAAAATATCACCGCATAAATTGAAAATTCCCAATACAAATCCGGGTCCTGTCCTGTCTTTTCTGCAACTTTTGCCGCCATCAGTATCCCGGCAATAACCCCTATGCCTATAATGACTCCATATAAGGCAATTTCAAAACCAAATATACTAAAACTTTTAGGAACATTTTTCAGATAAATGCCCATATTTGGAAACGCAATATCCATTAAATCCATTTCATTCCTCCGCGTATTACAGGTCCTGCAGCAATAGCTCCACTTTATACATTAAACCGGAACAGGATTACATCGCCATCCTTTACCACATAATCCTTTCCTTCCATACCTACCAGTCCCTTTTCTCTTGCTGCCGCTAATGACCCTTGTTCCAGAAGGTCTTTATAATTTACAACCTCTGCCTTAATAAATCCCCTTTCAAAGTCGGTATGTATCTTTCCTGCCGCCTGGGGCGCTTTGGTCCCTAATTTAATTGTCCATGCCCTGGTCTCATCTTCCCCCGCAGTCAGAAAACTATGCAGCCCCAAAATATGGTAGCTTGCCTTAATCAGTTTCTCAAGACCTGACTCCTTAAGTCCCAAATCTTCAAGGAACATTTCCTTTTCTTCTTCGTCCAGCTCTGAAATTTCCTGTTCAATCTGTGCACAGATTACAAATACTTCGCTGCCGTTTAATGATGCAAATTGACGCACCTGCTTTACACCTTCATTGTCTGCTCCATCATTTCCAAGGTCCTCTTCCCCCACATTTGCGGCAAAAATTACTGGCTTATATGTCAGCAGATTGTAGGAGCCAAGAAGGGCCTGTTCATCCTCGTCTTCAGTTCTATAGCTTCTTGCAGGTTTCCCGTCCTCCAGATGCGCCTTTAACGCCTCTAAAAGAGCTGCTTCCTTTGCAAGGGTTTTATCCATCCGGGCTGCCTTTCCGGTTTTGGCAATTCTCCGCTCTAAAACTTCAAGGTCAGCAAATATCAATTCCAAATCAATGGTTTCAATATCCCGCAAAGGATTAACACTTCCATCCACATGAACCACATTTTCGTCTTCAAAGCAGCGAATCACATGCACCACTGCATCCACTTCCCGGATATTACTCAAAAACTGATTTCCCAGCCCTTCTCCTTTGGAGGCTCCCTTTACCAGCCCTGCAATATCCACAAACTCTATTACCGCCGGTGTAACCTTTTTGGAATGATACATATCTCCAAGAAGTTTTAACCGCTCGTCTGGCACTGCCACCACGCCTACATTTGGGTCAATGGTACAAAATGGATAATTGGCAGATTCAGCGCCTGCCTTTGTAAGTGAGTTAAATAAGGTGCTTTTTCCTACGTTTGGCAATCCAACGATTCCTAGTTTCATTTTTCTATATATCCTCCTTAAAAGCCATGATTTTATTCATTTTTTGAAAAGTTCTGTCTTTTACTTGTTTTGATACTTGCATGTCCAAGAAGTTATTGGAGCGTTTTTGGCTACATCCCTGCTTCAATTGCACGGGCAGCAAAGGTATGCCTTATCTGTTAGCGGACATCAACATACTTCCGACCACAGGCTGGATATTCTGCACATATCGTTCCCTGTAATTGCGTCTGGCATTAGGGGCAAGCCTGTTCCCCGCTTCCGGCAACATAGCAAAATGTTTTTCATGGCGGCTGCTATCTTTGGCGCTATAGTGCGCCGAATATTTGCCGTCTTTCCTCTGGCAAATCCCCTTTCCGCATTCTCTGCCTTTTAAATTTTTACCCAAATTATGAGCTCCTTTCATAAAACAACAGATGCTATTTTTCATTAACCATCCTAATTTTTGAAAAAGAGTTCAACACGATTTTATATTATATCATGTCAAACTCTTTTTCATCAACAGTATTTTGAAAACAATTCCACTAAATGCGGGTCAAAAACTATATCACAACTTTTCCGCTAATATAGTTTTCAAATTCTCTCCGCATTACCAGTTTCCGGGTTCCTATTTAAAGTACAAAGTCCCCCCTCAAAACACTACCCTGAATTTATCATGCTCTATGCTCCACATTGTGATGCGCTCTACAATCATTTGGATAGCTTACAATAAACTGGACAGATTTTTTAAGGTCATATAATATAAAGCCAATAAACAAAGGAGCAGACAATTCTGGTAAGCTTACCAGAATGCCAATATGTACTTGTCGACCTGTTTAATCAGGAAATCATAGGTTACAGCGCAGGAGAACATAAAACAGCCGAACTTGTATTGGAAACGAATTCAAAAACCAGACGATTGAAGAACTGCTGGAGATATTTGACATTGAGCGTTCCCTGCGTCATAAGAAATGTCCGCATGATAATACAGTAGCAAAAACAAATTATACAGTATGAAAATGGGGAAATAAAGAAGCAAATAAATATTACAAATAGTTTGTGACAAAAGGAGAGGCTGGCGCGTCTTATTTATGAGATCTCAAGATTGAAAAATCACACGAAAGTAAAAAACGCAGAAAGGAGATGCATTCATGTATGATGTAATGGAATTGTTCCGTCTCTATAAGGATGATGTCTACAGGCTGGCGGTCAGTTACA
>CAMUHA010000191.1 GCA_947088515.1 uncultured bacterium
CTTACCAGAGCTGTTATAAATGAATTGCGGCTGGTTATTTAAATTATTATTTAATATGGAAAGAAAGGACAGCAGAAAACATTAAAAAGAAACTGTAAACAAGAGAGCCACGTGGCTCTTATTTTTATTTCATTATAAAAAAGAAAGGAGAAAAGAATGGTTAATCTTACCTATTTGGGGGAAGCAGAGTCTTACCCGGTTTTATTTGACGCCATATCAGGGCATGTTGTACAGATAAAGGGGGATTTCCCCGTGAGGCAGTCAGGTTTTGTGCTAAACAGGATTGGCCGAACTGATGACAACTGGGATTATTCAGGCTATACAACTGTATACAGAACAATTGAGGGAGGCGTGCAGTTCTCGGATGACAGCTCTATTTACGTGGCGCCGCCGGAACCGGAACCTGTGCCGGAACCGGAACCTTACGAGCCGACGCTGCAGGAAATAAAGGATGCGAAGAAACAGGAAATAAGGTTTGCCTATCAGGAGACTAAGGCAGCAGGCGTGGATGTGGAATTGTCCGGAGGAAAGGAACATTTCCCACTCTCGGATGAAGAGGTCACTCTGCTCTTTGGGAAACAGTTTGAGCTTGCATCTGGAAGCAGTGACACTGTCTCTTACCAAGACTCTGCCAACCGTTGTAAATTTTATTCCAGGGCGGATATGCAGACGATTATACAGGAGGCTTTTAAATTTGTTAGTTATCAGACAACGTATAGAAACAGTCTTTGGGAGTGGGTGGATGAATGCAGCACGAAAGAAGAGGTGGAGGGAATCATTTATGGATGTGCGATACCGGAAGAACGTCAGAATGATGTCCTTAAGTCATATATGGCACAGATGGAAGGAGAAACAAAATAATGGAGGCAGTTTTATTTTTAACAGGAGGAATGATATATAGCCTAATTGAATTAATATGGCGGGGATATACACACTGGTCTATGTTTATCCTTGGGGGTCTTTGCTTTGTGGTTATGGGTCTGCTTAATGAGTATAAGATACCATGGCGCTGGTGCCTTTTGAGGCAGTCAGTAGTAAGTGCCTGCATTATTACAATATTTGAGTTTTTTACAGGATGTATTGTTAATTTGTGGCTTAAGTGGGATGTCTGGAATTATTCCGGACTGCCCTTTAACCTCTGGGGGCAGGTGTGTCTTTACTTTTTTCTGCTGTGGATACCGTTATCTATGGCAGGGATAGCACTTGATGACTGGATTCGGTATTGGAGGTATGTCATTTGTAAAAAGTGGCACCCATGGAAAGAGGTTAAAATCCGTGAACGCCCACATTACCGGCTGATATAAATGCACGGCGGAATGAATAACCGGGGGTAAAATAAATGGAAGACGCGATAACAAGAAAGGAACACGAAGAGTTTGCAAAACGGATCGATGCAGAAAATGAGCGTCAGAACAGGAGAATAGCGCTCCTGGAAGAAAATGGACAGCATATCAACGCGATGACAGTATCGATCGAAAAGATGGCCGTAAACATGGAAAACATGATTGCAGAGCAGAAAAAGCAGGGAGAAAGGCTGGAAGCACTGGAAAAGGTCCCTGTGGAAACAAACAGACAGGTAAAATCGGCGGTTATCACAGCACTGACAGGCGGAGTGATAGGTGCCGTTATTACAGCAATTATATCAATAATTTAAAGGAGACAGGATATGAAAAACAAAGAATACTGGACCAGATGGGCAAAAGCGGCAGGCATGAGGGCTGTGAAAACTATGGCGCAGACATTTATTGCAACTGTGGGGTCAGCGGCAGTGCTGGGAGATGTAAACTGGCTGATGACAGGATCGGCAACAGCGCTTTCCGGGATATTGTCTTTGGTGACATCCGTTGCAGGACTCCCTGAACTTGAGGCATAGTATGACAATAGGGATTAATTGCGGACATACGGCCAGCGGCCCCGGATACGGGGCCGTTGGCATTATAAAGGAATCAGAACATACCCGTCTGGTTGGGCATGCCCTTATGGGACTGTTCCGGCAGGCAGGGGTAACAGTAATTGACTGCACTGTGGATAAAGCAGGCGCCCAGCAGGAATACCTTGCCGCTACAGTCGCGCTTGCCAACAGGCAGGATTTAGACTGGTTTATCAGTATACATTTTAACGCGTCAAAAGAGCATACAGGGCATGGGGCGGAAATATATACCTACAAAGGCAGACAGTATCCTGATGCACTGGAAGTATGCGCTAATTTGACAGAGTTGGGGTTTAAAAACCGGGGAGTGAAAGAAGGAACTGGTCTGTATGTTATCCAAAAAACAAAAGCAAAATCCATGCTGATAGAGGTTTGCTTTTGCGACAACCAGCAGGATATTGATATTTACCAGGCAACGGGCGGTGCAGAGGGGATTGCAAAAGCGATCTACAAGGGTATTTATAAAAAGGTGGTTCTTCCGGTCAAGCCTAATCTGGAAGAAAATCACCATCTGGATAGACAAGGGTTTCATGAGTTTGTAGGACGTATTGCCCAGAGTGATTGGCGGGAACATCATATAGTGTTGCCAAGTGTAGTTATTGCACAGGCAGCGATAGAAAGCAGCGTAGGGGCATCGGAACTGGCGCAGAACGCTAATGCTTTATTTGGGATTAAACTGAATGGCTGGGCTGGACGGATATATATAAAGGATGCTGTGGAGCAAAACCCGGACGGAAGCTACCGTGTAGACAAAAATGAGCAATGGAGGGCATACGACAGCTGGGAGCAGTCTATCCTTGACCATAACGAGTATATAGCAACCAGAAGTACGGATGGAGGAAAAACGTTAAGATATGGTCCAGTAATTGGATGTAGCAATTATATACTTGCATGTCAGTATCTAAAACAGTGTGGATACGCAACAGCTGAAAATTATGAAGAAAATTTGATTAACTATATTGAAAAATACGGTCTACATCAGTATGATGAATTTGAACCGGAACAGATTGCACCAGAAGGGCATTTGTGGATTGTACAAGCAGGTGCGTACAAAAGCCTCAATAATGCCAAAAGGCTGCAGAATAAGTTAAAAAAGATGGGGGTTGTTTCCCTCATAAAAATTTATCAGGAGACCTTTGCGGTATCACAGAGTGTGGGTTAAGCAAAAATTCGGGGCTGTTTTGTAAAAACTATTATTCTACATTTTATTCATATCGGTACTCCCGTGATTAGTATAGAGTCCGGCTATGTGGAAGCTCTTGGGTGGAACCAATATGGAGGGTGGCGGATTGGTATCCGGAGTTTTGACGGTAAACGCTATTATTACTACGCGCATTTGCGTCAGAATTTTCCATATGCGCTGGACCTTAAAGAGGGAAGTGTGGTAACAGCCGGGGATGTGATAGGCTATATGGGGCATACCGGATACAGCAAGAAGGAAAATGTCAATAATATTGAAACTGTTCATCTACACTGGGGCCTGCAGCTTATTTTTGACGAATCCCAGAAAGAAGGAAACCAAGAAATATGGATAGACTGCTATGCCCTGACCCGGTTTTTGTACAAAAACCGCTGCCTTACAGAGAAAAATGTGGAAACCAAAGAATGGTTCCGCAGCTTTAGGATGAAAGACCCTGCGGTGACAGAGTTTAAACAGAAAAAGCAGACATGAATTGTCCATACAGGGTGGTAAAAGAAAACCCCAAAAGCATATCAGGCTTTTGGAGTTTTCTTTTTGCTTTTAATTTATCTGGTTTCCCTTATAAGCTTTAAATATAAGTGACCTGCACGTCTGCCTGATAGGTGTGCGGGTCTTTTGTAACTGCTTTATGCCCGAACGCAATAGCGATTTTATATTCATAGTTGTTGGGGAATTTCAGGGCATTAGAAAAGTATTCTTTCTTTTCGCCCTTAATAGCGTCATCTATGCAGCCGATAATCAGATTCCCAAGTCCAAGGCCTTCTGCCGCAAGCGCCATATTTTCCACTGCAATGCCTGCGTCAAGTGCACTCCACTTATATCCGCTGTCGGCGCTTAGAATAACCACCACAGGCGCTTCGTAATAGAAATTATGGGCGGGGGATGTGAGATTGCGCAGGCGGTTCTTTTCCTCTTCGAGTTCCTGTAAAATGGGGTTTTGGCCGTTTAACACAGTAAAGTGGATTTCCTGTTTGTTTGCTGCTGTAGGAGCCTGCAGTCCGGCATGAATCAGGGCATCCAGTTCAGCGTCCGTTAAGGGTTGGGCGGTGTAACCTCTGGTAGAACTTCGTTTTTTAATTATCTCAATTACGTCACTCATTGTCTATTTTCCCTCCTGATAAATATTTTTGTTTATTTTGTTTATTATACAATGGAGCAGCAGGATACACAAGTTGTTACTGGTCATGGAATTGCATTGGTCAAAAAACAGCCTATTGAAACAGAACGTTAGTTCTGATATAATGGGATTATTCATAATTTGAAAAGTAAAAAGGAGGCATTTAAAGATGGCGGAAAAAAATCGTGTTTATATTGCAATTGACTTAAAGTCATTTTATGCTTCTGTTGAATGTATGGAGCGGGGACTTAATCCGTTGACCACCAATCTTGTGGTGGCAGATGGAAGCCGTACAGAAAAGACCATTTGTCTGGCGGTGTCGCCTTCTTTGAAGGCTTATGGCATTTCAGGCAGGGCAAGGCTGTTTGAGGTGGTGCAGAGGGTTAAGGAAGTAAATGCCATGCGCCGGCAGCAGGCGCCGGGAGGCGCCTTTAAAGGTAATTCCTACGACGATGAACAGCTAAAGTCCTCAAAGGCATTTTCCGTCTCTTACATTACAGCGCCTCCCAGAATGGCTCTTTATATGGAGTACAGCACCCGGATTTATGATATATATATGAAGTATGTGTCATCAGAGGATATTCATGTTTATTCCATAGATGAGGTATTTATGGATGTGACAGACTATCTGGATACTTATAAGCTTACAGTCCGCGACCTGGCAAAGAAAATAATACAGGAAGTTCTTACCGTTACCGGGATAACAGCCACAGCCGGCATAGGCGCCAATCTTTATCTGTGTAAAGTGGCGATGGATATTGTGGCCAAGCATGTTGCCCCGGATGAAGACGGGGTGCGGATTGCCCAGCTGGATGAAATGACCTACCGCAGGCTTCTTTGGAGCCACAGGCCTCTGACGGATTTTTGGCGTGTGGGACGGGGGTATGCAAAAAAGCTGGAGGCAAACGGTCTTTTTACTATGGGGGATGTGGCCCGGTGCTCTATAGGAAAGGCATCCGATTACTATAATGAAGATTTGCTTTATGACCTGTTTGGCGTTAATGCAGAGCTGTTGATTGACCATGCCTGGGGATGGGAGCCATGTACTATTGCGGATGTGAAAGCATACAAGCCAGATGACAGCAGCATTGGTTCCGGTCAGGTTCTCCAAAGCCCCTATTCCTTTGAAAAAGGAAAATTGATTGTCAGGGAAATGACGGATCTTTTAGTGTTGGATTTGGTGGATAAGGGGCTGGTGACAGACCAGATGGTTCTGACCATAGGCTATGATATAGAAAATTTATCCAATCCTGAAATCAAAAAGTATTATAAAGGACCTGTAACCACAGACCATTATGGAAGAAGGGTTCCGAAACATGCCCATGGAACAGAGAATCTTGGGCGGCGGACATCGTCCACCCGGCTGATAATGGATGCGGTTACAAGACTGTATGACAGAATTGTGGATAAAAACCTTCTGATTAGAAGAGTTTATATTACTGCCTGTCATGTGCGGGAAGCAGGGGCGCAGGCAGGTGAGGATAGGTTTGAACAGCTGGACCTTTTTACGGATTACGAAGCCCTGCAAAGGCAGAAGGAAAAGGAAGAAGCGGAACTGGAGCGGGAGAGGAGAATGCAGAAAGCCATGCTGGATATTAAAAAGAAATTCGGAAAAAATGCAATTCTTAAAGGAATGAATCTTGAGGACGGGGCAATGACTCTTAAACGCAATGGGCAGATTGGCGGGCACAAAGCGTAGAGGAAGCCATGCTCTGCAGGTATAGTATCGCGGAGGAAGTCTGCGATGTGCGGGGGATAGAAATGGAGAATGAGAAAGAATGGAAGCGCTATGAGGATATCATTAATCTCCCCCATCATGTTTCACCACACCATCCCCGGATGCCCATAACAGACCGGGCGGCACAGTTTTCTCCTTTTGCCGCGCTTACCGGTTTTGAGGATGCGCTCAAAGAAACGGACCGGCGTACGGATGAGAGGGTGGAACTGGAGGAGGATGCTAAAACTGCGCTGGATGAAAGACTCTGGATGATACAGGAACATATTGCGGACCATCCAAAGGTGTCTGTCACCTATTTCCAGCCAGACGGAAAAAAGAAGGGTGGTTCATATGTTACCATTT
>CAMUHA010000192.1 GCA_947088515.1 uncultured bacterium
ATAATTTTTAAATCATCATAATCTTTTCCAAGCATATCGGCTGCCCGCTGGGATACATAGGAGTGGCTTGTGCCATGAAAACCATATCTTCTTACCTTATAGTCCTCATAAAAATGGTAAGGCAGTCCATACAAATACGCTTCCTCCGGCATTGTCTGATGAAAAGCTGTGTCGAAAACAGCAACCATCGGTGTGTCTGGCATCAGTTCTTTACATGCCCTGATTCCTATCAGATTTGCAGGGTTATGGAGTGGCGCTAAATCGTTGCATTCCTCAATCGCTTTTATTACTTCATCCGTAATCAGTGTGGATGAGGCAAAGTTTTCACCTCCATGGACTATCCTGTGCCCCACAGCGCCAATTTCATCAAGGCTCTTTACTACTCCACATTCTTTGTCCGTAAGGGCATCCAATACCAGCCTGATTGCCTGTGTGTGGTCTGCCATAGGCGTTATCGTTTCATGCTTTTCCCCTCCTGCCGGAGTGTAAGTCATCTGACTTCCCTCAATGCCAATTCTTTCACATAACCCTTTTGCAATCACTTCTTCTGAAGAAGAATCTATTAACTGGAATTTCAGAGATGAACTTCCACAATTAATTACCAAAACATTCATTTCTTTCACCTTAAGCCTCTCTTTATTTGTTTCTTTAAATCAGCAGGCAAAAACAGGCCTGACTGATATCTGACTAATATGCAAGCTGTGCCTGCACCGCCGTAAGGGCCACAACCCCCACTATATCCTGCCAGGAGCATCCTCTGGAAAGATCATTAACCGGTTTTGAAATTCCCTGCAGCATAGGGCCGTAAGCTTCCGCCTTTCCCAGCCGCTGCACCAGCTTGTAGCCGATATTTCCACAATCCAGATTTGGGAAAATAAGAACATTAGCTTTGCCTGCTACATCGCTGCCTGGCGCTTTGGATTTAGCAACCTGAGGAACCAGTGCAGCATCCAACTGCAGCTCCCCGTCCACAGTAAGATGTGGATATTTTTCATGGGCAATTTTTGTAGCTTCCACTACCTTGTCCACCAATTCATGCTTTGCACTGCCTCTGGTAGAATGGGAAAGCATAGCAATAATTGGCTTTTTACCCACCAGGCTCTTAAAGCTTTTGGCGGAAGAATCAGCAATAGCCGCCAGTTCTTCAGCGGACGGATCCTGGTTCAGTCCGCAATCCGCAAACAGAAAGGTGCCATTTTCCCCAAACTCACAATCCGGCACACACATCAGAAAAAAGCCGGAAACCAGCTTCACGCCAGGCGCTGTTTTCAAAATCTGAAGAGCCGGACGCAGAGTGTCTGCTGTGGCATGACAGGCGCCTGCCACCATTCCATCAGCATCATTGGCCTTTACCATTATAACACCAAATGTAAGATAATCACTTAAAAGAATATCCCTTGCCTTCTCTAAAGTCATACCTTTACTTTTTCTTGTTTCATACAATAAGTCTACATATTTGTCCAGTTTGCTGCTGGTTTCAGGGTTAATTATTTCCACTCCATCCAGTTCAATTTCAAGCCAGGTAGCTCCATCCATGATTTTTTCTTCATTTCCAATCATGATAATGTCCGCAATGCCCTCCTTCATGATGTGGGAAGCCGCAATCAGCGTCCTTTTATCCGTAGTTTCCGGTAAAACTATCGTCTTCCTGTCCATCCTTGCTTTGTCTTTAATCACATCAATATATGACATCCCCGTTTCTCCTTTCATACCCCAAATTAATGCCCATTTATGAAGCTTATAACATTATTTTCCACAATTGTACCATATCAAAAAATTGTGTAAATTTCAATATAAAATTGCTTTTATATCTGCTTTATGATACATTTAATTACAAGCTGCGGGCCTGTCTGAATGCTGTATTACATTTTAAAAACAGTTTTCTTATTTCCCGCAAAATATTTAATCTTTAGCTAATCACAATCAATGTTTTGTAAGAGAGAATTTTCCCCATGAAAACTGCTGCCATAATTGCCGAATACAATCCTTTCCATAATGGACACCATTATCAGCTGACACAGACCCGCCTTTTGACAAACGCCTCCTTTATTTTAGTAATTATGAGCGGCGATTTTCTGCAACGGGGAGCGCCGGCATTTGCCAATAAATATCTGCGGACCCGGATGGCGCTTCTTGGCGGCGCTGATGTAGTAATAGAGCTGCCAGCTTTATATGCGGTATCCAGCGCCGAATACTTTGCCGGCGGCGCCGTCACATTGTTAAACCAACTGGGTGTTGTAGATTACTTATCTTTTGGCAGTGAACTTGGAAGCCTTTCTTTTATGGAAGAATGCAGCCAGATACTGACTGACCATGAACAGGAGCTGCAGCTCCATATTAAAACTTTTCTTAAAGAAGGATATTCCTTTCCTGATGCCAGAGAACGCTCCATATTCCAGCTGTTTCCTGCTCTTTTTCCCAGCTCTTCCCACTCTTTGACTGATGAGGAATCCCGCCGGCTGCTTTCCGGTCTTTTTTCCTCCCCCAATAATATTCTTGGACTGGAATACTGTAAAGCTCTGTATGCCTCCCAAAGTTCCATCCGCCCATTTACCTTAAAACGTAAAGATGCCGGATATCATAATACCTCCTTAAATTGTGATACCTCCCTCTATGTATCCGCATCTGCCATCCGCAGCGCTTTGTCTCAAAAACCGGACACGATTGCCAGATATGTGCCCAAAGAGGTATACCATCTTCTTTTAGAAAATTGCCTGCTTAAGGCTCCCCTGACAGAAAACGATTTTTCGGGAATGTTATATTATAAGCTGTTAATGGAAAAAGAAATAGGATTTTCTGATTATCTGGACTGTACCCCAGACTTGTCAGATAAAATATGCCTAAGTTTACCTTCATTTACAAATTATTCTGGTTTTTGCAGCCTTTTAAAATCCAAAGACCTAACTTACACCCGTATCAGCCGGGCGCTATTACACATATTGCTTGGCATAAAAACCCCCGGATTTTTCCTTCCCCCTGCTTCCTTTCGTTCTCTGTCAGTTCCCTACGCAAGGCTGCTGGGCTTTAAAAAAAGCGCTTCCCCCCTTCTAAAGGCCATAAAGAAAAACAGCTCCATTCCTATAATTACCAAACTTGCTGATGCCCCCCGGATGCTGAACGATGACGCCAGCCAGCTTCTAAATCTGGATATCCGCTGTGCCGGCTTATATGAATGGGCTGCTTCCCTTCATCTTAATACATCTCCCTTAAATGAATGGAAACAATCTCCCATTATCCTGCCCTAGAGCGTGTTTGAAACACGCTCTGGGGCAGAAAAAAGATATTTAAAATTTTTTTGCTTTCACAGAAACACATACAAGCCATACCTCATATGATAAACCATAAAACAAAAAACCTTTTGGAGGCAATATATGAGTGATTTAACAGCTACTGGATGTGGATGCGGAACAAGTAATGTAAATAATGGATGCGGATGCAGCTCCATTATCTGGATTCTGATTTTACTGTCTTGCTGTGGCAACGGAAACGGCTTTGGCAGCTTCTTCGGAGGCGGAAATTGCAATTCCGACAACGGATGCGGATGTGAAATTCTCTGGATTCTGATTTTACTGTCCTGCTGCGGCAACGGAAGCTTCTTCGGAAACAATGGCTGCGGCTGCTGCTAATTATTTTTCCAAATCTTTTCATCATGTCTGAAAAGTAGGCTCCAAAGAGAGCCTACTTTTCTGCATACCGGCAAATTTTAAAACATAAAATATGGAAAAGGTGGAAAGGAGCAGTTATGGATTCGGATGAACGCAACAAAGTAATTGCATTTGATACTCTCTTTTGCACCAATCATATACAAATGTTAAAGGTCATACTCCCCTATATGGATAGTCAGACGCAAAAATCCATGGCTGTCTATATTAAGTTTCTTGAACTGAATTATACAATTGAATATTTCAAAAGACATCCTTATTCCGTTTGCGGATGTATGGAGCGGGATTCTTCCCCTGACTTTCAAAAAATGTGCTCGGAGTTGCTTCCCTACTGCACAGAAAGCGAGCGGAAACAAATTGAGCAAATCCGGGGATTTTTCCAAAGCATGGAAATGTATAAGGAAATGTCCAAAACCATGGATATGATGAAGGATATTATGCCAGATATGGCTTCATTTATGGATAATTTTTCTGAAAATGGAGCGTCCCCTTCCTTTTTTGATGAAAATGATGCCCCAGGCACAAGGAATGACGGCTGTCCTTCTTCTGAAGACAGTCCAGGACCGGGAGGCTTTAATATGATGAATATGCTTATGAATATGCTCACGCCAGAGCAAAAACAAATGTATGAAATGTTTGGAGGTGACCATCATGCAGAATGATTGGATGAAAGATGAATCCTTAAAAAATATAGACCCTTATAAGCTTGAATTTCTACAGGCGCTTGTATTTGAAAGCAGCAATCTGAAAAAAGAGCAGATGCTTCCTTTCCTGATGGCCGTTGCAAAGCGGGGACAGGAAAAGAAAGTGTCATTTTCGGATGATGAAATAAACGCTATTGTGGAAGCACTACGCAAACATGCCACACCAGATGAAACTGCAAAAATTGAAAAAATAATGGCAATGCGCACCCGCCGGTAGCATTCAGGATAGAACAAAACCACTTCCCCACCCGCCGCCCATTTACTTGCCTAGGTGGTATATTTTTTCACAAATCAATATAATTGGGTGGGGAAGCCTTTTTCCTTTTATTTCATAACAATATTCACAATTCTTCCCGGAACATAAATTTCCTTTATGATATTTCCGGTAAGTTTATCTGCTATCACTTCTTTTGCCTTTGTAATGACAGCTTCTTTTTCTTCATCCCTTGCAATATCCAAAGTAGCCTTGGTCTTTCCATTTATCTGGATGGCAATTTTAATGGTAGCTTCTTTTGTCTTCTCTTCCTCAAAAGCAGGCCATGTGGTCTGGTAAATGCGTCCCTCAAATCCTGTCATCTGCCAGATTTCCTCTGTAATATGAGGCGCCACTGGATTAAGCAGCGCAAGAAATGTTCTGAATTCTCCTCTTGTAACTGCATTTTTCTTATAAAATTCATTAATAAGAGCCATCATTGCTGCAATTGCCGTATTATATTTCAGATTTTCATAATCATTGCTGACTTTTTTAATCGTCTGGTGCATCTTTACTTCCAAATCTTTGGAATAGTCATCTCCATCTGTCAGAATATCCTGCAGTTTCCATACTCTATCCAAAAATCTCCGACATCCTTTAACGCCATCCTCCGACCATGAAGCGCTCAGCTCAAAAGCTCCAATAAACATTTCGTAGGTACGTAAGGTGTCCGCACCATAATCTCTCACGATGTCATCAGGGTTCACTATATTTCCCCGTGACTTACTCATTTTTTCCCCATTAGACCCTAAAATCATCCCATGGGAAGTTCTCTTTAAATATGGCTCCGGACAGGAAACCGCCTTCTCATCATATAAAAATCTATGCCAGAACCTGGAATAAAGAAGATGAAGAGTTGTATGCTCCATTCCTCCATTATACCAGTCAACAGGCATCCAATATTCCAGCGCTTCCTTACTTGCCAGCGCATTCTCATTATCCGGGTCTGTATAGCGCAGGAAATACCAGGAAGAACCTGCCCACTGCGGCATAGTATCAGTCTCCCTAAGCGCCGGACCACCACAACCAGGACAGGTCGTATTTACCCATTCTGTCATATGGGCAAGAGGCGACTCTCCTGTATCTGTTGGCATATAGCTTTCCACTTCCGGCAGTTCCAAAGGAAGCGCACTTTCCGGCAGCGGCACATATCCACACTTTTCACATTTTACAATGGGAATTGGTTCCCCCCAGTAACGCTGCCTGGAAAATACCCAATCCCTTAACTTAAAGTTCGTCTTCGGATGTCCAATTCCTTTTTCTGACAAAAATTCTATTATTTTTGTCTTTGCATCCGCCACAGAAAGTCCATTTAAAAATTCAGAATTTACAAGCGTTCCTGTAGCTACATCTGTAAACACAGCCTCGTTTACGTCCACCGGACTGCCTGCCACTACCTCAATAATGGGCATCTGGAATTTCTTGGCGAATTCCCAGTCACGTTCGTCATGGGCAGGAACTGCCATAATTGCTCCTGTTCCATAGGACATGAGTACATAATCGGAAATCCACACAGGAATTTCTTTTCCATTTACAGGATTGACAGCAGAAAGCCCTTTAAGCATAACGCCTGTTTTCTCTTTTGCCAGCTCTGTACGTTCAAAATCTGATTTTCTGGCAGCCATTTCCCTATAAGCCGCCACTTCCTCC
>CAMUHA010000193.1 GCA_947088515.1 uncultured bacterium
TTCTGTCATAATATTTTCCATCCTTCTCATAAGGAACCGCAAGAAAATTCTGCAAATCCTGGTCAAAGGAAACACACCCGGTGCTGTTAAATTCATGGGCGCCAATGGGAATTAACGGATAACCATCCACTTCCGGGAACTGCTGCGCTGCTCTTTTTACCGCATCCGTAAACCCTTCCGGTGTAGTCATATCCGGACACCCCAACGCCTCATAAATGTCCTTGCGCACAAGAAAAGTCTGGTTTGATGGAATATTATCATACTTGTCATAATCCGAAGGGGAAAATGAAGAATTAGGATAACAATAAATATTTCCATCTTCTCTTGTATACCATGAAACAACTTCCGGATCAGCAGCCTCCCAGAAATAAGGGTCATATTTATCTGCAAGCTCATTTAAAGCATAAACCATTCCTCCATCTATCATTTCATCTACCTGGTTTTCCCACCACCCTATGGTTATTATGTCTGGCAGCATATTAGAAGACATCAAAGCATTAAATTTCTCTTCCTCATTTCCCATTGGGGAAAGAAAATTGATGTTTACTCCCGTTTTTTCCGTGATTTTTTCAGACACAATATTGCCTCCCCATGGTGTATTATACCAGGTATAGTTTACATACCAGTCCAGTGTGACAGGCTCGTTTTCACCATCTGTCTTTTCCTCTTCTCTGTTTCCTCTGCCACAGGATGAGGCAAGAAACAACATCCCGGCAAGAATAACCACCTTAGCTTTTAGGCAAGCCTTTTTTCCTCGTTGTGCTTTATCTGACTTATCTGTTTTCTCCATAGCCATAAACTCCGACACTAAAATCTCTAAAAAGACATCTATTATTTTTTATTATATATAAAAACGAACTATAGTGCAAGAATACAGCAAACCGTTTTCTGGAATATAAGCCAGAAAACGGTTGCACTGTCAGCCCACAGGCCAGGATATTCTTATAAAATTATTCTTTTACACTACCTGCCGAAATGCTGCTGATAATATATTTTGAGCAGAAACAGAATACAACCAGAATTGGAATAACCGAAACTGCAACTGCCAGATAAGTCGCTCCCTGATTTGTGGCAATGTCCTGGGAAGCATTTAAAGAAGCCATCATAACAGGCAGGGTAAACTTTTTCGGTGAATTAAGTAAAATCATCGGCACAAGGTAAGAGTTCCAGTTACCGATAAATCCACCAATTGCCATGGTAGCCACACCTGGAATCATTATGGGGAAGACTATCTTATGGAAAATTCCAATTTCCTTCGCCCCGTCAATTCTTGCCGCTTCTAATAAAGCCATAGGCAGAACAGACTCTAAATACTGCTTTAAGAAAAATACGGTACCCGGCGCTGCAATTGCAGGGATAATTAATGGAATATAGGAATCCATCAGCTTCATTGCAGATATCAGATTGTAAAAACCAATCAGACTAAGCTGTCCAGGTATCATCATAAAAATTACAATTGTATAAAAGACAACATTTTTTCCCTTAAATTTATATACTGCAAGTGCATAAGCGGTCAGCGCAGAAAAATAGGAAGTTAAAATTGTTGCAGGAAGCGCAACCTTAAAACTGTTCCACAAACCCAAAAACAGGTTAAAATAACCCCAAACCGCATCCCAGTTTTCCTTAAGGCTTTTTCCCGGAAGAAGGGTAAAGGATGTCATAATCTCTCTTCCGCTTCTGGTAGCATTTACAATCATAAGTAAAAAAGGAAGCATACAAATGATTGCCAGAAAACTTAACACCAGATATAAAACACTTTTTTTAATCTTCATTGCCATATTTTATCCCTCCTTCTTATTCATCACTTTAAATTGCACCACAGATACAATCAGTATCAGAATAAACAATACATAAGCGATTGCGGAAGCATAACCAACCTGTTTTGGTCTGGTGGCAAATCCAAATTTGTATAGATACATAATGACTGTCTGTGTGGAACCGGAAGGATTTCCATCTACCGTACCAATCAGGTATGGCAAGTCAAACATCTGCAGTCCTCCAATCAGCGAAGTGATTGTCACATATAACAAGATAGGACGAAGAAGCGGAAGGGTGATATAATAAAAACTCTTCCAGCGTCCTGCTCCGTCAATGGATGCTGCCTCAAAGTAGTCTTTGTTAATTCCCTGTACCCCTGCCATTAACATGATAAAAGAATTTCCAAACCACATCCATGTCTGAATGACAGAAATTACCAAGGGCGCCGTGGAAGGCAGCCCCAGCCAGTCAATAGGAGAACTTACGCCAAAGCCGGCAAGAATCTGATTAAAAGTTCCATATCTCCAGTCCAGCAGTGTTTTAAACAGGAAAGAAACAGAGGTTGCTGCAATAATATTAGGCAGATAATAGACTGCCCTGAAAAATCCCAGCCCTTTTATTTTAAACTTAATATCACTGAACGCAATTGTCAGCAAAAATGCAATTCCAAGCTGCAGTACAATATTTACCCCCCAGATTTTCACTGTATTCCAAAGTGAAATCCAGAAATACTTATCCTGCAGCACACGAATATAGTTTTTTAATCCAATATAATCAATATCTCCAAAACCTTTATAGCTTGCGAAAGAAAGCTGAAGGGTACGGAATACTGGATATACACTGAAAATCAGGAATACTGCTACAAAAGGCAGTATAAATACATAAGCCATATGATTATAGTTTCTTTTTTTCTTTGGTTTTGTCATGGATTTACTTTCAGCCATATGCTTACCCCCCTTTAGTGGTCTTATTTTCCAAAATGCCGTTAAATCAGAGTGAAGGGCCAAAACCCTTCACTCCTTAGATAAACACATTCTTTTTCCTATCTCTCAATGGTAAGGTCAGGATAAGTAGCAGCCACTGCATCATAGAATTCATCAATAGCTTCTTCCTTTGTCTTCTCACCTTTCTGTACAGCCGTAATTGCATTGCCCCATGCACCATCAATTGCAGTGTCATACTCGGTAACATTAGACAAATTAATGCCTTCCGCCTGCTCCAGCCAGAATTTATATAACTTCTGTCCGCCATAGGTTTCATTTCCGTCATCGCTATGTTTTTCAAGAGCAGAAATCAAAGATACAGTATCTCCCTGGGATGTTTCAATCCACCAGTCAGCAGTTTCTTCATTTAAAGTACAGAATTTTACAAATTCCCATGCAAGTTCTTTATTTTGTGACTGTTCACTGATACCTATGTATGTTCCGCCGTCGTAGCCATAATCAGGACCGGAACATACGCCCCATGAACCAGCAGTCCCTTCCACATGGTCTCTTAATGTAAGCACGCCCCATGCAGGAAGCCCAAATGCAAATACTTCTGCTGTTTCATCAGAATAATTTTCTACATTGGCGTTAAAGTTTTCTTCATCCCATACATCCAAAAGAGGATTTCCTTCCTCATCTGTATCCCAGACACCATCCTGGATATCCGCACTTAAAATCGGAACCGGTCCGCCCATAGCCTGATACCAGGGAGCTGCCCACTGGGTTGCGTATGCTGTCAGGTCATCCTGATATAAGCGGACAGCCAAATCCATATAATCATATCTCTGCTGGTCCACGTTCAGTTTGCCGTCAATTACCCAGGAACTTTGTCCTTTAAAGTGCTGTACTTCTGCCGTAGAAGCAAAAATCCGGTATCCAGCGCTCTTTAAGGTATTTCCGGTTTCAATAATTGTGTCATAATCTGCAAACAATTTTCCAACTTCTTCCGGGTCAGAATAACCAAATACTTTCTCAGCAATATCTCTTCTGTAGAAAATACCAATAGGAGTAATCTGGTAGGAAATTGCTCTCTGGATTCCTTCTTCGTCCTGTCCTACCTGCCATACATAATCCACAATTTTGCCTTCGTAATCCTTTGCCCCAAACTCATCCAGATTCGCAAAAAACTCTGCTTCATACATAGAGCCAAGCATTTTAGGCTCGCCCACAATAACATCAACACTGCTGTCGCCGCCAAGTAAGGCAGTTTCAACCTTTGTAGGATAATCACCAGGAGCATAAATAACTGTCTCCACTTCCACATTCGGATACTTCTCCTGAAAATGGTCTGCAAAGGTTTTTAAATCGTCTGCCAAAGTCCAGATAACCAGCTTTCCACTAAGGTCAGAAGGGGTCTCTGCATTTTCTTCCCCTGATGAAGCTTCTGTCTTATTTCCTGAATCAGACTCACTTTTTGTTTCCGTTCCCCCATCAGAAGCGCCCTCTCCACCGCCGCCTCCACATGCTGCAAGTGAAAAAGCCATAACGCCTGCTAACAGCAATGCTGTCAACTTTTTAAGTTTCATAACTTTATCCTCCTTTTTTTGAAACACTTCACTGTTTCCTTATGTAAGTTCATTATACTTTTAGCGGGAAACCAAAAAAATTATCTATTTTTTAAAAAGGTGTTATTTTTTTACAAGCTGGAGCTTCACATCAATTCTATCTACTTTTCCTTCCCGAACATCCCAGGCCGCCTCTCCTGTTATTTCTCCCTGTTCTATCTTTCTGATATGCCCGTCTTTATACCTAAGCCCAAGACTGGCTACCTGATAGCTGCCCGGAAAATAATCTCCCTCCTCTTCCATCTGGTAAGCCACCTTTGTCTGCCCAAGCAGCATTGCTTCTACCTGTTTTTCTTTTCCTACAAGATAGGAAGGAAGCGCAGGAGATAGCCGGAGCTTTAGTTCACCCTTTTCATAAGAAAATGGTTCCCCAAACATCATTAATATCCACATCTGCAGAAATTCCACTGTAGAACCGGAAAGTCTTGCCACAAATCCACGTCCGTGATAGTCTGGATTCGGATTTTGGGAGCTTGCAATAAAAGAAGAATTTTCATATATGCTTCTTCCATAAACCTCTGGGTCCATAAAAGGCACTGCCGCCTTATGAAAGTCCTGTGCAAATTCCTCATACATGCCTGACTTTAAAAGCTCCAGCAGATACTTATATTCCATATGAAGCCAGATAGATTCATTTTCCAGCCATCCAGGCGTAAAGGCCTTGGCTCTTCCCAGTTCATAAGAGGCGTCTTTTAAGGAATCGTTTACCTTATACATAGAAAGCTTTTCATCATACAGACCGCTTTCTTTCACCTTTTCGTAAAGCTTTGTTTTTACCTCCTTCGAATTATCAAGCTTTAAGAAGCGCACCGGACCTTCCAGGAACAAAGGTACCTGTTTTACTTCAAAATGTTTCGGGTAAATTCCATCCTCATCCTCTGTAAATTCTTTCACCTCATAGGTAAAATAAGTAGGACAGATTCCGCCTTGCAGCGCACATGCTTTTTCGATTCCGGCTGATACCACCTTCTGCATATGTGTAAGGATTCTAAGCAATTCCTCTCCTGTCATTTCTTTCCTTGCACCGCTTACTCCATGAAAAACCTTTCCAAAATACGCTTCTTTCACATCATTTCTGGCATTCCAGAAGTCAATCTGTTCATTTTTTTGAGTTATTTCATTTTGGTATTTTACTGTAATTTCTTCCATCTGACGCAGGAGCAGCGCTGCTTCCTCAAGAATCTCCACAGTAGGCATAAACTTTTTTAATACACTTATGGTATAAGAAATCATCCGTGAAAGTTCACAGGCTTCCGCCATTGAGGAACCAAATAGCCCTGGCATACCATTTAAAGCATCATACCAGCCAGGCTTGCCGCCTTCCATTTCAATTCCCATAGCATAAGCATCCAAAGCCGCATACTTCACTCCACAAAGCACCAACAGCTTTTCTATAAGAAGTGACCGGATAACCTCTCCTTTACCAAAATTGTCTCTAAGCAGCTTATCTTTACTGCTTTCTTTTTTCTCTTCCGAAAGGAAATGATACTGTCTAAGACCTTTGTCTGTTTTCACATAACGCTTTCTTCTGGGAAGAATTAATGCCTGTGATTTGTAGTATGTAATTGGCATCTGGAAGAAAAGCTCTTCTTCCCTTTCCGGGAAAACAGACAGATAATTTTCAATCAGGTCAAGATTATAAGTCCAATGGTCACTCCAGTATCCTTCCCCAAAATCTGCATTAATTGCATCTTTCGCCTGCTCCATTACTTTTGCAAAGTAAACCTTTTCTTCTTCCAAATCCTCAATACCAGCTTCATCCAATTTTGCAAAAAACGCCCCAGGCGTAAAAGGCTTTTCTAAAAAGTCCGCCACTGCCTCTCCCTTATCCTTTGGCAGTTTAGCAAAAATTTCCACTGCCTGCTCTCTGGTAATCTCATATGTTACCTTTTCTACCGCCAGCGGATTATAGCCGTCTAATTGAATCAGACTGTAAAACTTAATAATACTCTCCG
>CAMUHA010000194.1 GCA_947088515.1 uncultured bacterium
GGCAGACATGAATAAGGATCTGGCGGTAATTGCGGTACAGCTGTCAGATATCACAAATGAGACTATGAGTAAAATATCCATTGCAAATCTTGGCAGCTCTGATGACCTTACCGTTGGAGAGCCGGTAATTGCCATTGGAAACTCACTGGGATATGGACAGTCAGTTACTACCGGAGTGGTCAGTGCATTAGACAGAGCCATAACAGCTTCTTCTGTGCAGGAAGTGTCCCAGAATACAGATACGGAGATTAACACCTTTATCCAGACGGATGCGGCTATCAATCCGGGAAATTCCGGCGGCGCGCTGCTTAATATCAAAGGAGAGGTTATTGGAATTAATTCAAACAAAATTGGCGGTTCAGCAGTGGAAGGCATGGGGTATGCAATTCCCATTTCTGACGCAAAACCAATTATTGAGGATCTGATGACCAAACAGACCAGAGTCAGAGTGGCAGAGGAAAAAAGAGGATATCTTGGAATTACAGGCGTTGACGTTACGGCGGATACCATACAGCTTTATGGATTCCCACAGGGCGTATTTGTTTCAAGTGTAACTGAAGGGTCCGGCGCGCACCGGGCGGGCCTTATAAGAGGAGATATTATTACAGGCATTAACGGTCAGGAAATCACATCAATGGCGGAGCTTAAGGATGAACTTTCTTATTGTGAAGCAGGAAGTACGGTTGAACTGACAATTATGCAGGGCGGGCCTGCAGGCTATGAAGAAAAAACAGTAGAAGTAACACTGGGGCTTTCAGGAAGCGTACAGTAACAGACAGAGTGATGCTTAACCGGCATCACTCTGTTTGATATATTGTTTTAATCAAAATGGAGGATTAGAGTATGAGAGATATGATTAAAGGAAAGCAATTTGATGAAGAGAGGGCATTGTATCATTTGCAGAATACGGATATCAAAGACTGTGTCTTTGACGGACCTGCCGATGGCGAGTCTGCATTAAAGGAGTCAGAGGATGTAGGGTTGTGGGATTGCCGGTTTTCCCTGCGCTATCCCCTCTGGCATGTAAAAGGATTTACAATGGCCCGCTCCTCCATGGATGAGAAAACCCGTGCTGCCATCTGGTATGCAAGGGATGGCGTTATTACAGACAGCCGTCTTGAAGGAATTAAGGCGGTCCGTGAATGTGACAATATCCGTCTGGAACGCTGCTTTGTGGATTCCCAGGAGTTTGGATGGAAATCCCGGAATATCACTCTTATGGATACAGATATTATTTCGGAGTATCTGTTTTTTGACAGCAGAGATGTAAAGCTGACCAGCGTAAAGATGAAAGGGAAATATTCATTCCAGTATATGGAGAATCTGGAGATTAACGACTGTGAGCTGGATACCAAAGATGCCTTCTGGCACAGTAAAAATGTAACCGTCCAAGGCAGCATTATAAAAGGAGAATATTTGGGATGGTTTTCTGATGGACTGACGCTGGTTAACTGTAAAATAATTGGCACACAGCCTTTATGCTATTGCAAAAATCTGACTCTTGTTAACTGTATTATGGAGGATACAGACTTGTCCTTTGAATATTCCGATGTGGAAGCGGATATTTGCGGTCATGTGATTTCCATTAAAAATCCAAGGTCCGGTATGATTACAGTGGACAGTGTAGGTGAAATTATCAGGCAGGAACCGGTAATGCCCTGTACAGGTCAGGTGGTGATACGGGAGAAAATCACAAAAAAAGCCCATGAGTTTTAAGCCTGCTGGTAATTTTTCTTCATCTTCCTACATAAATTAGTAGAAAGAAATTATGGTAATATACATATTTTCACTTAAGACAGGAATGGAGGAAAATGAAAGATGGCTGCGCTTGGGAATAAAAGCTCCTTAGGAGCGCCGCATCGCGGGCTGGTCTGCGGCAGGCAGGGAGAGCGCTGCGGCGGAGACAATACCGCAGGCAGGACCGGAGGTGTGCAGAAGTATAAATTGGGGATTTATTTGCTGGGAATTATAGTATTATGCCTGTTTACCGGATGTGCAAAGGCAAAGGACCCTCTGGAAAAAATAAAAGACCTGGAATTTACGGTGCTGGCAGAGGATAATGTGCCGGAAGAGCTTAAGAAGGTTATTGAAGAAAAGAAAATGAACGCTTTTAAAGTAACCTATCAGGACAATGGATTTTTGTATATCTGTGTCGGATATGGAGAGCAGGTAAGCGGCGGATACAGCATTACGGTGAATGATTTATACCTTACAGAAAATGCGATTTATGTGGACACAACACTGATTGGACCGGACCCGTCAGATGCTGCACCCAAAAAAAATACCCAGTCTTACCCTTATATAGTAATAAAGGCAGAGTTTGTGGATAAACCAGTAGTGTTTAAATAATTTTTGGCAATGGAAATAAAAACCAGTACAAAACGTGTTTGAAAAAATTTCAGACACGTTTTTTTTATCCCCAAAGATGAATGGTTAAAAGGTATGGAAAGCGGATGGAAAAGTTTAGAATCATGTGTTAAGATAAAAACCAGAAAGCATTTTATTATTTTGCATTTTCAGCCCTTAAGGATAAGCTGTGAAAGGAAAAAAGATGAACAAAAACAATTTTGCAAAAACCCCTCCCATGGGATGGAACAGTTTTGATTATTATGACACTACAGTGACGGAAGAACAGGTAAAAGAACACGCAGATTACATGGCAGCCTCTTTAAAAGAATATGGATGGGAATATGTGGTGGTGGATATCCAGTGGTATTCCAATGATGCGGGAAGCAAAAGGGACCAACACCAGTATATCCCCTTTGATGATGTGGAAATGGATGAATGGGGAAGACTGATTCCCTCTCCTGCCCGCTTTCCTTCTTCGGCAGGGGGGAAAGGGTTTAAGCCTCTGGCAGATTATGTACACCATCTGGGGCTTAAGTTTGGTATTCACATTATGAGGGGAATCCCCAGAAAAGCGGCAGAAATGCGCCTGCCAGTTCTGGGAACAGAGGATAAGGCAGACGAAGTGGCGGATCCTTATTCGATTTGCATCTGGAATCCGGACATGTATGGACTGCGTCATACGGCAGGGGGACAGGCCTACTATGACTCCCTCCTTTCTCTGTATGCCGGGTGGGGGGTGGATTATATCAAGTGCGATGATATCTGTGACAGCAGACTGTATCCGGGCAGTTCTTTTTCCGGCTGGGAGGAGACGCGGATGATACACCGTGCAATAGAAAAATGCGGAAGACCCATTGTGCTTAGCCTTTCTCCTGGTCCGGCCCATATTGACAGGGCATGGGAATATGGCAGGTATGCCAATATGTGGCGCATTACTGACGATTTTTGGGATGACTGGAAACTGCTTAAGGGCATGTTTGACCGCTGTGAAATGTGGCAGGATCATGTGAAAATGGGATGCTATCCAGACTGTGACATGCTTCCTCTTGGAAAAGTGGGAAAAGGCTTCCAGGCAGAACGGATGACAAACTTTACAAAAGAAGAACAAAAGACCATGATGACTTTGTGGTGTATGTTCCGCTCGCCTTTAATGGTTGGGGCAAAGCTGCCTGGTCTGGATGACTGGACCCGTTGTCTGCTAACCAATAAAGAGATTCTTTCCCTTCTTGGAAAGGAGCGCCGGGGTGTCCAGGTGATGAAAACAGAGCATATGGCAGTGTGGAAAAACGAATGTATTCAGGGAATACAAAAAGATGGGAATGGTGATGATAAAGAGATAGTAGTCGCTTTGTTTAATCTGGAGGATACAAACAGGGAGCTTGCAATTTCTCTCCACGAGCTGGGAGAGGAATATGGAGCCTGGGCGGAAGCGTCTTTGTATGAGCTATGGGATAAAGATAAGAGCAGGACAGAGGCCGGAACAATCCGGGAAAAAACGCCTGCACACGGTGTAAAGGTGTATAAAGTAAAAAAGCTTTTGTAAGTATTTGTTGAGAGGAGATAATATGCTTTATATTAAAAACGGTATTGTGGCGGACTCTGTACGGGATGAACTCTACAGGGCAGATTTGCAGGTGGAAGGGGGGAAGATTGCCCGGATTATCCATCAGCCGGATGAAGGAAATAAGCAGATTCCGGGATGGGCGCAGGTAATAGATGCCAGTGGGCTTGTGATTGCGCCAGGACTTGCGGATACGCATGTGCATTTTAGGGACCCAGGGTTTTTATATAAAGAAGATATATACACTGGTGCGGCGGCGGCGGCAAAGGGCGGGTTTACGGAAATTGTACTGATGGCTAACACCAACCCTTCCGTTGACAATAAAGAAACCCTTTCTTATGTGCTTTCCAGGGGAAAAGAGACAGGAATCCATATAGAAAGCTGTGCAAATGTGACTGTGGGCATGGCAGGAAAAGAGCTGACAGATATGGAAGGTCTGGCAGAGTGCGGTGCGGCAGGCTTTACAGATGACGGCATTGCGCTGCTTAGTGAAGAATTGGTAAGGGAGGCCATGGAGCGGGCAAAAGCATTGCAAAAGCCCATTAGCTTCCACGAAGAAGACCCGGCGTTTATTGCAAACAATGGGGTGAATAGAGGAAAAGCATCAGAATTTTATCATATCGGCGGTTCCCCAAGGGAAGCGGAGGTCTGTCTTGTGGCCCGTGACCTTGCCCTTGCCCGGCTTACTGGTGCAGAGGTGGTGATACAGCATATAAGCGCAAAGGAGACCGTAGACCTTCTGCGGCAGGCAAAAGCAGACGGCGCAAAGGTGCATGGGGAGGCCACGCCCCATCACTTTACCCTGACAGAGGATGCTGTAATTGAAAAAGGGACTTTAGCCAAAATGAACCCTCCCCTTAGAGAAGAAGCGGACAGAGAGGCGATTATCCAGGGGATTAAGGAGGGGGTCATTGACCTGATTGCCACAGACCATGCGCCCCATAGCAGGCAAGAAAAGGAAAAGCCCATCACAGAGGCGCCAAGCGGTATTATTGGCCTTGAAACGGCTTTATCCCTTGGAATAAGAGAACTGGTACAGAAAGGGCGCTTGACCCTGCCGCAGCTGATTGCACGTATGAGCACGGCGCCTTGTAAGCTGTATGGATGCTCCGGCGGCAGAATAGAGGTGGGAATGCCGGCCAGTCTGGTATTGTTTCAGCCGGATGAAATCTGGACAGTGACAGATTTCGTTTCAAAGTCAGCCAATTCTCCTTTTGTAGGAGAGAAACTGCCTGGGGTGGTTTATTATACGATTTGCGATGGAAAGATTGTATACAAAAAAGAGAAAGACTGAATGGAAAGGGGTGTTTGTGTGTGAGTGCAAAAAGAAAAGTGAAGGCAAAAGTGTTGTCTCAGAATATGATAGCGCCGGATATTTATGATATGTGGCTGGAGACAGATATGGCAAAGGAGGCGAAGGCGGGAACGTTTATCGGTGTTTACCCGGCAAACGCATCTCTGCTTTTGCCCCGTCCTATTAGCATTTGTGAGACAGATAAAGAAAGAGGAGCTCTGCGGCTTGTTTACCGGACGGTGGGAGAAGGAACAAAAGAGTTTTCCATATGGCAGGAGGGAGCAGAAGTCAGTATACTGGGAGTTTTGGGAAATGGTTTTCCGGTATCGGAAGGAGTGGGAAAACGTTGTATCCTTATGGGCGGCGGAATCGGTATTCCGCCCATGGTGCAGCTGGCAAAGGAGCTTTGGGAAAAAGGCGCGGAGCCGGTGATTGTGGCAGGCTACCGGGATAACCAGCTTTTTCTTAAGGAGGATTTGGAAAGGTATGGAAAGGTATGGATTGCCACCGAAGATGGAAGCTGCGGTGCTAAGGGCAATGTACTTACAGTGATGGAAAAGGAGCAGATAAATGGGGATGTGATTATGGCATGTGGTCCGATGCCAATGCTCCGCGCAATTAAGAGTTATGCAGAGCAAAAGCAGATAAAGGCATATATTTCACTGGAAGAGAGAATGGCCTGTGGAGTAGGCGCATGTTTAGCCTGTGTGTGCCGCACTGTCAGAAAGGATGGCCATTCCCATGTGAACAATGCAAGAATTTGTACCGAAGGTCCGGTATTTGACGCTAAGGAGGTGGATATCTGATGAATTCGAAAGTTACAATTGCGGGGGTAGAGTTTAAAAATCCTGTTATGACAGCATCAGGAACTTTTGGGTCTGGCATAGAGTACAGTGATTTTGTGGACTTGGGAAGGCTGGGAGCTGTGGTGACCAAAGGCGTTGCAAATGTGCCCTGGGAAGGAAATCCTGTGCCAAGGGTAGCGGAAACATATGGCGGCATGTTAAACGCCATCGGCCTTCAAAATCCGGGCATTGATGTGTTTTTGGAGAGGGAT
>CAMUHA010000195.1 GCA_947088515.1 uncultured bacterium
CGGCGCCTTTTTATATTATTGAAGACTATATGAAAGAGGGAATAGAAAAGTAAAGAATGGCAGAAAGGAAGCAAAGGATGTTTAAGAAAGAGTACCCATATTTGTATGAAACCCATATGCACACCTGTGAAAGCAGCGCGTGTGCACGCAGTACAGGAAAAGAGATGGCCCAGGCGGCAAAGGAGGCAGGCTATACGGGAATCATTATTACGGACCACAGCTGGTATGGCAACAACTGCATTGATGCCGGACTTGGGTGGGAGGAGTGGATTACACAGTTTGCAAAAGGGTACGAGAATGCCAGAAAATGGGGAGAACAGATTGGACTGGATGTCTTTTTCGGATATGAATCCTGTTACCATGGAACGGAATTTCTGGTTTATGGTGTGGACAAAGAATGGCTTCTATCCCATCCACAGATAAAGGATGCTTCCATTAAAGAACAGCATCAACTGATAAAAATGGCGGGGGGAATGGTTATTCATGCCCATCCATACAGAGAGGCAGGTTATATTCCCGAAATCCGGCTTTTCCCGGAGGATGTGGACGGGGTGGAAGGAATAAATGCAACTCATTCTTCCTCAAAGAGCACAGGACACCATTGCCCGGAATTTGACAGCCGGGCTATTGCTTATGCCAAAAGGCAGGGGCTTCCCATGACGGCAGGTTCTGATGTTCATACCAGCTGCCTTCTGGGAGGCGGTATAGCTTTTAAGAGGAAGCTTTTGTCCATAAAGGATTTCTGTCAGGCCGTTCTTGGAGGAGAGGAGTACTTACTGACAAACGGTGACTCGTGGTTTAATAAAGCAGGAGAGCCATTATGAGATTTTTGCACATTGCAGATTTGCATCTGGGAAAAATAGTTAATGATTTTTCCATGCTGGAAGACCAAAAGTATATTTTAGAGCAGATTATTGGTATGGCGGAGGCAAATCAGGCAGATGGGGTGGTTATCGCAGGGGATGTTTATGACAGAGCCATTCCGCCCGGCGAGGCTGTGACGCTGCTTAATTCTTTTCTTACAAGGTTAAGGGAAAAGGAAATATGGGTGGTCATGGTTGGCGGAAATCATGATTCACCGGAGAGGCTTAGTTTTGGCAACAGTCTGCTTCAAAAGCAAGGGGTTTATATTGCAGGGATGTATCAGGAGTCTTTAGAGAAGTTTCTGGTAAAAGAAAAAGCGTGTGCAACGCAGTTTGCCCTTCTGCCCTTTTATAAGCCATCCCAGGCAGGAGCCGCAACCAGCCAGGAGATGGTCAGAGATTTTCTTACAAGGTATTGGGAAGAGGAAGGAAAAAGAGCAGATGGTGTAAAGATAAACCATGTTCTGGTGACTCACTTTTTTGTCACAGACAAGGGAAGAGAGCCGGAGCTTTCCGATGGTGAAACCACAATACATGTGGGAGGCCTTGATAATGTGGATGTCTCCCTGTTCCAGGGCTTTGACTATGTTGCCCTGGGACATATCCATAAACCCCAGCAGATAGGAGATTATCCGGTATGGTATGCGGGTTCCCCACTTAAATATTCCTTTGGGGAGAGCGAACAGGTAAAAAGCGTTTTGCTGGTTACTCTTGAAGGGAAAGGACTTGGGGAAGTCAGACCCCTTGCGCTGCGCCCCCTTAGGGAAATGAAAAAAATAAGGGGAAGTTTAAAGGAAATAATGGAAGAAGCCGCAGATAGATGGGAGGAGGCGTGTCAGGATTATATACAGGCGGTTCTGACAGATAAAGGAGAGCTGATTGACCCGATAGGCGCTCTCCGGAGCCGGTATCCTAACGTGATGCAGATTGTGCGTGAAGAGGCTTTGAGACATCAGATAAATGAGAAGCGGCAAAAAGAGCAGGCGCCTTTGGAAAAAAAGGAGATACCGGATTTGTTCGGCGCTTTTTATCAGGAGGTTCGGGGAGAAGAATTGTCTGATGCAGGAAGAAGGGTTATTGTGGAGATTGCAGGGGAACTGGAGGGCGGCTTATGAAGCCTGTGAAACTGACCATCTGTGGATGGGGACCCTATAAAGAAAAACAGGAAATTGATTTTGAAGGGCTTATGGAGCGGGGACTGTTTCTGATTACCGGTCCGACCGGCGCAGGAAAGACTACGATTTTTGATGCCATTACCTACGCTCTCTATGGGAACATGAGCGGGGAAATCCGGGAAAAAAACAGTGTACGCAGCGACTTTGCGCGGGCGGACACTCCTACTTTTGTAGAACTTCTTATGAGCCATGGAGGAAAAAGATATACCATTTACAGAAATCCTGAATATTTACGCCCCAGAAAGCGCAGAGCATCCAAAAAGACAACAAATGGGGAGAGCTTTAAAGGGGATGAGGGATATACAAAAGAGAAGGAAAAAGCGGTTTTGACAGAACCAGATGGCAAGTCCATAGAAGGAAGCAGTGAGGTGAACAGACGCGTGCAGGAGCTTTTGAGGCTTGATTACCGTCAGTTTAAGCAATTATCCATGATTGCCCAGGGAGAGTTTGCCAGACTGCTGACTGCCCCTTCTTCTGAAAAAACAAAGATTTTCCGTGAAATTTTCGGCACGGATATTCATGAAAAAATTGCGGCGGTCTTAAAGGGAAAGTCAGGCGGCGTTTATAAACAGATTATGGAATACCGTCATAAAATGGATGAAGATATTGACATACTTATAAGAGGCGGCCTCCTCCCGGAGCAGTCTGGAAACTATTATGAAGGCACAATTTCCTTTTTAGGGGAGGAGAAAAAACGATTAGGCGGTGAAAAGGCTTTTTCAGAAACCGCATATGTGCAGGCAGATGGAGAAGTAAAAGCTCTGACCCGGAAGATAGCCGAAAACGAAAAAATTCTGGGTCTTTTTGAAAAGCTGAAAAAGGAAGAGCAGCGGCAGGAAGAGCTTTGGGAGAAACAAAAGGAAGTGGATAAAAAACAGGACCTTCTTATCTTGTGGGAGAAGGCTTTTGCCTTAAAACCTGCGGAAATGAATCTGACTTTGGCAAAGGAAAAGGAGCAGACGCTTAGGGAAAGAATCTCTGTTTTTACAGAAGAAATAAAAACCCTTGCCTGCCGGATAAAAGAAGGAGAGACAGCTTATATGCTGCGGCATAACATTGAGGAGGCCTATGAGAAAGAAAAAATCTGGCGGGAAGTGAAACAACTGCTGGAAAAAGAAAAGGAGTCTCTTCTGGAAAAGAGGCAGGAACTTACAAGGCTGCAGAAAATCTATATGGCAGCGGAGGATAGGGAAGGGGAGGCAAAGAGCTTTTATGAACAGGCAGATAAGGCTTACCGCCATGGGATGGCAGGCATTCTGGCACAAAACCTCACAGAAGGCATTCCCTGTCCGGTATGCGGCTCCACAGTTCATCCGGCTCTTTGCAGGAGCAGTAAGAGTACGCCTTCAAAGGAACAGGTGGAGGAGCTGAAAATTGCTTTTGAAAAGGAGCTGAAAAGACGGGTGGAAGCCCATGGAAAGGCAGCGGCAGCATTGGGACAGGCTAAAGAATGGGAAGAGAGGGTAAAAGAAACAGAAAGTAAATTTAAAGATTTAAATGAAAACAGAGAAAAAAGGCCCCAGGATGTCGCTGCGTTTGTGGAAATCTGTGAAGAGAAGGTCTTCCGGGAAAAGATAAAAGAATATGAACAGGGATTTGCACTGCTTGAGGAAAAACAAAGAATGATGACGAGCCTTGGAAAAGAGCTGTCAGAAGCGGAAAAAAACAGAAGCAGCCTCCAGGCGGACTTTGACAGGAAACTTTTGGAAGCAGGTTTTTCTTCCGAAGAAGGATACCGGAAATTACTTGCAGATGAAAAGAAGATGGGGCAGGTGAGAGAGGAAATTGGAAGGTACCGGCAGGAGTGTCAGGCCTGTAAAGAGATGCTTTTGTATCTTAGGGAGGAGACGGACAAAGAGCAGACAGAGGATAGGGAAAAGCTGCTGGCGCTGCTTGATAAGGCAGAGGAAGAGAGAAAGAGATTTTTTGATGAACAGATGAAACTGGACGGACAGCTGCAAAGTCTGGAAAAAAGTCTCTTATCCCTTGAAGAGAAACAAAAGAAACTGGAAGGGCTGATGGAAGATTACAGCCTTTTAAAAGATCTGGATGATGCGGCAAACGGCAATAATAAAAAGCGGCTGGTGTTTGAGCAATATGTGCTTGCCTCTTATTTTGAGGATATTCTTTATTCGGCAAATATCAGGCTGCGCGCCATGAGCGGGGGAAGATATGAGCTTCACCGTATAGAGCAGATTAATGATGGAAGAAGTAAGGATAATCTGGAGATAGAGGTGATGGATTATTATACAGGCAGATACCGCCCGGCCAAAACCCTTTCCGGCGGGGAGACATTTAAAACATCCTTAGCCTTAGCTCTTGGCATGAGCGATGTGGTCCAGGCGCAAAGCGGAGGGCTTAGGGTGGAAGCTCTTTTTATAGACGAGGGGTTTGGAAGTCTGGATGGGGAATCGCTGGAACAGGCCTGCTTAACGCTTAAGGCTCTGGTGGAAAAGGACCGGCTTATTGGTATCATTTCCCATGTGCCTGAACTGGCTGAAAAAATAGAAAATCAGATATGGATTCACAAAACCAATGCCGGCAGCAGCGTACAGGTGATGCTTTCCTGAAAGTGGAAGGCTTAAATTGTATGTCTTACTCATTTATCAGGGATATAAGGAAAGTAACTGGAAGTTAAAGTAAAAAGGAAAGAAAGGCAGGAAAATATGGAAAATCAATTTGACGTAATTATTATTGGGGCAGGTCCGGGAGGAATTTTCTGTGCTTATGAATTATTGGACAGGAAGAAAGATTTAAAGGTACTGATTGTGGAAAAGGGCCGTTCCATAGAAAAGAGACAGTGTCCTAAACGTACCACCAAACAGTGTGTGGGCTGTAAGCCCTGTTCCATTACAACAGGATTTGCGGGAGCGGGAGCCTTTTCAGATGGCAAGCTCTCTCTTTCGCCGGACGTAGGGGGAAATCTGCCTGCTATTTTGGGGTATGAGGAGACAGAAAAGCTGATTAAGGAATCAGACAACATTTACCTTAAATTTGGCGCAGATGCGAATGTTTACGGCGTGGATAAGCAGGCGGAAATCAGGGAAATCAGAAAGAAGGCAATTAATGCCAACTTAAAACTGGTGGAGTGTCCCATCCGCCATCTGGGAACAGAGGAAGGATACAAAATTTATGAAAAACTCCAGCATCATCTCATAGAGCAGGGAGCGGAGCTTCATTTCCAGACCATGGTGGAGGAAATTCTTATAAAAGACGGCCGTGCGGTGGGAATTAAGACAGATAAAGGAGAATCCTTTTATGCGAAAGAAATCGTGTCCGCAGTGGGCCGTGAGGGGGCTGACTGGTTTAAGGGAAAATGTGAGGAGATTGGGATAGAGACTACTCCGGGAACAGTGGATATCGGCGTGAGAGTGGAGGTGCGGGACGAGGTGATGCAGTTCCTTAACGAAAACCTCTATGAGGCAAAGCTGATTTACCACACTCCTACGTTTGATGATAAGGTCAGGACTTTTTGTACCAATCCTTCAGGTGAAGTGGCCACAGAGTACTACGAAGGGGGACTTGCGGTGGTAAACGGCCATGCCTATAAGTCAAAGGAATACAAAACCAATAACACTAATTTTGCTATCTTGGTAAGCAAAAACTTTACCAAACCTTTCAAGACGCCCATTGAGTATGGAAAAAAGATTGCCCAGCTTTCCAATATGCTTTGCGGCGGAAGGATTCTGGTGCAGACTTTTGGGGATTTCCGAAGGGGGAGACGGACCACAGAAGAACGCCTTTGCCGTAACAATCTGATGCCAACGTTAAAAGATGCGGTACCAGGAGACTTATCTTTGGTATTTCCCCACAGAATTATGGTGGATATTGAAGAAATGCTGCTGGCGCTTGATAAGATTACGCCTGGCATTGCAGCAGACGAAACGCTGCTTTATGGGGTGGAAGTAAAGTTTTATTCCAACCGGGTGGTGGTAAACCAGGATTTTGAAACCAGCATCAAAGGGCTTAGGGCAATCGGTGATGGAGCAGGGGTTACAAGAGGTCTGCAGCAGGCTTCCGCTAACGGTATCAGTGTGGCAAGAAGCATCTTAA
>CAMUHA010000196.1 GCA_947088515.1 uncultured bacterium
CTATGGATGCCGAAAAAAATCACTTGGCTTTACGTCCTTTTGTCATATCATCATCGTGGCTCAATCTCTCGTATAATGCTGTTAAATCGTGACTCATAATCAATTCCCTCCTTTCCGCCAGTACCGCATAAATGCTATGCTGTGGCTCTTTTGTATTTATTTTGATTAAGAAGTCTTTTACAGTTTATAACTCCGGTTGCAGAACTGAAATTTTCCGATTTTTCTATGTACACTTATAAGTCAAAGCTGGAAGGAACTTACACAGGCGCAAAGATAGCTTATGTGGACCCAGGCACAGGGGAAAACCATATGGTTACAGTGGGTGGAGGATGCAGGATAAAAGAAATCAATGAAGAGGCGGACAGCGTTGCTGACGCCCAACGGAAAGCAGTGTCAGCGCTAAATAATGCCAATAAGGGGGACACCACATTTTCAGGCACAGTAAAGGCAAAAAGAGAACTTATTGCTAGTCGATGCGTCAGCATTTCAGGACTTGGAGTAATGGATGGCATTTACTATCTGGATAAGGTGGTTACAAAAGTTGGTGGAAGTGGCGCATCTGTGCAATCCTTTGATGCGCACAGGGTAGGGTATCGAATGGACAATTCTACTGTGCTGATAGACGAGCAGCCGGATAATGCAGAAGGGGAAAGCGCAGGAGATTACACTGTTGTAAGGGGGGATACCCTTTGGAAAATTGCTGAAAAAATGCTTGATGCTCCGACACGGTATGCGGAAATTTATGATTTAAATAAGGAAGTTATTGAATCAGTGGCGGGGGAGCGGGGGAAAAAGAATTCCAGCAACGGACACTGGATTTTTCCAGGTACGGTTCTGCAGCTTCCCAATTTAGAATGAGAGGGTGAAACGGGTGAACAGCGAAATACGCATTGGAGAAATATCGTCCATTGATTATGAAAAGGGGATGGCACGGGTGACATACCCAGATAAGGACAAGTCAGTAACTGTAGAATTTGCCACCCTGAATTATAATGGAGAGTACCGAATGCCGGAAGTAGGGCAGCAGATTGCGGTGGCGCATTTGTCAAATGGAAGTAGCCGTGGAATTATTCTGGGAGAAATTTGGAACAAAAAGAACATTCCGCCAGAATCAGGAAAGGGGCTTTACAGAAAGGACCTGTCAAAGGGAAAAGATGCAGCTTTCATTAGGTATGATGATGGTTCTGGAGAATATCTGATAAAGATGGCAAACTTACATTTAAATGGCGTAAATAAGGCAGCGCTTGATGGCCCTGAAGTTGAGATTGCGGCTAATATTTCAATTTTTTTGCAAACAGACCTCATGCGAATGGATTTCCCGGAACTGGTGATTACCGGGGGAGATGAGGAGGAAATAGCTGTAAATGCCCATGCAGATATAAAGGTCAGTCAGGAGGAAAAACAGACGGAAGCTATCATACGTAAACTGCTGCTTTCCCTTATGGAAAATCTGGCAATAAAGGCAGGAACAGACATTAAAGTGGAAGCGTCAGAAAATATAGAAATCTCTTCAGGCGGGAATTTGCGGATGAAGGATGGAAAATATGATGTGACACTGTCCGAAATTATGAAAAGACTTGAGAGTTTGGAGGGGTGATTTTGTGGGAGCAGTAGGAAATTTTGGAAGCAGAATTATCTTTGAAACTTCAGACAGAAAAATACTTACATTTACGGGAATGACCCAGAAAGTATCAGGGAAATATGCGAAACACAGCGTTTTAGGGCAGAAGGACCGGCCGGAGTTTACTGGTCCGGGAAATCGGAGCGTAAGCTTTAAAATTTTACTTGATGTGAATCTTGGCATTCGTCCACGGGATGTAATTGCCAGTATAGAGGATGCTGTGGAAAATGGGGAAACAGAGTATCTTGTAATTGGCGGAAGGCTGATAGGACAGAATAAATTTTATATTTCATCCATATCCGAAGCACTGGATGTGGTAATGAGTCATGGGGAAATTGCAAGGGCGACTTTGCAGGTAAACATGGAGGAATATTTGTGATTGACATAGAAGGAGTCATTATTATTTTGAATGATATGCCAGAAAGCGAAGCTGCGGATATAAGGCGATGTCTTACGGCGTTATATTCAGTTCGTGAAGGTGAGCAGCCCCTTGACAGGGAATTTGGACTTGCGTCTGAATTCCAGGATAAAAATATAAACATAGCCCGCAATTTGCTTGCGCTTGAAATAATTAAAAAAACTAAAAAATACGAGACACGTGTGCAGGTTGAAAAGGTGGACTATCAGGCTACGGAAGAAGGAAGGCTGATACCTGTAGTCTGCCTGAAAAGAGGTGAAAAATAATGGAGCGGAAGCCTGTTCTGGATTATCCAGATGTTAGTTTTATTGATGAAATGACAATGGAGGATATCCAATGCTATTATTTAGAAACCATGAAAGATAAATATAAAGAACTGACAGGAAGGGAATTGGTGATGTGTGAGGCTGACCCAGTCCGTCTGACTGCTTATGCCAATTGTTTGATGCTGTACCAGATTGCACAGTATGCTGACCGGGCGGGAAAAATGGCTTTGTTAAAATACAGTTATGGGGATTATCTGGAAAACATTGGCGCATTAAAAGGCGTATCGAGAATGTTGGGAGCGGCGGCGAAAACAAGACTGCGATTTATCCTGTCTGGGAAGCGGCAAGGAATTACCCTCATTCCTGCAGGCACGAGAGTAACGGCTTCGGATGGTGTATACTTTCACACATTAGATACCCTTGAAATTCCAGGCGGAAGCATGGCGGGAGAAGTCAACGCGGAATGCCGTGAAATTGGAGAAAAAGGAAACGGATATCAACCTGGCGCACTCAAAGTGCTTGTGGACCCTGTGCCATATGTTGATAAAGTAGAAAATGTTACCATGACGGAGGGCGGGGCGGACCTGGAATCGGACGAAAACCTTGCAGAACGAATTTATCTTGCCCCGTCCTCATGGTCAACGGCTGGACCAGATGATGCGTACCGGTATTGGGTGCGGACTTTTGACCCTGCAGTTGAAGATGTTAGAATAGGTTCTTCCATTCCGGGGGAAGTGGATATTTGTTTTACCCTTCAGGGAGGACAGTTGCCAGATGATACAATGATAGCGGAACTGGAACGGTATCTGCAAAACGAAGAAATAAGGCCCCTTACTGACCATATAAATGTTCATGCGCCGCAAGCGGTAAAGTATGAAATTGAGATTGTTTATTATATTAACAAGAGCGACCGGGCAAAGGCATCCCTTATCAGCGAGCAGGTACAGACTGCTGTACAGGAGTATGCCTTATGGCAAAAAGCACGGATAGGTAGGGATATCAATCCTGACCAGCTTCGAAAATTAATCATATCGGCAGGCGCGAAGCGGTTGGAAATAAGAAGCCCAGTTTTTTTTAGAATATCGCAGGAGAGCATTGCGCTGCATGATGGGGATGCGGTTGTGATATATGGAGGGGTAGAGGATGATTAATTTGTGGGAGTGTGAACCATTGAAACTTATGCCGTTGGCGTTTCGAAAAGACGAATATATACAAGCGACAAGCTATGCGCTTTGGAAAACTGCGGCAATGATTTTAGAGAAAATAGAACGTGCGGGCGTTTATGCCAGTATAGACCTTCTGCCTGAAAAAATTGTTGACCTGCTTGCTGAAGAATTGCGGGCACAGTATTATGATACGTCCCTGCCACCGGATGAAAAGGGAAAAGCTGTTAAAAAAGCGCTTTTATGGCATTGCCGGGCAGGTACAGTTTCGGCAGTGAGAGAACTGACAAATCTAGTATGGCGGAGTGAGTCTGCAAAAGTGCAGGAATGGTTTGAGTATGGTTCTGCGCCATATCTGTTTAGGATTATACTTGGTACAGACATGTCTATAGCAGAAGAGCTGATTGACGCTTTTCTTCAGGCGCTGTGGAAGGTTAAAAATACAAGGTCACATCTTGAGTCAATCACATTTATGCGGAGGATTGACAGCACACTGTATGCTGGTGCAGCTCGGCACGGCTGCGGAAATATTGTAATTACTGATGTCTGGACAGGCGAATATGGTATGCACAGTGCGTTACACAGTGGCGTGGGAACAAACAGGATAAGCAGAATACGGATAAGGGAGGGATAAACAGTGGCAGAATTTTATCCGGCAGTGACGACTGACCTGGGCATAACCCTTGCAGCCGACCTGCTTGTCGGCGAACAGATGGTTTTTACAAAACTGGTGGCCGGGAGCGGCATTTATACGGAGGATGAGACTGTAAGGACAAACCTGCAAAAAGCGGAGGCTCTGCGTGAGCCGCGGCAGGAGTTTGCGTTTAGCAGCATAAAAAAAGAGACGGACGCATGTGTCCTTTTAAAGACCCTGCTGTCAAATATAAGCCTGACCGAGGGATACCGGATGACAGAAATTGGAGTTTATGCCAAAAGGATAGGAGAGGAAGGAGACGGAATACTTTACTCTCTGTCAGTGGCGAAAGAAGCGGATTATTTCCCCCGTTATAATGGCATGGCGGCGGTAGAAATCATTGAAGAGTATTACATAACTGTATCAGATGCGGCAGAAGTGACGATAGAAACAGGGCGAAGCGCGGCAGTCCTAATTGAGGACCTGGAAAAAATGCAGGCAGAAATAAACAAACGGCTGGACGATTTGATGTCAAACCTAAAAACTAACTGCTTTAAAAGCGCTGATGACCCATTTGTGCTGATGACAGAAGCTACTTATAAACCACCGTCATTAAGGACAAAAGGCAGTCTGTATGCGATGGTCACGAAAAAACAGGGAGTAGTTATCAACACTTTTGACAGGTATGTAGCGGGAATGGAAAGTCCGACAGTAAAAAATACTCTGTATGGTGTAGAACGCAGGGAACGCACAGAAGGGGAGAGAGAGCAAACCTCTTATAGAGGGATTTTAAAGATGCTTGTACCAATAAACGATGGGCAGGATGTGGAGCGACAGGCAAATATGTTGTACGCAGTTACTAAAAAATCAGGAGAGGAGGATGATATATAATGGCAGCAAGGTATTTACCAGTGGAATTACAGGATGCAGATGGCAATATTGTACATCCGCATACAGATGCTGATATTGTGTGGATGCTGGACGGAAAGACGGTGGAGCAGGCAATTAGCGAAAAAACACAGGTTATTATCAGCAGCGCCAATATTCCGGTAGCGCAGAGAAAAGAAGGGGCCATATACATGTTTGTAGAGGGCGCCGGGTCTGTGACCGGGGATACAGGCGTTGCAATGGCAAGTCCGGCAGTGGGATATAAAATTGTGAATTAAAAGGAGAAAACAGATGGCAAATTACAAAGTGCGGGTACAGTTGCATGATGATGATGGAAATCTCTTAGGGGATGCAGATGTGCAGACAACTGCGGACCTGGTATATTTTGCAGATGGGGAGACATTCCAGCAGAAGCTTGATTCCGGCAAGCTAAAAGGCGCCACTGGTGCAATGGGACCAGCCGGTCCCACCGGGGAAAAGGGAGACGCAGGGTCAGCCGGGCAGAGAGGAAGCAGATGGACTGTGGGAACGGCGGTTACAGGGACGTCAGACACAGCTGCAGTCTTTAATGGTTCCGGGATTGTGGATGCAATTGTAAATGATATGTATTTAAACAGCTCTACAGGAAATGTTTATAAATGCACGACAGGCGGAGACGCGTCTGTGGCAAAATGGGTGTACGCCGGGAATATTAAAGGAGTGGCAGGCGCAAAAGGAGCAACTGGGCCTGCAGGTCCCAAAGGCGATGGAATTAAAGTTGGAAGCTCTTATGCAGCGGCAACGGAAAAAAATATTTTTTTAAAATTATTGTAAGTAGGAGGCAAAGAAAATGGCATCTGTATATAATTCACAAATAGAAGACAGCAGCGGGAATGTGTATCTCCCGAAAACAGACATGATACAAACAATGGAAGAACTAAAAGCAAATACAAAAAACGGGAAAGCTGTGGATGCAATGCTTTTAAAACAGGTAAATAATAATTTAAATGGCTTTTCCTTCGGAATTACAGCCGATGGGAAACCGGGATATAGAAAGCCAGGTGCCGATACAGTAACCCCTTTTTCTAAAGGATGTCCAT
>CAMUHA010000197.1 GCA_947088515.1 uncultured bacterium
GATAAATGTATTACTCCAAAGTTTTGATAAGATTTTGCTTTCAACAGAAAATATATGCTTAGAAGTTACTAATAAAAAATACTTTTTAAATAATATAAAAAAATATCAGCAGAACTCGAAATAGTAGTTATTGTATATCTGAGAAAACAAATTGATTATTTAGAATCTCAATATAGGGAATGTGTTAGGCTAATACGATTGCATGAATCTTTATATAATATATGTAATTTTTCCAATCCAGAAATGAATGATGTAAAAGAAAGCTTAGATTATTATTCGATTTTAGAAGAAATGGCAGAGGTAATTGGTAGGAAAAATATAATTGTCAGACCTTATGAAATAGGACAATTTAAAAATGAAGATATTATAGAAGATTTTCTGGATTTAATAGGATTATCTCTAAACAATGAATTTATTCTGCCTGACAAAAGTTATAATCCGTCTATGAGTAACGCCGCATTAGAAATGAAGCGTTATATGAATTTATCATGTATTGCGACTCAAAAGGATATGAATGACTGCTTTTATGATATTTTAATGAGAGATGGAATAGAGGATAGCAGTGAAAAGCAATGTGTCCATTTTAAGAATTTGATTAGTTTTTCGCAGCGTCAGGAGTTTATGAAAAATTATGAAGATATAAAAAAAATCGCAAAAGATTTTTTGAATAGAGAAAATGGCATATTGCTTTATGAAAGGGACAATTAAAATTTAGCAGAGGAATCAGTATCAATACATGATTTACTAAAACAGACAATCAAATTTTTTACATCAGTAATACTGAAAAAAACAAATAAATTATTTCCTTACAAAAAGAAACAAAAGAAATAAAGCAAAATAATGAAAGAACTAATCAGGAAAATAAAAAAAGAGATGAAGAGTTACAATTAATTAATCAACAGTTTCAAAATGAAATAACAAAGTTAGTTAGAACAATAGAAGAAATAAAGACAAAAGAAGAAAGTTTTTTAATACAACTACTGGAGAAACAACAAGAAATAAACAACATCAAAAATAGTTACAGTTGGAGAATTACAGTGCCACTTAGAATGATAAGAAGATTTTTTATGAGAAACCGATAGAAAAAATGAAATAATAGAAAACGAAGAAATGGATGTAGAATGTGTAATAAAAGTGTTTGCCAAATTAGTTACATATCATTGTGAAGAAATTTGTCAAATAAAACAGGAATTTATTATAAGAGAAAATAACATTAGGCAGCAATTGTTGGACATACAACAGGAAATTAATATGTTAAAAAGAAGTTTTTCTATAGAAAAGTAAACTAATTTACAAGGATTAAAAAATAGAAAATAAAATATATACATGGCCCCTAAGAATGAATTCACGGCAAAGATAAAAAGTGTATCGGAGGTTTACCTACACTTGGATTTTTACATAAGGCATTTTCGCCAGAAAAAGAGTGCAGGATAAAATAGAAACCTGCATCATGAACCACCCGGCTCTGAGAAAACAATTGCAGGGTTTGAAAAGCTTTAAACATAAGTTCAGGAATGAACTTTTAGATGCAATATAGAATGTGTAAAAATCAACTGGCAGTTCAAGATGCAAGATGGACAAATTTATTAGTTTATTGTAATTATTTGATTATTGATTTATCAAAACAGTAATCAATTATTCTGAAGTATTCAAAGGATATATAAGTTGGAAGTTATAGAGGAGTGAATAAAACATGAAAGAATTATATATACATATTGGAACGCCTAAAACTGGTACTTCAACGATACAACATTTTCTTGAAAATAATAGGAAATTATTATTACGCAAAGGAATTTATTATCCTAAGGGAATTCCATATAAAAAATGGGGTGGTAATGAATCAACAGCAGGTAACTTTGCATGGGTCACTAGAATAGAAAAAAGTGATGAAGAGTTAAAAAATATTTTGGTTGATATGTTTATGATTGCTGATAAAGTTTTATTATCAACAGAACACATTTGGGGAGAAGTTAACAATAAAATAGATTTTTTCAACAATATTAAATTATTGTTAGCAGATATGGAAGTTGAAATTAAAGTTATTGTATATTTAAGAAAACAAGTTGATTATTTGGAATCGCAATATAGAGAATGTGTTCGATTGGTCCTAATGAAAGAAACATTATTAGAAGTTTTTAATTTAGATAATCCAATATTATGGTTGGTGAAAAAAAACTTAAATTATCTATCTGTAATAGATGATATTGCATATGTAGTTGGTGAAAAAAATGTTTTAGTGCGTCCATATGAAGATTGCCAATTTAAGAATGGAAATATTATTGATGATTTTATGTTTTTATTGAACATTAATGTAAATGAAGAATTTATATTACCTGTTAAAAATTATAATCCTTCAATAAACAATGCAGCACTTGAAATGAAACGTTGCATGAATACTTCCAGTTTGGCAACAAGAGACGAAATGGATGAATTATCTTATGAAATATTGATGGTTGATGGTATAGAAAAAAATAATAAACACTTTAGAAGTTTATTGTCACATCAACAGAGATGTGATTTTATGGAAAATTATAATTTATGTAATAAAGAAGTTGCTTTTAAGTATCTTAATAAAACGGATGGTATTTTGTTTGAAGAAGAGGATGCCGAATATTCGACAGGTTCAATGGTAAAGACAGATGAATTGCTAGAGCAAACGATTAGTTTTTTCACTTCTGTAAATATTGAAATGAATAGAAAATATAAAAGTTTATTAAAAAAAAATGAGAATATTCAGGATGATATGTCAAATTTAAATGCTTTAGTTAGGGAATTACAAGAAATACAAGTTAGACAGAATGAAATGTACGTTAAAGAAAAATCTGAATTTTTGACTCAACTGGATGAAAAACAAAAAGAATTGAGTTGGATGAAAAATAGTAGAAGTTGGAAAATAACTGCTCCGGTAAGATATGTATTTGAACTTATTAGAAAATGTTTGGTTTGGAAAGTTTAAAATTATAAATGAAATCATCTATATAAAATATATGATAATGAATAATAATATATATGTAAAAGAAACTATGAACATATGATATATTCTAAGATAAACTGCAGGATGGTAATAGTGCTTTTATGTATCAGTAAAGTAAGGAGATTGTTATGAATGAATTATCCCATTTAGACAAGCTTGAAGCAGAAGCAATATACATTATTAGAGAAGTAGCAGCGGAATGTGAAAAGCCCGTTATGCTATATTCAATTGGAAAAGACAGTTCAGTAATGCTTCATCTTGCATTAAAAGCGTTTTATCCTGAAAAGCCGCCTTTCCCTTTTATGCACATTGACACAACATGGAAGTTCAGAGAAATGATAGAATTTCGTGACAGAATAGCTTTAGAAAAGGGAATAGAAATGCTGGTCTATACCAATGAAGAAGGCGTAAGACAGGGAATTAATCCTTTTGACCATGGCGCGGCATATACAGATATTATGAAAACACAGGCATTGAAGCAGGCTCTTTCCAAATATGGATTTACGGCTGCTTTTGGGGGAGGACGCAGGGATGAAGAGAAGTCCCGTGCAAAAGAAAGGATATTTTCATTCCGCAACAGCGAACAGGCATGGGACCCCAAAAACCAGAGGCCGGAAATGTGGAATTTGTATAATACCCAAATACACAAAGGTGAAAGTATAAGGGTATTTCCAATTTCTAACTGGACGGAAAAGGATATCTGGCAGTATATTGCACGTGAAAAAATTGAGATAGTTCCACTGTATTTTGCAAAAGAAAGGTCAGTTGTTTACAGAGATGGCAATATTATTATGATGGATGATGACAGAATGAAACTGCTCCCAGGAGAAAAGATAGAGTATAAAAGTGTACGATTCAGGACTCTTGGCTGTTATCCATTAACGGGCGGAGTGGAGTCTGTGGCAGATTCATTGGATGAAATAATTGAAGAGACTTTGAGCGCTGTTAATTCAGAGAGAACAAGCCGTGTGATTGACCATGAGGCGGCAGGCAGTATGGAAAGACGAAAGAGAGAGGGCTACTTTTAATATGAATGGATTATTAAAGTTTATTACTTGTGGCAGCGTAGATGATGGCAAATCAACATTGATTGGTCATATGCTTTATGATGCCAAACTTTTATATGCAGACCAGGAGCAGGCGTTAGAACTTGACAGCAAGGTGGGGAGCAGGGAAGGGCAAATTGATTATTCTTTGCTTTTGGACGGCCTGATGGCGGAGCGGGAACAGGGAATTACAATAGATGTAGCTTACCGTTATTTTACTACCAGCCAAAGAAGTTTCATAGTAGCTGACACACCAGGACATGAGGAATATACAAGAAACATGGCAGTGGGAGCGTCTTTTGCGGAACTGGCAGTAATTTTAGTAGATGCAACGAAAGGAATACTTATCCAGACCAGACGCCATGCCCGGATTTGTGCTTTGATGGGAATCAGACATTTTGTATTTGCTATTAATAAGATGGATTTAGTTCATTATGACAGACAGAAATATGAAAGCCTGACAAAAGAGATTAAAAAGCTTGCAGTAGAACTTGATTTAAATAATATTGTTACAATTCCAGTGTCTGCAACAGAAGGGGATAATGTAACCAAAGGTTCAGGCCATATGTCCTGGTATAAAGGGAAAACACTGTTAGCTTTCCTGGAGACGATAGATACAGATGATGGGACAAAAGAGGAAGGTTTTGTGATGCCCATACAAAGGGTATGCAGACCTAACCACACATTCCGTGGTTTTCAGGGTGAAATTGCCTGCGGTCAGATTAGAGTGGGCGAAAAGGTAACTGTACTTCCAAGTGGAGAAGCGGCGGAAATAAAGTCAATCCTTGCAGCAGATACGGAAGTACAGACAGCGGCAAAAGGGCAGCCAGTTACTGTTTCACTGGACCGGGAAGTTGATATATCCAGAGGATGCGTATTAAGCCATGATACAAAGTTAAAAGTAACAAATATGTTTACAGCTACATTGTTGTGGATGGATGATGTGGAACTGGTACGTGGGAAAAATTACATGATAAAAGTGGGGACCAGACTGATTCCTGCAACTGTCATGGATATTAAGAAAAAAATAGATATTAATCTGGGAACAGATATTACTGCAAAGCAGATATATAAAAATGAAATAGCTGTTTGCGATATTGCAATGTCTGATGTAATTGTTTATGACCAGTTTGATAAACATAAATCAGTGGGAAGCTTTATTTTGACTGACAGAGTTACCAATATGACTTCAGCCTGTGGTGTTATTAATCATTCCCTGCGCCGTTCAGAAAATCTGGTTTGGCAAAAGAGTGATATATCCCGTGAACTGCGGTCGAATAGTCTGGGGCAAAAACCTCTGACGGTATGGTTTACAGGACTTTCCGGTTCAGGTAAATCTGCACTGGCAAATGAGGTGGAAAAGGTATTGTGTACTGGTGGCAGACATACCATGCTGCTGGATGGAGACAATATCCGTATGGGACTTAATAAAGATTTAGGATTTGAAGAAAGGGACCGAATAGAAAATATAAGACGGATAGCAGAGGTATCAAGGCTGATGAATGAGGCGGGCCTGATTGTGCTTACTGCCTTTATATCACCATACCGAAGCGACAGGCAAAGCGCCAGAGACATTATTGGAGAAAACAACTTTATTGAAGTATATGTAAGTACACCTTTGAAGGAATGTGAAAGGCGGGATGTCAAGGGATTATACAAAAAGGCACGGGCAGGAGAAATCCCTAACTTTACAGGAATATCCAGTCCGTATGAAGAGCCGGAAAATCCAGATATAACAATAGATACCAGTAAATGTTCAATGGAAGATGCTGTTTCAATGATAGTAAAAAAACTTAATGGATATTTATAGTGGTTCTGGTATTGGGATGCAGGCGGAAAATGGAGATGAATTGATTTGGAGAAAAGAAAAGTACTGTTCTTGCTGTTGATGTGCGCAATAGCATTAGGTTTATTTGTGGGATGCGGCAATCAGGCTGCTGGTGACATTGCTGGTTCTGTAACAGAGCTGTTAAATGTATCCTACGACCCTACGCGGGAGTTTTATGT
>CAMUHA010000198.1 GCA_947088515.1 uncultured bacterium
CTTGGGACAACGCTGCTGTTTGGCAAAAAAAAGCCATATGGAGAGGTGCTGCGGGGAATAAGGGAGCTGAAATTTTAGTATGAATATTGCGTTGATATTATCAGGAGGAAATGGAAGCAGATTAGGAGCAAAAATACCGAAGCAGTATCTGGAGGTAAACGGAAAAATGATTATTTCCTATTGCCTTGCAGCTTTTGAAAATTGCCAGAGCATTTCGGCCATTCAGATTGTAGCAGAAAAATACTGGCAGAAAATAATTGGTAATAATTCCCTGACAAAATTTAAAGGTTTTTCATTGCCGGGAGCTACCAGACAGCTTTCAGTCCTAAATGGGATTGAAGACATACGTCTGTATGCCCAAAGCGGAGATATTGTGGTGATACACGATGCGGCAAGACCACTTATATCGGAGCGTCAGATTGAATGCGTGATAGAAGCAGCGAAGGAGCATGACGGCGTAATACCGGTGCTGCCTGTGAAAGACACTGTTTATTGCTGCGATGACGGAAGGAAGATAACGGCATTGCTTGACAGAAACCATGTGGTTGCAGGACAGGCGCCGGAAGGCTTTAAACTGGAAGCGTATTACGAAGCGAATAAAAAACTGCCGCCTGACCAGATGCTTAAAATTAATGGCTCCACAGAACCAGCTTTTTTGGGAGGACTTGATATAGTGACAATTAGGGGGGAGGAACAAAATTTTAAGATTACTACCAAAAATGATTTAATGCGATTTGAAGAGATTGTTAATAAAGGCGGATTTGGCTAAGGCAGACATATTTTGAACTTCCACATCATACATTAACAATAAGCAGACATTAGGAGGTATTTTTGTGGAGTTAATTAAGCGGAACATACATATGGACTGTATTAAATGTAAGGCCCAGACCCAGATGACGCTTGAAGATGATGTGATTATATCCGATTCCAGGCCTGATGCGTCCAGACTGATTATGGATAGAGGCAGCGTGGTAATTGAAGAGGTAAAGGTAACGGATGACCATGTAAGTGTAAAGGGAAAACTGGTTTTTCATGTGCTTTATCTGACAGAAAAGGGAGGGGGACCATCTGGAAAAAGCGATGTGGCTGATATGGAGGGGGCAATTCCTTTTGACGAATCTGTCTTTATGGAGGGTATCAGAGGCGGGGACAGTGTCAGTGTAACCTGGGAGCTGGAAGATTTGAGCATTGGGCTTATCAATTCCAGAAAGCTTAGTGTGCAGTCGGTTGCGGCGCTATATCTTATGTGTGAAGAAATTTGTGATGAAGAGACAGCGGTGGACCTATACAGTGAGGAACCTGTGGAGTTTCGGAAAAAGACGTTGGATATTGCGGCAATGGCAATTAAGAAGAAGGATATTTTCCGGGTAAAAGAAGAGGTGGAAATTCCCGGAAGCTTTCCCAATATATTTGCTATGGTCTGGTCGGAGATTGTGCCGGAGGCAGTGGAGTTTAAAGTACTGGAGGATAAAATTGGAGTGCAGGGAGAACTTCGGGCCTTTTTCCTTTATCGGGGAGAAGGGGAAGAAGAGGAAATCTGCCATTATGAAACAACGCTGCCCTTTGCCGGAAGTCTGGACTGCCCTGGCGCAAGGGAAGGAATGATACCGGAGATACGCTTTACCTCCGAGGACCGGGAAGTGGAAGTGCGGCCTGACTTTGACGGGGAAGAGAGAGTAATTACGTTTGAACAGTGTTTGGATTTGGATATCTGCATTTATGAGGATGAAAAGGTAGATATCCTTTCAGATGTTTATGGCGTGGTCAAAGAAGTGACGGTGATGGAGAAAAATGCCCAGTTCCGCAGGCTGATAACAAGAAGCAGTGGAAAGACTAAGCTGTCCGGGCATTTCTCCAGCGGGGATGAAAAGGCTGCGCTTCATAAAATTCTCCATACGGCAAGCTGTCTGCAGATGACGGGGCAGAATATTGCCGAGGGAGGTATTGAACTTACCGGAGTGGTAAATCTGCAGATGTTTTATGAAAGCAGCAATGAGGAAAACAGGTATGGCGTGATTAAAGGAACCATTCCTTTCCAGTACGTGCTTGAGGCGGAAGGAATCAGCGAAAGCTGTATTTATCCTGTGCAGGCCTTTGTGGACCAGGTGACAGTTGCCATCATTGACAATGGGGAAGTGGATGTGAAATGTGTGCTTTATTTCCGCACCAACGTTTACCAGAAGTGGCAGGAAAAGATTGTGGAGCAGATTGTAGTGTCAGAGCCGGATATGGAGAAAATGGCAGCGCTTCCAGGGATTGCCGTGTATATGGTCAAAGAAGGCGACAGCCTATGGGATATTGGAAAGCGTTACTATGTTCCGGTTTCTGTTATCAGACAGACCAATGACCTTCCATCAGATGAAATTAAGGCCGGGGATAAGATTCTGATAGTAAAAAATGCGTAAAGGCAGAAAAAAGGAGGCGCCAGCGTGACAAACGCAGGGAACCTCCTTTTTGGGTACAGAGATACAGAAGAAAGTCAGCAGCGCTGCAAGGCAGTGAAGCTGCCCCGGAGCATGTTTGAAAAATGCTTTAAAACCGATGTCCGCCTCCGCCGCCGCTGCGATGTCCCCCGCCACCGCTGCGATGTCCCCCGCCACCGCTGCGTCCACCGCCGCTGTGTCCCCCGCTTCCGCCACTGCTGCGTGAAGGATTGTAGACTTTGGTCTGGGAATCAAGACGTCTTTTAGGATTGGAAAAGTGGAATTTGGTGGAGGCAGAATCTAAAATCTCTGCCTGGCCTGGCCGGGTGGTACAGGACAAAAGCCTTACCAGGGAGTAATTAATCAGCGCTGCAAGGATAAGCGCAAGCAGAGCATTGCTTATATACTTCATAGGTTGTGCAATCCGCTGCCCTGATAAAAGTGTGTTGATCTGTTCAAAGGCTGTGGAAGCACAGCGGTAATAATCGCCTTCCGAAGCGTACCGGTAGGAATTGTCTGTAATGGTATTGGCATAAGCATTAGTAACTGTCTTATGTATGCTGCCATCACTGAAAATATAAATTTCCCGGTTATCCATATCAATTAGAAAAAGAGTTCCGCTTTCTGCCCCAAATATACGATGATAGTAATCACGTGCAAATTGTGCAGTGGAAGCGTTGTTGTAGGAAACAGTTTTAAAGGCGGCATTTCCATACGTGGTGATGGCCTGCATCTGTGTGGCAAGCTGTGTGCATTCCTCCGGGGTTAGTAATTGGGCCTCATCTTCCAGAACCGTGCAGTAACCTGTTTCTTCATTTTCCCAGGTAAGCAAACCGGAGGCTGCATAGAGCGTCAAAGGAGGTCTGGAAAAGAAAAAAAGTATCAGAAGGCAGCTAAAAAGAAAGCCGTAAACTTTCGCTTTGTCAGGCATGGTCGTTACCTCCTTTTCTGTCAAATTGGGGAAGCTTCCGGGTGGCAAGTATATTGTACTTTTTAATAATTGCCATGTTGGTAAATAAAATGCCAAGAAAAGAGACAATTGCGCCTCCATAGTACCAAAGGTCGGATACAGGGGCAAAAAGCCGGACAAGCAGGGAAACGCCCATTGCCACAGCGCTGCCGGTAAATCCGGGTATCTGTCCACTTTCCGCTATATAGGAGAGCAATTCTTTTATTGTAATCTGGTTTTCTTTCTTTTGGCCCGGCTTAGCTCCTGCAAACTGGCGGTGAAGATATCCTCTGTCATCCATTCGCTTATCACGCCGTAAAACAGCGGTAATTTCCATCAGATAGATGATAAGCGCAAAGGAGGCTAAAAGCCCGGAACAGCTAAGAAGAATATCCGGTTTTATGGTAAACAGTCCATTTAAAAGAAAAAAAATGGGCAGTGCAAGAAGGAAGGTGCCAATCAGATATTTTTTGATATCCACAGGGATATCCGCCGCAACTTTTCCGCTTTGTCCATTGACTGTGGCGTAAGCCACACGGCCTTCCTTTCGGTAGGACATGAACCAGACTGGATAAAGAACCCGCTCCGGTTTGTCACAGAAGGTATGCAAAGCCATGGTGGTGGCAAAGTTATTGCCCTCAGTAGAAAGTTTTAAGTCAGAAAAGGCAGGCGTCTTTTTTATTTTGCTGTAGCTGGTGGCGTTGGCAAGGTTTATGGCATCATCCCTGTAAAGGCTGCTGTCAACATCTGCAGTATCCGCATAGAATCCGCTTAAAAAAGAGGGCGTAAATTTTTTACTGTCCCTGACATTAAAAGGAGCAATCTGTTCACTGATGCTGTCTGAAAAAGAAGATGAGGCATCATAGGACAGGTCATAGTAGTAAGCGTCAAGGTCGCCGCTTAAGTCATATTTGTCAGTATAAATGTAATTGCCTTTAGAGTAAGACTTTTCTCCCTTCAAAAGAACAGGACCCTTCTGGGTGATGCTGTATGCCCAGTAAGGAATATATATTCCCCGGAAGCCGTCAATATATTTTTCATCTTTTAGCTCGCTGGGCGCAAAAATGGCGCGCTTCATCCGGGAAATGTATGCTTTTTTACAGTCCTCTTTGGTCTTTTTAAAGGGAATGATATGAGAAGGACGCCGTTCCTTACAAATGCGGCTGTCCAGTATGGTGGATGCGCCGCAAAAACTGCAAAATTCAGCGGCAGAGGTGTCTGTGCTTAAAATTTCCCCTCCGCACTGGGGACAGGTAAATATGGTAACGTTAAATTCATTATTATCCCCTGATTGAAGGTTAGTTTCTTCTGCATCTTTTTCTTTGGTGACGTCATAGGGATTATGGGTGGTAAGGCAGTAATCACATTTCATCATCTGGGATGAAATGTCAAATTTCAGATTGCCGCCACAGTTAGGACATTCGTACAAAAAATTTTCCCCCTTTGCGAAAAACATATTTAAAAATTTGCTCTGGTGATATTGATATATTTATTTTATATTGAATAAGGAAAAAAGTAAATGGCAGACCTGCAGGATTCGTGGAAATCAATTTTCAAAGATTACGGTGGAAAATTTTCTGGAGGGAAAAGAGCATCGGAAAAGTTCGATTTGTTTATACAAATAAGGCGGAAAGATTGAAAGAAAAGGAGATTGCTAAACATTTTTGTGATGAAAATGAATGTATGTGGAAGGAACTATAGGTATATTGTCAAATTTAGTAATAATTTATATAATAAACTAAAAATATAAGAAAAAGATATAATTATGCGTAAAATATTTATGAAATAAAGAATTACTTAAATAACAAATGAGGTAAGGTTTATGCCACTGGTAAAGCTTAAGATATCAACTTCGAATAATACAACCTATCCCAAAATAATTTTACGAAAATTTTTTAATATGGTGTTTATTTCTGAAGATGGCAAGAAATTGAGTATATACACAGCTACAGTATTTGCTGGAACAATTGATGATAAAGAACAGAACGAAATTCCAATCTCATCATATAGTAAAGATAATGGTGGGATGAGATGTTCTTTGGACTTTAGATATGATGGTGATATTATATGTAAAAAAGAAATGAAATTTTCTGATAAAACTGAAAGCTTATGGGAGCAAGTTGCCTGTATGAATCAGGTATGGGGGGCTTGTGATAAAATAGAAACGCAGGATGATGTAAAAGAGTTATTTCAAAAAGTGTATGCTGGACATTCCTGTGCAAGGTCCCTTGATATGGGGAAAAAGGGCCCTATATATTATATTCATGAATCTAATAAGAAAAGTCATGAATGTATTGTGGCACGTGGGGAATTTCAATTGTTGCCAAACTCGGAGTGTGGGTACAAAATTTTATCCGATTGTGATATGGAATGCAGTGGGATGGAATTTATGAATTGGGTGAAAACAGAAATTAATTTGTCAGTAAGTGTTTTAAATAAACATACTTATTTTGAAATTGAGTTTGAGAAGGGTGAACAGTATTATACACCTGACTTTACTTGGTATTTTGCGCCGCCTTCAGGATATAAAGTAGATGAAGAATCAGCAACAGTTCGAATTGATGAAGAAAGTAAGCGTAATTTGGTTCAATCCGTGGCAGAGGATACAACAGTTCATTTTAAAGAGTGGGAAAAT
>CAMUHA010000199.1 GCA_947088515.1 uncultured bacterium
AGGAAGCAGAGGAGAACAGAAGGTGGAAGAGTTCCTTCTGGAAATCAGAAAAAAGCAGAAGGTGGAATTCTTTTTGGAAAATGAAGATATCCGTATGGATAATTCAGATGATAAGCTGGAGGGACGTCTGGTAATCAACCGTAATGGATGGGGGTATTCTGAATTTTCGCTGGAAAAGGAGGGGGATTTTATCCGTCTGGAGAAAGAAAAGGTCCGTGAAGAGGATTTTCTTGGCAATAGCTGCCGGCTTCCTTTTTATATATCGGCGGAAAAGCTTCATGGCGGAAGAAATTATGGTGTAATCCGTCTTTTGAATCCATATGTCTGCCTTACCGCCCGAATTACAGTTGCAAACAAACATCCCAAAACAGGAAGACCTGGAACGCGGAGGCAGAAAAAACATGCCATTATGGAGCTGATGCAGTATTATGAAGCTTTCCGCACAAAGAAAATCAGCGCTTCTTCCTGGATGAAGGAAACCGGGGAACTGGTGGAAAATCTGACACAGATAGACGAGGAGGATGTTTCCATAAAGCTGTTTAAGGCCCAGCTTTTAATTACGGAAGAGCGGGAAAAAGAGGCGGACTGGCTGCTGTGTCAGACAAAAGAGGCGGTGGAAGAAAACTTTGTTCCAGCCATTTACTGTTATTATTTATATCTGACCACTCTGCTTAACAGACGTGAAACTTATATTGATGAGGTGGCGGGGCAGGTGGAACGGATTTTTACCCAAAATTCTGATAACTGGAGAATTGCGTGGCTGCTTTTATATTTGTCTGAAGATTATATGAGAAGCCCTTCTGGAAAATGGATTGTTTTGGAGGAGCAGTTCCGGCAGGGATGTAAAAGTCCGGTTCTATACATTGAGGCCTGGAACTTAATTGCGGCCAACCCTGCGCTGCTTATGCGCCTTAACAGTTTTGAACTGCAGGTCTTGTCTTATGCGGCTAAAAAGGAGCTTCTCACATCCGGGGTAATTGGCCAGGTGATTTATCTTGCCCAGAGAATGAAAAGCTTTTCGGGAAGATTGTTTGCCATATTAAAATGCTGTTATAAACAGCTGCCGGAGGACGAGACGCTGCAGGCGGTCTGTACGCTTTTAATTAAGGGAAACAAGACGGATGGGGAAAGCTTTTCATGGTATGAAAAAGGAATTGAAAGAGAACTGCGCATCACAAGACTGTATGAGTATTATATGATGTCCCTGCCTCTTGAAGAGGAGCGGGAAATACCTAAAATTGTGCTGATGTATTTTGCTTTTGACAGCAGTCTTGACAGTCTGCGTAATTCTTTCCTCTATGCTTATATACATAAAAAACAGGAACAATATCCGGAACTTTACGAAAGCTACCGGGAGCAGATAGAGCGGTTTGTGATGGCCCAGCTGCTAAAGGGGCGCAGCAGTACACACCTGGCATACCTTTACAAAAATCTGATTACGCCGGTGATGCTTACAGATGAAATTGCTGCCGGTCTGTCAACGGCATTGTTCATGCAGCGCCTAAAAGTGATGCGGGAGGATATTAAAAAGGTTATTCTGGTTTATGATAAGGAATATGAGGAAACGGTCTATCCGGTTTCAGGAAAGGAAGCATTTTTCCCTGTTTATGGCAGTGACTTCCGGCTTTTGCTGGAAGATGCAAAGGGGAACAGGTATTGCAGGGAAGAGGAGTATACTCTGGATGCGCTCCTTATGCCTGATAAGCTGGCGTTTCTGATTGCGCCTTCTATTTTGGGGTGTGTGCATTTTGATTTGTGGCTGTGTGAAAGCGGGAGGGAAATTGCCGGAGTCAGCGCTGAGAATGTGGAATACATGAAACGGCTGGTAAATGCACCGGAGGTGGTGGAGGAAGTCCAAAAAGAAATTCGTATGCGTCTGATTTGCTTTTTTTATGACAATGACAGAATGAGAGAGTTGGATGAGCGCCTGAAGGAGCTTTCGCCTCTGCAGATACATAATAAGTGTTTTTCACAGGCGCTTCGTTTTCTGATTTTACGGGGAATGTACGAAAAAGCCTATGAATGGATTAAAATGCGTGGATGTGAAGGTGTGGAAGCGAAGATTATAGTCAGGCTTTGCAGCAGACTTCTTGCCTGTGAGGGGGCGGAAGAAGATGTGACGATGACAAAGCTTGCTTTTCTTGCTTTCAGGTCAGGGAAATATGATGAAAACCTTCTGGAATACCTATGTCGGTATTTTCAGGGGACAAGCAAGGAAATGCGGGATATCTGGAAGGCGGCAGAAGCGTTTGGGACGGATACCTATGGGCTTTCGGAACGGCTTTTGGTGCAAATGCTATATACAGGCGCTTTTGTGTGGGAGCGGGCGGAAATCTTTAGACGTTATGTATCCGGGGGAGCAAGGGCGGCGGTGGAATCGGCAGTTCTTGCCCAGTGCTCCTATGAATATTTTGTGAAAGACAAGCCGCTGGATGCGTTTGTTCTGGAAGATATGCAGAGAGTTATTGAAAGACAGGAAGATGGGATACCTTTTATATGCAGGCTTGCCTATACAAAATATTATTCAGAGAACAAAAAAGAATTAAACGAGAGAGAGCTGCGCTTTTTAATTGTATTTTTAAAAGAGATACTTGCTGAAAATAAATATTTTCCTTTTTTTAAAGAATATTCGGAAAATATTGCTTCCATGCGGCGGTTTGCGGATAAAACCATGATAGAATACCGGGTGCGGGAGGGAAACAAAGCCTTTATCCATTATTTGCCTGAAAGAGGGGACGGCGCCGGGGAGGAATACATAAAGGAAGAGATGAAAGATATGTTTGGCGGCATTTGTGTAAAACAATTTATTCTTTTCTTTGGAGAACATTTGCAGTATTATATAACAGAGATGGAGGATGGAAAAGAGCATTTGACGGAAAGCGGAAATCTAAGCCGCAATGACACCGGGATAGAGCAAAGGGAAAACAGGTACAACCTGCTAAATGATATTTCCATCGGGAGAAATCTCCATGATTATGAGACCATGGAAAGACTTCTGGATGATTATTTTGAACAGGATTATCTCGTCCGGGAACTTTTTTCTATGCGTTAGGAGGTTTAGATGTTTCAGGGGCAGAACTTTTTTGGGAAAAAAAACAGTAAAAAGGTTGCCGTAGGATATGACCTTGGGCGGAGCTTTGCGCAGATTAGTTTTTGCGGACTGGAAGAGACAGAGCCGGAAACAGTTTCTGCGGTAGCAGGCACAGAACAGTACAACATTCCTGCGCTGCTTTGTAAAAGAAGTGGCGTGGGGCAGTGGTATTATGGAAAAGAAGCCATTAAATTTGCCAGGGAAGAAAATGGCATTCTGGTGGAAGACCTCCTTACTCTTGCAGAGCGGGGGGAAGATGTAATGGTGGAGGGAGAAGCCTTTGACCCGGTTGCGCTTCTTACTTTATTTGTAAAACGAAGTCTTTCGCTCCTTAATATACGGATTTCTTTTAATCAGATTGAAGCTTTTATGTTTACGGTGGAAGAACTTACCCCACAGATTGTGGATGTGCTGGGTAAGGTGTCAATAGGACTTCAGTTAAAGACGCAGCATATTTGCTTTCAGAGCCATACGGAAAGTTTTTATGCCTTTACCATGCACCAGAGCTGGGAACTTAGGCAAAATGATGTAATGATATATGAATATGAAAACGGACTAAAGACCATGCGTCTGGAATGCAATAAAAAGACCACACCTAAGGTGGTGTTTATTGAGCAGAAAAATTATCCTGAAATGGAACGGAGAGTGTGGCAGGAGGATGAAGGACAAAGACGGCAGCAGATGGCGGAGCTTGACCTTTTATTTGCAGGAATTGTAAAAAGGAGCCTGGAGGAGAAAAATGTTTCCACAGTGTTTCTGCTGGGAGATGGTTTTAAGGAGGGATGGACCAAAGACTCTTTAAGAATTATGTGCAAAAACCGACGGGTTTTTCAGGGAAACAATCTATACAGCAAAGGAGCCTGTTATGGGATGCTGGAACGCTTAAATCCCAGTAAAGAGTGGCAGGAATACGTTTATCTGGGGGTGGATAAATTAAAATCAAATATTGGCATGAAAGTCCTTCGTTGTGGGGAAGATTCCTATTATGCGGTATTGGACGCCGGAGTCAACTGGTATGAAACTTCTGCTGATTTTGATATTATACTGGAAGAGGGCAATACGGTGGATTTTATAATCACCCCTTTAACTGGCGGCAGTGTAACAAACAAAGCAGTTAAACTGGAAGGACTGCCGCAAAGACCGCCGAGAACCACCAGACTGAGTGTCCATGTTGAGATGACGGCAGTCAACCGGGCGGAAATTACGATGGAAGACATGGGATTCGGAGAGCTGTTTAAGTCCAGCGGAAAGGCGTGGACACAAACAATTGTCGTTTAGTGTATGTGGGGATAATTTTTAAAAGGAATTTTCCAGACATGTATTAGGTTAAAAAGGTAAGAAGGAGCGGCAGCTTTATGGGCAAAATGATTTTATGTATGGGTAAGTATGCGAAAAATCCCTATTATCTTGAAAATGCGTGTACCAATGTGTACTGCGTGGAGGAGCTTTGCTATCTTTTTGCCAGTAATCCTTTTATAATAAACGGGGATATTATGGATAGAAAGCTTGCCAGATGGCTGGATGAAGAATGCGGTCTTTCGGAATTAGGGCATCAACTCCTTGGACTTTTTAACAGAGGGAGCCAGGCGGGAACTTTCGTTGGGATGATTCTGGATTATGTGAACTACTGTACGCCAAAGGAGAAAAAGAAGATTGAGGAAATTCTCCAGAGTAATGTAGGACTTACCGATTATGAAAAAAAGAAAAAACAGGCGGATTTTTTGCTGAAAAATCATAGATTAGGGCAGGCGATAGAGGAATATGATAATTTAAGCAGGGAACTGCCAGATACGGAGAGCGGATTAAAACCTTCTATATACCACAACATGGGAACCGCTTATGCAGGCCTTTTTGAATTTGAAATGGCGGCAAAATACTTTAAACGTGCTTATGATATGTCAGGAGAACAGGAATCCGGCATCCAGTATCTTACTGCCCAAAGGCTGTATCTGCACGAAAACTCCTATATTTCCTTTATAGCGGAGCACGGGGAATATCTGGAGCTATCTCTGCTGGTGGAAAAGCGTTTTGAGGCTGCAAAAAGCGGATTTGAGGCCGGGCAGGACAACCGGATGCTTACAGCGCTTAAAATTTACAAAGAGGAAGGAAATGTGGCATCCTATTATGAAGATATTGATAAAATAATTTCCCGGAAAAAGGAAGAGTACCGGGAGATGGTTGAACAATAAATATAGATGATTTGTTGTTGCAGTACCACAGGCGGATAGATGGTACGCAGGGGGAAGGAAATGAATTTATTCAAAAAGTTATTTGGAAAAAAGAAAAAAACAGAAGAGCCAGTATATGAAGTGGAGGATTGGAACCAAATTGTCTATGACAGGGATGATTTGCAGATTAACGATAAGGAACAGCGTCAGGAATATGTGAAGGGATGTCTGGAACAGATTGCCGAGGCGTCAAGGGAGCTGGAAAATCTTCAGTTTGAATATAATATGGTCACTTCCTATCTAAAAGACATGGAAGAAATTGAGGCGCTCCCGGAGGAAGAGAGAGAGGAACTGGAAACCTGTGCCAGAAAAATAGAAACCCTTGAAGAGCAGCAGTCCGGATACAAGAACAGAAAACACCGGATGAGTGAGGATAAGTACCGTCAGATGGAACGACTGGAAGCAGAGTATCAGGAGAGCTATGAGAAGCTGGTCCAGGCAGAAGAGTACCAGGACCTTGTCAAACGGGATTTGCGGAAGCTGGATGGAGAGAGACAGGCGTATCATTTCAGGAGAAGTGAGCTGCGTCATATGATAGCAGATACAAGGGCAATGACTATTGTATGTACGGTGGCGGTCATTGTATGTATTCTTGCACTTTTGGTTTTACAATATGGTTTTGAAATGAATACCAAA
>CAMUHA010000200.1 GCA_947088515.1 uncultured bacterium
TTTATTCTGCTGATAGTATTTTTGATTGCAAGACTTGTGCTTAAGCTCAAAAAAAGAAGGTTATATAAAATGGACAAGAAAGAAGAGACACAACCCCGTTTAGGAGAATCAGCACAAAGCAAATCACAGGACCTGGGAGGTCCGGAACAAAAATAAAAGAATAGGGTAAAGATTGAAAATTGAAAATTTTCAATCTGGAGATTTGTGCTGTGCACAAAGTCTCCGGGCTTTGGAAAGGAGCATGGTATTAAATGAATGACCAGTATAAATCCGGTTTTGCGGCGTTGATTGGAAGGCCAAATGTGGGAAAATCTACATTGATGAATTGTCTGATTGGACAGAAAATTGCCATTACTTCCAATAAACCCCAAACCACAAGAAATCGTATCCAGACTGTATATACTTCCACGGAAGGGCAGATAGTATTTGTTGACACTCCGGGAATACACAAAGCAAAGAACCGGTTGGGCGATTATATGGTAAATGTGGCCAATAAAAGTCTCAAAGAAGTGGATGTGATTCTTTATCTGGTGGAGCCTTCCAGCTTTATCGGAGCCGGAGAGAGGCATATTATGGCTCAGCTCCAGAGGGTAAACACATCGGTAATACTGGTCATTAATAAAATTGATACTGTAAAGAGAGAGGAACTTTTGGGATTTATTGATACCTATAGAAAGGAAATGGATTTTGCTGAAATTGTTCCGGTTTCGGCATTGAAAGCGGATAATACACAGGAGCTGATTAAATGTATAATGCAGTACCTTCCTTATGGACCGGCTTTTTATGATGAAGATACAGTGACAGACCAGCCTGAGAGAGCGCTGGCAGCGGAAATGATACGGGAAAAGGCGCTGCGTTGTCTGGAAGAAGAGGTTCCTCATGGGATTGCTGTTACAATTGAAAGAATGAAGCGCAGAGGAAAGATTACAGATATTGATGCAACCATTATCTGTGAGAAGGATTCCCATAAAGGAATTATCATTGGCAAACAGGGCGTTATGTTAAAAAAGATAGGTTCCAGCGCCCGGATGGATATTGAGGAAATGCTGGAAGGCAGGGTAAATCTGCAGTTATGGGTGAAAGTAAAAAAAGACTGGAGAGACAGTGACTTCCTCCTTAAAAATTTTGGCTATAATCCAAAGGAGAGCGAATAGAAAAGGGAAAAAAGCACACCCTAATATTATACTTTTTGATATTAGGGGTACAAGATGAGAGTTATAAATTACTGGGAACAATTTTTAAGTACGGGAAGGATTAATGATTATCTTGCTTACCGGGAGGAAGAACCGGTAAATCGGGAAGAAGATGAGGGAGCCGGTAAAGGTGCGGGAACAGGTCAGTGTTACAGGGATGATATTAAAAACAGAACCTATCGGGGAGTATGACAGACGGGTAGTGATATTAACAAGGGAGAGGGGGAAGATAACAGCGTTTGCGAAGGGGGCAAGAAGGCAGACCAGCAGACTGTTAGCTTCCACCAATCCCTTTTGCTTTGGTGTATTTGCCATGTATGAGGGAAGGAGCGCATACAGCGTTTTAGAAGCGTCTATCAGTAATTATTTTGAAGAAATGCGGGAAGATTTTGAGGCTGCATGCTATGGGATGTATTTCCTTGAGGTTATGGATTATTATACAAGAGAAAATAATGATGAAAAAGAAATGCTAAAACTGCTGTACCAGTCACTTAAAGCGCTGCTGCACAAGGCGCTGCCAAACAAACTGGTGCGTTACATATTTGAAATAAAAGCGCTGGTAATAAGCGGCGAATATCCGGGAATTTTGCCAAGTGAGCAGCCATATCAGGGGTCAACTGTTTATGCGGTCGATTATATTGCTGCATCCACCATTGAAAAACTTTATACTTTTACAGTGACGGAGCAGGTATTATGGGAACTTTCGGAGATAGCCGGCATCTACAGAAAACGTTTTATGGACAGAAAAATGAAAAGTCTGGAAATTTTAAATGAAATTCCAGGTTGAAAAACAAGGGTAAGTCATATATAATGTATTGGTAAATTGAAGAAAACAGGGGATTGCCATGAAAGCGAATTTAAAAATTTCATACAAAGCGATAATCGCGTCACTAATATTAACAGGAATGTCAGGCTTATGTGCCTGCGGCGGCCAGGGGGAAGAAACCGGCGCAACCTACATTTCTCTTGAAAGTGACGGAACAGTTAAGTCCAACATTGAGGAAGAGTTTTCCCAGAGCTATTATGATAAAGATGAACTCCAGCAGTCTATTATTTCACAGGCGGCAAACTATAATAAAACAGCTGGAGAAAATCATGTGACTGTGGAAAAAGTGGAAGTAAATAACAATATGGCAATAGTCCTGATGACTTATAAAGAAGCGGCAGATTATGCGGCTTTTAATGAGGCAGTCTTTTTTGTGGGAACACCCGGCAAGGCCCAGGAAGCTGGATATGATCTGAATGTAGTGCTTAGCGAAGTAGGAGATGACCAGAAGACAATCGGGAAAGCGGATATTTTAGCAATGGAGGATATGAAAATTCTTATTACAAATATCAGCGAATCCATACGGCTTGGAGGAAAGGCTCTGTATATCAGTGACCGTGCGGCAGTTTCAAAAAATTCAAAAGTAGTCCGGCTTACCGAAGGGGAGGACGGAATGATGTATATTCTTTTTAAATAATTATAAATCATTTGACGAAAGGTACATGTGTTATGGAAAAGACGATGGAAAAAATTGTTGCGCTTGCGAAATCAAGAGGCTTTGTGTATCCCGGTTCAGAAATTTATGGCGGACTGGCCAATACATGGGATTTTGGCAACCTTGGCGTGGAACTGAAAAATAATATTAAGAAGGCATGGTGGCAGAAATTTGTAATGGAAAGTCCCTACAATGTAGGCGTTGACTGCGCTATCTTGATGAATCCCCAGACATGGGTGGCTTCCGGGCACCTGGGAAGCTTTTCTGACCCTTTGATGGATTGCCGAGAGTGTCATGAGCGGTTCCGGGCGGATAAAATAATTGAAGACTATGTTGCTGAAAATAAATTAGAACTGGAATCTACAGTAGATGGCTGGAGTCAGGAGCAGATGAAGAGCTTTATAGACGAACACCAGATTCCCTGTCCTACCTGCGGCAAACACAACTTTACAGATATCCGTCAGTTTAATTTGATGTTTAAAACCTTCCAGGGGGTAACGGAAGACGCCAAGAATACTGTATATTTAAGGCCGGAAACTGCACAGGGAATATTTGTAAACTTTAAAAATGTACAAAGGACCTCCCGTAAAAAAATTCCCTTTGGTATCTGTCAGGTGGGCAAATCTTTCAGAAATGAGATTACACCAGGAAACTTTATTTTCCGGGTCAGAGAATTTGAACAGATGGAAATGGAATTTTTCTGTGAGCCGGATACGGACCTTGAATGGTTTGCATACTGGAAACAGTATTGTATAGACTTTTTAAAGAATCTTGGAATGAAAGAAGAGGAAATGAGAGTCAGGGACCATGAGCCTTCAGAGCTTTCTTTCTATTCTAAAGCAACGACAGATATTGAATTTTTATTCCCCTTCGGCTGGGGAGAACTTTGGGGGATTGCAGATAGGACAAACTATGACCTGACCCAGCACCAGAATGTGTCTGGACAGGATATGAGTTATTTTGATGATGAGAAACGGGAAAAATATATTCCATATGTAATTGAACCTTCACTTGGAGTGGAGAGACTGTTCCTGGCCGTACTGTGCGGCGCCTATGATGAAGAGGAAATTGGTGAGGGAGATGTGCGTACAGTGCTTCATTTCCACCCGGCTTTAGCGCCGGTAAAAATAGGCGTGCTTCCTTTATCCAAAAAGTTAAATGAAGGCGCTGAAAAGATTTATACACAGCTTTCAAAGAAGTATAACTGTGAATTTGATGACAGGGGCAATATCGGAAAAAGATACCGTCGTCAGGATGAAATCGGAACACCTTTTTGTGTTACCTATGATTTTGAATCAGAAACGGATGGGTGCGTGACCGTAAGGTTCCGGGATTCTATGGAACAGGAACGGGTGGCAATTGCAGATTTGGATGCATATTTTGCTGATAAAATGGCATTTTAGTTTATCCAATGGAATGTGCCGCGTGTTGGAGCGGTTTTTAAACACGCATGAAGTCAGGTCCCGGTCTGTGCTGCTGTCACAGACTGGAAGAAAGAGAAAAGCAGCATGAAAGTTGAGGAGACAAATGAAATCATATGGTGTAAACGAACTGCGTAAAATGTTTTTGGAGTTTTTTGAGAGTAAGGGACATCTTGCCATGAAAAGCTTTTCCCTTGTTCCCCATAATGATAATAGTTTATTATTAATTAATTCCGGGATGGCTCCTTTAAAACCTTATTTTACAGGACTGGAGATTCCGCCCAGAAGAAGAGTCACCACCTGCCAGAAGTGTATTCGTACCGGGGACATTGAAAACACCGGAAAAACGGCCCGTCATGGGACTTTCTTTGAGATGCTTGGAAATTTTTCCTTTGGCGATTACTTTAAGCATGAGGCAATTGCCTTTACCTGGGAGTTTCTGACAGATGTAGTAGGACTTGACCCCGAAAGGCTTTATCCTTCCGTTTATCTGGAAGATGATGAGGCTTTTGATATCTGGAATAAAGAAATTGGCATTCCCAGGGAGCGGATTTACCGCTTTGGCAAAGAGGACAACTTCTGGGAGCATGGCTCTGGTCCCTGCGGCCCCTGTTCGGAAGTCTATTATGACAGAGGGGAAAAATATGGATGTGGGAAACCAGATTGCCAGGTAGGCTGTGACTGTGACAGATACATTGAGATTTGGAACAATGTCTTTACTCAGTTTGACAATGATGGAAAAGGGAATTATACGGAGCTTGAGCAGAAAAATATAGACACTGGTATGGGTCTTGAGCGACTGGCAGCGGCTGTGCAGGATGTGGACTCTATTTTTGATATTGATACGATTTGCGCCCTGCGGAACAGGGTATGTGAAATTTCAGGCAAAGAATACCAGAAGGAATACGACTGGGATGTCTCTATCCGTATTGTAACAGACCATATCCGTTCAGCTACGTTTATGATTTCTGATGGCATTATGCCATCCAATGAAGGAAGAGGATATGTGCTTCGGAGAATTATCCGCCGTGCGGCGCGGCATGGAAGGCTGCTTGGGATAGAGGGGACTTTCCTTGCAGATTTAAGCAGCACAGTGATTGCGGGAAGCAAGGATGGGTATCCGGAGCTGGAAGAAAAAAAGGCGTTTATCAGTAATGTGCTGACTCAGGAAGAAAATAAATTTAATAAAACCATTGACCAGGGACTAAGCATCTTAAGCGATATGGAAGAGTCAATGGTAAAAGATGGGAAAACTTCTTTAAGCGGGGCAGATGCCTTTAAGCTGTATGATACTTATGGATTTCCTCTTGACCTTACAAAAGAAATATTGGAAGAAAAGGGTTTTTCTGTAGAGGAAGAAGGTTTTCAGGCTGCCATGAAGGAACAAAAGGAAAAGGCAAGGGCAGCACGGAAGACTACCAATTATATGGGAGCGGATGTAACAGTTTATGAATCCATAGACCCATCTGTCACTACTGTATTTGTGGGATATGACCGGTTAGTGCATGAGTCAAAGATTACAGTTCTTACCACAGAAACGGAACAGGCACAGGCCCTGACAGATGGAGATATGGGAACGATTATTGTGGAAGAAACGCCTTTTTATGCCACTATGGGTGGACAATGTGCAGATACAGGCATTATTACCTGCGGCGACGGGGAGTTTCAGGTGGAAGATACAATAAAGCTCCTTGGCGGCAAGGTGGGCCATATTGGAAAAGTAGTAAAAGGAATGTTTAAAACTGGGGATATAGTAACCCTTAAGGTAAATGAAGAAGGAAGAAGCGCTACCTGCAAAAACCACAGCGCTACGCATCTTTTGCAAAAGGCGTTAAGGGAAACCCTTGGAAACCA
>CAMUHA010000201.1 GCA_947088515.1 uncultured bacterium
GGGACTGCCGCTATCTGGTATGATGCTGATTATTGTATTTTATATTTCAATGATTGCCTGCGGCGTTGGAATTATTATATATTTTGCTGTGCGGTTTTATAAAAGCATGTTTACAGATGAAGGCTATCTTACCCATACGCTGCCGGTAAATGTCCATCAGCTTTTACTGAACAAGGTAATCACCATGAGCGCATGGAGCCTGCTGGGCGGTATTGCCATATGTCTTAGTCTGGTGGTTTTCGGGAGCTTTACCGTAATGTCGCTGGCGCCCAGAAACAGCACTTTTGCAAGGGATGTGGTGGAAGCCGTACAGGATGTGTTTCTGTTGTGGCCGGAACTGTTAAAGGAACCGGGGATGGAAGGGTTTAGCGGCTTTTGCATCAGTTTATTAGTTTTAGTGCTTTTTAGCGCTTTTAGCGGTACCATGACAATTATTGGGTCCATTACACTGGGGCAGCAGGTGAGAAAGCACCGGATACTTGGCGCCATAGGCGCTTACTTTGCAATCAGTATGGGCATTCAGTTTGTAAATATGGCGATTTTGATGCCTTTAACGTTTACGTGGATTGGGGATAACAGATGGGAGAGGGCTCCGTCTCCTTTTCCAGCTATAACATTGTTTTATTCTGTAATGGCAGCGGTGTCTTTGGCAGTTTCAGTGGGACTGTATTTCTTAAGTGAATACTTAATCCGCAGGCAGCTGGAGCTTGAGTAAATGATAAAATAACGGCAGGCATGGAGGAAACAAATGAAATTAGGAAAAGTGGCAGCAGGGGCCGTGGCTGTGGCAGCCCTGACAGGCATAGACCAGCTGACTAAGTGGTTGGTGGTAAAGGGGCTTAAAGGAAAAGAAAATTTGGTTCTGATTCCAGATGTTCTGGAACTGGAATATTATGAAAATTTTGGAGCCGCGTTCAGCTCTTTTATGGGAATGAGGCAATTGCTGATTGTCTTTACCGGACTGTTAAGCGTTTTTCTGATATGGAAATGGCTGTGCCTGCCAAAAGAGAAAAGGTTTTTGGGGCTGCATATAGGGCTGATGCTGGTAATCGGCGGCGCGCTGGGAAACCTGGCAGACAGAGTTATAAGAGGTTATGTGGTGGATTTTATATACTTTGTGCCCATTGACTTTCCGAAGTTTAATTTTGCAGATATATGTGTGGTCTGTGGAACGGTGCTTATTTTTGTACTGCTGATGTTTTATTATAAAGAAGAGGAGCTGGCTAAAAGCCGGCTCCTTCATCTGCCGTAATCCGTGTGCCGGCTCTGCCTTTTAAGGCATCTGCGGCTGTCTCCAGTGAAGTTATCAGAACGCTTCCAATCTTGCAGACGTTAAGGTATGCGATAGCTGCCTCTATCTTAGGCAGCATGGTGCCTTTTTCAAATTCCCCTTCGGCTATCATTTTTTCCGCTTCGGTCACAGTAAGCTCTGACAGTGCGCTTTGGGTTCCTTTGCCAAAATTCTGGTAAACGTTTGGTACGGAGGTGAAAATAACCAGCTGGTCAGCTAAAAGGTCAGCGGCCAGTTTCCCGGCAATGGCATCCTTTTCAATCACAGCGGACGCTCCCTGCAGGGCATGTTTTTGCTCAATAACGGGAATGCCGCCTCCGCCACAGGCGATAACAATCTGACCGGCGTCTGCAAGAGTGCGGATGGCGTCAATTTCTACAATATCTATTGGTTTTGGCGCGGCGATAATGCGCCGGAACCCTTTTCCAGGCGTTTCCTGTACATAATTTCCTTTTCGGATTTCAATATCTGCATCATCGCTGGACATATATCGTCCAATCCGTTTGGTGGGATAGTAAAAAGCTTCATCATAAGGGTCTACAGTGACCTGCGTTAAAATGGTGGCCACCGTTTTGCCAATTCCTCGGCTTAAAAGTTCTGCTTTTAAAGAATTTTGGATGTCATACCCCACATATCCCTGACTCATAGCGCTGCAGACACACATGGGAGCGGGCGTATAGTCAATGTAAAGACGGCGAAGCTCTGTCATTGCTTTGTGTATCATGCTAATCTGGGGGCCGTTGCTGTGAGTGATGGTAAGCTGGTAATCCGCTTCCACCATATCGGCAAGAACCCTTGCGGCGAACTTGACGGCATCTTTCTGGGCGTTGGTAGTGGAACCAAGGGCGCTGTGTCCTAATGAAACGACAGCTTTTTTCTTATTCATAATTTCGGGAACCTTTCTTTTGATAGTAATCACCAGATAAATGGCTGCATAAAGACAGTATAGCAAAGGAGCGGATATTTGTACAGCAAGAATGCGTTGCATGCCATTTCGCTTTGTGTTAAGATAAAGAAGATTGTAAAAGGAAGGTGTAAAAAGTAAGAAGAAACGAGGAAAAAGCAGACATATGGAGACTATGATACAGATAAAAAATGTCACAAAGACCTTTGTGGGGAAGGACAATAAGGTAGAGGCCTTAAAAGGGATAGACCTGGATATACATAAAGGTGAAATATATGGTATTATCGGTATGAGCGGTGCGGGAAAGTCCACACTGGTACGGTGCCTGAATTTCTTGGAGCGTCCCACATCGGGAACTGTCTTTGTGGAAGGAAAAGATTTATCCGGATTGAGTGACAGCGAGCTTCGGAATGCCCGCACCCAGATAGCAATGATTTTCCAGCATTTTAATCTGCTGATGCAAAGAACTGTGATAGATAATGTGTGTTTTCCCATGGAAATAATTAAAACGCCCAGAAAAGATGCCATAAAGAGGGCAAAGGAGCTTCTCTCCATTGTTGGACTGTCGGAAAAGGAGCTTGCCTATCCTGCCCAGCTATCGGGCGGACAGAAACAAAGAGTGGCGATTGCAAGAGCTCTTGCCACAACTCCCAAGATTCTTCTGTGCGATGAGGCGACCAGCGCGCTTGACCCCACCACCACCAAGTCGATTCTTGCATTATTAAAGGAAATCAATGAAAAATACGGAATTACTATTGTAATTATTACCCATGAGATGGCGGTGGTACAGGAAATCTGCAGTCATGTGGCTATTATAGATGAAGGCATTCTTGCGGAAACAGGAACAGTGGAGGAAGTGTTTCAAAGGCCAAAGAGCAGGGCGGCAAAGCGGCTGGTGTTCCAGGGAGAGCGGGAGCAGTATGAGGAAATGAAAGGGAAACGGTGTATCCGCATTGTGTTTACCAGCAATTCCTCTTTTGAACCTGTGATTGCCAATATGGTATTGGCCTGTAAGATGCCGGTAAACATCCTGTTAGCGGACACCCGCGATATCGGAGGGGTAGCCCATGGGCAGATGATTCTGCAGCTGCCGGAGGAAGAAGGGGCGGCTGAAAAAATGATACAGTATTTAAAAAACAGAAAACTGGAAGTGGAGGAATTGGATAATTATGTGGGATAATCAGACAATCATGATGATAGTGGAAGGTACAGGAGTTACCCTGTACATGACTTTGGTTTCTGCGCTGATTGCCTATGGACTGGGGCTTCCTATGGGAATTTTGCTGGTGGTGACGGCGCCAGGGGGATTAAAACCAAACAAAGTAATTTATAAAATACTGGATGTGTTGGTAAATATTGTAAGAAGCATTCCATTTCTGATACTTTTGATGCTGATTATTCCCTTTACGAGAATGATTGTGGGGAAAAGCTATGGGGCAACGGCGACAATTGTCCCTCTTTCCTTTGCCGCAGCTCCTTTTGTGGCAAGGCTGGTGGAATCTTCCCTGCTGGAAGTTGACCATGGAGTGATAGAAGCGGCCCAGAGTATGGGGGCAGGGCTTTGGACGATTATCTGGAAAGTGCTTTTGCCTGAATCCCGCACGTCTCTGATTGTGGGGGCGACCATCGCGCTTGGCACGATTCTGGGATATTCGGCAATGGCGGGAGTGGTAGGCGGCGGTGGTCTGGGAGATATCGCTATCCGCTATGGGTACCACCGGTATCAGGGAGATATAATGATTGTGACAGTAGTGCTTCTGGTTGTACTGGTGCAAATACTTCAGATGATAGGAACCCGGCTGTCAAAGAAGCTGGACAGAAGGATTACAAGATAAAGAAGCGGGATAATGTCCCGGTCAGACGGTTAGGAAATAGTTTCCCTCTGGCCGGGATATTTTGCAGTCTGTAGTATATGTGAAAATATGTGTGGTAAAGTAGCGGGCAGGGCTGCTGCATGATTGGATAATTTTTCGAGGATGATTTATGGCATAAAGCCCAGTTCATTTATGTAAACAGAACTTGCGTTCGTGCGTGGCGTATGTTATTATATACTTAACAAACTAAGGAGTTGTCTTATGAAAAAGAAGAATATGACAGTTACAGATATGAGCAAGGTGATAAATCAGCTTTTTGAAGGTGATTGCCTTGAATATATGAATGAGATACCAGATGAAAGTGTTGATATGATTCTCTGTGACCTGCCATATGGAATGACGCAAAATGAATGGGATTGCTATATTTCTTTGGACGAACTATGGAAACAGTATAACCGGATTATTAAACCTAATGGAGCGATTGTATTAACTTCTAATGGTGTATTTACCGCAAAGCTGATATTAAGCCAGCCTCATATTTATAAGTACAAATGGGTTTGGGAGAAATCAAAACCAACCAATTTTCTTAATGCCAAAAAACAGCCGCTTCGGAAGCATGAGGATGTATGTGTTTTTTATAAAAAGCAGCCCACATATCACCCACAGATGACGAAGGGGGTACCATATGATAAAGGCACAAGAAAAAACCAACTATGTGGAAACTATGGTGATTTTGAACCAGTCCATGTAGCAAGCGAGGGAGAACGCTATCCAACAGATATCATCTATGTAAAGACTGCTGAATGTGAAGGCGCGGTGCTGCATCCAACGCAAAAGCCAATAGAATTGGGTAGATATATGGTACGTACCTACACAAATCCTGGAGATGTAGTATTGGATAATACTTTTGGCAGCGGGTCGTTTTTGGTTGCAGCATTAATGGAAGGAAGGAATTTTATTGGAATTGAGAAAAACGAAAATGTGGCATTGTTTAAACGAGAAGAAATTGATTACATAGATGTTGCAAAAAGAAGATTATTTTTGGCGTGGGAGCAATTGGATAAAAAGACTCGTAATTATATAAAGGAACAAAACCTAATTACTGAATTCAGGGAGAGATAACTGCTTATGGGGACGATTGTCAGACGTAATGAAAGAAGCTGGGCGATTCTTATAATATCAGAAATAAGAGCAATGCTAAAGGGCATGAATTTAAAAATTAAAAGTGCAGGTGGAGAAAGTACACTATCTGTAAATAAGAAAAGTATGTTTCCTGATATTTTGCTTTATGAAGATGAAGCTCAAAATAAGATCCTGCAGGGATGGGAACTTAAGATGCCCGATGTATTGATTACGGACGAAGCGCTGATTAAGGATGCAGCCAGAAAGGCAGTTGCTCTTAACTTAAATAGTTTTGTAATTTGGAATTTTTCATATGGAAAATTATATGTAAAAAGTCAACAGGGAAATTTTGAGGAAGCCAAGGTATGGAATGGAACAAATCATATAAAAAATCGTGAGGATGTTGCAACATTTAAACCAGAATGGCTTCCGGTTATAAGAGATATTGTACTTACAGTCAATGAGTTTTTAGTAAACGGAACAATATCAGCCGCATCTATAGCCGCAACAATATCTGATGGAATTATGACAGAGATTATTCAAAGAAATAAAGAGCTGGTTGCGGAAAATCTTATTTCTGAAGTGGGAAGCAACATGGCGATGGAAAGCCGTCTGAAGGTGTGGTGGAACGCTTTTAGTGAGGAATACGAGAAGGACGAAAATAATATGTATTCGGCATATGCAAAGTCTATTCTGCTGAATTGGACAAACAGAATTATGTTTGCAAATACGATTAAAAGATACCACAACTGCGCT
>CAMUHA010000202.1 GCA_947088515.1 uncultured bacterium
AGTATGACACCAGGATTATTGTAAATGTCTGCGGAAAGACGGTGGAAGATTATCTTGAGGTGACAGAGCGTCTTGGGGATACGGATGTGGACATGCTGGAAATTAATGTGTCCTGTCCGAATGTAAAGGAGGGGGCAATTGCTTTTGGCCAGAAAGCGGACAGCCTTTATCATATTACTTCTCAGATTAAAGCAAAGGCAAAACAGCCTGTAATTATGAAGCTTAGCCCAAACGTAACAGATATTGGGGAGATGGCAAAGGCGGCGGAGGCAGGGGGAGCGGACGCGGTTTCCCTGATTAATACCATCACCGGAATGAAGATAGATATCCACAAGCGGACATTTGCCCTTGCCAACAAAACAGGGGGACTTTCCGGTCCTGCCATTAAGCCGGTGGCGGTGCGTATGGTATATCAGGCTTCCCATGCTGTAAAAATTCCTGTGATTGGCATGGGGGGGATTTGCTCGGCGGAGGACGCCGTTGAATTTTTACTTGCAGGAGCAAGCGCAGTGGCAGTGGGCGCTATGAACTTTGCAAATCCATATGCCACTGTGGAAGTAGTGGAAGGGATAGAGGAATATATGCGGATGTATCAGATTGAGGATATCAGGGAGCTGATAGGTAAGGTTAGGGAGTAGAATATAATGAAAGGGATTTTGTTATGAATAAAATAGAAGTAATAGAGGAATTAAAAGTTATGCAATCTATATTGGAGGACGACCCAGATTTTTTTATTGTTACTGGAGAAGCAGCAAGTATATTAATTGATAATAAAGAAATTGAAAATAAAACTATTGACTTATTAATAAGCTCAGAATTTTATAATTATTTAAAAAAAGATGATGAAATTATTGAAACATATACTGCGGATAAGAGGTTATGTATTGTGTTCAGATATTTTCATTATGTAAAGTATGGAGAAATTAGAGTGTTCGGTAAAGATAATTTTGATAAATTAGAGTCGATAGAAATAGATGGGTTTAGAGTATTAAGTGGCTTAGATTCTCCAGATAAATTTAAATTAATGAAAATTGATTGATACCAGATAAGGATAAATTTTTTAACCTAAACATAGGTTCTGTTTATTGAGTATCAGCTTTCCATATGTTATAATGAACTCGTGTAATTGAAAAGAAAGTAGGATGCGATTTTCCGATGGATGCCCTCTAGTCTAACGAAAGAGGGTGATGCCCTATGAGTATAATGGAAGTTCTTACATTATTACTTGTATTGTTTGCGGCTCTGTCTTACATAGACAATCATAAAAAGAAATAAGCATCCCGACCGCCCAAGTTTGGATGCTTATTTCTTATAATCATTTTTACTCAATTCCGGTTACTTCTAAGTAGACTATACATGAGAGCTGCTTGATTTTCAAGTGGCTCTTTATTATTATTAATCAGAAATAAAATAAAAGAAATTTAAATGTACATGGACTTGTGGGCATGAAAATCTTTCAATAAATATTTATTGAAAAGTGTATATATTTAACTTTTGCTTTTATTTTTAATTCTATTGCTGCGTTATATGTAAGGTTAATTCCTGACAGTTTCAAAGGTCTCCCATAGTATCTTGTATAAATTTATAAACAGTGTCTCTCATCTCTTATCTGCTGCATTAAATTCTGCCATTTATAATTTATCAAACTATCTAAGAAAAAAATTTCGTAGAATTAGTTATTCTGCGAAATTTTTAATGCACGAATATGTGTCTTAACACAATATATTCTATATTACCCAATTCAATTACCATTGATTATACTTTATATAACTTTTATTGTCAAATTTTCTGTTCCAAAAAAATTAATTATTTAACACCAAAATCTGGTTCAAATGTAAAAATATACTTTAAAATAAGGTAAAGAGAGGTTTATTGGACATCAAATATGCGACAATTTTATTAGGAAAGAAATTTTATTATAACAAGTATTAAAAAAGCATTAAAGATTTTTTATATGGTCAAAAATGTGGTCATGGAAAGGAGGCTTATTAATGCCAAGACATGGAAGTAACATACGCAGGCGCATAGACGGACGTTGGGAAGGAAGGTATAAATCTCTCCAAGCAGATAATTCCTATAAATATAAATCTGTTTATGGGAAAACCTGCAGAGAAGTAAAAGAAAAGCTCGAAAAAATCAGAGCGCAAAATAGTCAATTGATTTCAGAAACCTCCTTACCATCCAGATGTAATGAAAAAGTTTTAGAATGCTTTGGGGAAATATCTTTAAAGTGGCTGGAAAGCATCAAAGAAATTAGAAAATATTCTACTTATATAAAATATCGGGGCATATATGAAAAACATATCAAAGATGCAATTGGCTGCGCCTGCATCTGCGAAATTACCAATGAGTTTATAAACGAAAATATATTTAGAAAGAACATGGAAATAAAGTATTCAAATAATTTAAAACATAGCATAATTGCGGTTATCAATCAAATCTTAAGATATGCGTCCGAAAACTATAAATCCCCGGCGGTCCAGCTTGCAAATAAATCTGTTAGAGATAAAGGGAAAAAAATAGAAATTATTAATCGTACAGACCAGGCAGCGTTGGTTCGTTATTTATATAGAGAAACAGATACGTCAAAAGCAGGTATTCTTCTTTGCATTTTTACCGGATTGCGATTGGGAGAAGTATGCTCCTTAAAATGGGAGGATGTGGACTTTGAACAAAAGATTATTTATGTGCGTAGAACCGTACAGCGCATTGCTGTCAGCAAAAACCAAAATAGAACAGCGCTTGTGGTGACAGAGCCTAAAAGTATATTTTCTGTAAGAGAAATACCAATTTCAGAAGAAACTGCACAAATTTTAAAAAAAATAAGGCATGATGATGAGTATGTAATTGGAGGCAGAAGTCCTTTAGAGCCGCGGACCTATCAGAATCGTTTTAAAAGATATTTAAAGGAGATTACTGCAAGAACCTATAATTTTCATGCGCTGCGCCACACTTTTGCCACAAATTGTATTGACAATGATATGGATGTAAAAAGCCTGAGCGAAATTTTAGGTCATGCAAACGTACAGATAACTTTAAACAGATACGTGCACCCGACAATGGATACAAAGCGAAGACAAATAGCTGTTCTTGATTCTGTTTATGGTCAGTTTTGTGGTAATGCAGAATTATAGGACCTGTTTTCAGGCTCCATCAGTAATAGTCGCAGAATAACTAATTCTATGAAATAGATATTTTGAGATTTGGAGGATGAAAATGCTGAATCTAACATTAACAACCGGAGACGGTGTGAAAATTGGTGAGGATGTGCGGATTGTTTTTGAAAGCGCTCCATCCATGGGACGGATAAAAATCAGTATTGATGCGCCGAGAGACAAAAATATTGCAAGGATGCCTGTAGAAAAGAAACGGAAAGGGAATGTCGTAATAGTCAAGAACAGTGATATGTGAATAAGGTCATGCGTAAATATATTAAAAACCAGATATTAAAAACTGTTAAAACTTTATTTGAGGCAAACAGGTTATTAAATAAATTAATTAAAAAAAACAGCAGAAATAAAATAAATACTTTGTTACAGGATATGCAGGCGGCAGCCATTGAAGCAGGTGAAATTATAGAGGACCATCTGGGGGAAGGGACAGAAACTGTGCACTTTCTGGAGGAATTGTGTGAATTAATATGGGAGGTCAGCCAGTTTCCTGCAGACGGAAAAAGACAATGGTATAAGGAGATTAATGAGAAATTAAGTCTTATTGAGGAAAAGGTTAAGTCTATTCCTGAAAAAATGGAAGTTGTTTTTTTGCCTTATAAAGCAAGCATGTGGGACAGTCTGGAAAGCATATGGCAGGCAGCTGACAAAGATAAAAGCTGTGAGGCCTTTGTAATTCCAATTCCCTATTATGATAAAAATCCGGATGGTAGTTTGAAAGAGGTACATTATGAGGCAGAGGAATATCCAGCTTATGTGCATATTACTCATTATAATGATTACAATTTCAAACAGCGTCATCCGGACATGATATTTATCCATAATCCCTATGATGAATGTAATTTTGTTACCAGTGTACATCCGTTTTTTTACAGTAGTAACTTACTAAAATTTACTGAAACATTAGTGTATATACCTTATTTTATATTACATGAGATATTGCCTGAAGATAAAGCAGCTGTTGAGAATATGCAGCATTTTTGTACAGTGCCGGGGGTATTTAACGCAGATAAAGTGATTGTCCAGTCAGAGAGCATGCGCAAAGTTTATATCAATGTTTTAACGGATGCTGCAAGTGGATTAGGAAAAAACAGGGCATATTGGGAAAAGAAAATATGGGGATTAGGTTCGCCTAAAGTAGATAAAGTTGTAAATACCAAAAGAAAAAATTTACAGGCGCCAGAAGAATGGATGAAAATGATCCAAAAACCGGATGGACAATTGAAAAAGATTATTTTATATAATACCGGAGTGGATGCTTTGATAAAACACAGCGACCAGATGCTTAATAAAATTAAAAATGTTCTTCAGATTTTCAGAGAGAGCCAAAATGAAGTTGTATTGCTATGGCGTCCACACCCGTTAGTTAAGGCCACAATCAAATCTATGAGGCCTGTACTTTGGAAGGAATATAAATCAATTGAAGATAAGTACCGCAAAGAAGGCTGGGGAATTTATGATGACTCATCAGATATGAACAGAGCGCTGGCGATAAGCAATGCGTATTATGGAGACAACAGCTCGCTTGTGCGGTTGTTTTTAAATACAGGAAGACTGGTTATGATACAAAATGTGGAAATAGTAAATGACATACAGATGGAAGAACAAGATGTAACTGGTAATTAGAAAATGGATAGAAAATATAAACTAAGAAATTTTGGATTTGCGGAAGTAAACGGAAAGATATATTTTTCAGTTTTATTTTTTAGCGGGTTAGTGGAATTGGATATAAAAACCGGACGAATAGACGCTATTTATCAATTTCCAAGATATAAAATAGAACGCTGTTGGTTGTATTCCAAGGTCGTACAGGCGGGAAACAAACTGGTTTTTGTACCAGACCGCAGTGATCAGATAGCCGTCTTCAATATTGACACACATAAATTTCAGGTGGTTGACCTGGACGCCGAATTTGTTGGACAAAATAAATCTTATTATCGCTGTATTTGCCACCATCAAAAATTTATATATATGTTTCCAAGTAAAGCTAAATGTATTATCAGATATGACTGGGAATTGAATGAAGTACAATATATAGGAAAAGAAATCTTTGAGACAAATAATGATGAGAATTACTTAAGGCAGCAGTATGAGGTGGTAAATGGAAAACTATACATGCCCTTTACAGACAGAAATAATATTTTGGTGTTTGACCTGGAAAAGGAAACAATAGATATACTCGCATTAGAAAAGGGAGAAGGATGGTCTACAATTAATTGTATAGATAACGTAATGTGGATGTCGTCCTGGAGAAGCAATGAGATATATAAATGGGATATAAAGACACAGGAGATACATAAATATAATTTCCCATATGAAATGAATACTGGAATTTATAAATTTGCTTTTTCATATGCAGCGGAAAATAAGATTTTTTATTTTCCTGTAACCGGAAATAAAATTATTTCATTTGATTGTATTTCGGGTAAAACAGACTACGCGTTTGAAAGTGACATAATTACAGATGAACCATTAAGCACATATAATCTGCAAAAAAGTGAGAAAGGGGTATTTTCCACCCAGGCAGAAGCAGAAGAAATATTTGAATATAGCTTCAAACAGGGAAAACTGCAAAAGTGCAGTTATGTAAAATTTGACTATGAGTTTAACTGTAAAAAAATTGATGCGTATTTTTTGTTAGGGCCGTTTGGCGCAGGAACTGAAAGAAAAAAACAGGATTTAAGG
>CAMUHA010000203.1 GCA_947088515.1 uncultured bacterium
GCAAAAGCCAGACTCTTTCTATCAGACCCTCTTCTACAGACATGCTATTTATTATACATCATTTATTTCCACAGTTACATATCCTTTTTTCACTTTTACCTGTTGCTGAATTCCTTGATAAATCCCGTAAATATATTTATTTGTGGGATGATAACATTTTTGGCTATTCCAGCTGACACGATGTTTTTGATGAGTTAAGCGCCACTGGAAAAGCTTATGCAGTTCCATGGTTTCAATGCTCGAATTCGAAAATGACCACCCAGACTGTTTTATATAGCTGCCACATCAATTAAAGTAAACTGCTCCTTCGCATTTTCAAGGCTCGTCACCAGCGCCCTGGCGGTGTCCATAGCCGTTATGCAGTTTACGCCTGTTTCAATCGCCGTCCTTCTGATTAAAAAGCCATCCCTGGATTTGTCCCGTCCCTGGGTGGGAGTATCAATAACCAGGTCAATCCGGTGTCCCAGAATTAAATCCATCACTGTAGGGGACTCCTGGGAAATCTTGTTAACTTTCCTTGCTTTTATGCCTGCTTCCTGTAAGGCTGCCGCTGTACTTCTTGTGGCATAAATGGTATAGCCCAGCTTTTCAAAACGTTGTCCGATTTCCACCGCCTCGCCTTTGTCCGCATCCTTTACTGTAAGAATCATCTGCTTATGCTTAGGCAAATCCACACCTGCCCCAAGAAATGCTTTATAAAGGGCCTCATTAAAAGTCCGCGCAATCCCAAGACACTCTCCTGTTGATTTCATTTCCGGCCCAAGGCTGATTTCCGCTCCCCTGATTTTCTCAAAGGAAAACACTGGCATTTTAATTGCAAAATAATCCGCCTCTGGCTGTAACCCCGGTTCATACCCCAGCTCCTTGATGGTTTTTCCAATAATCACTTCTGTGGCCAAGTCCACAATGGGAATTCCTGTCACCTTACTGATGTATGGCACAGTACGGGAGGAACGGGGATTGACTTCTATTACATATACTTCCTCACCAATAGCAATAAACTGGATATTTATCAGTCCTTTTACATGCAGTGCCTTTGCAAGCCGCTTGGTGTATTCCGCAATTTTTTCCTTTACTGTATCCGTAATAGTCGGCGCTGGGTAAACAGAAATACTGTCACCGGAATGGACACCTGTTCTTTCAATATGTTCCATAATTCCCGGAATCAGAATGTCTCTGCCATCGCAGACTGCGTCCACCTCAATTTCTTTTCCCTGCAGATACTTGTCAACCAAAATAGGATGGTCCTGGGCAATCCGATTGATAATATTCATAAACTCTTCAATTTCCTCATCGGAAATTGCAATCTGCATCCCCTGTCCGCCCAGCACATAGGAAGGGCGCACCAGTACAGGATATCCCAGCCTGCCTGCCACGGCTTTTGCCTCCTTTACTGTGTAGACAGTTCCTCCGGCAGCTCTTGGAATCCCGGTTTCCTCCAGTATTTTATCAAACAGTTCCCTGTCCTCTGCGGCGTCCACATCTTCTGCTTTGGTTCCCAGAATCGGCACTCCCATTTTCATAAGGCTTTCCGTCAGCTTAATGGCTGTCTGCCCGCCAAACTGCACCACTGCCCCATCTGGCTTTTCATGTCTTACAATGCTCTCCACATCTTCCGGCGTAAGAGGTTCAAAGTAAAGCTTATCTGCAATGTCAAAATCTGTGCTGACAGTTTCCGGGTTATTGTTAATGATAACCGTCTCATATCCTGCCTTCGAAAAAGCCCAGGTTGCATGGACCGAACAATAGTCAAACTCAATCCCCTGTCCAATCCTGATTGGGCCGGAGCCAAGCACCAGTACTTTTTTAGCCGGATGGGTTTCTTTTGCCTCGTTTTCACTGCCATATACAGAATAATAGTAGGGCGTAGCCGCCTGGAACTCTGCGGCGCAGGTATCCACCATTTTGTATGCTGCCAAAATATCATTATCATAACGCAATTTTTTGACTTCTTCCTCATCCGTGCCAGTAAGTCTTGCAATTACACTGTCGGGAAATTCCATGCGCTTTGCCTCTTTTAGCAATTCTATAGTAAGCGGCCCCCGCTTTATTGCCTGCTCCATTTCCACCAAGATAGCGATTTTATCAATAAACCAGCAGTCAATCATTGTGATTTTATGAATCGTATCATAAGAAATCCCCTTACGCAGCGCTTGCGCAATCACAAAAATCCTCTGGTCATCCACTATTTTCATTCTCTCTTCCAGCTCTTCTACTGTAAGAGCGCTAAAATCATAACTAAGCAGACAATCCACATGCTGCTCCAGAGAACGGACCGCCTTCATCAAAGCTCCCTCAAAATTGTCGCAAATGCTCATCACTTCTCCGGTCGCCTTCATCTGTGTGGTAAGTGTCCTCTTAGCCGTTATAAACTTATCGAAAGGCAGTCTTGGCATTTTCACCACGCAATAGTCAAGGGCTGGTTCAAAGCTTGCATAGGTTTTGCCTGTAATGGCATTTTTAATTTCATCCAAAGTGTATCCAAGCGCAATCTTGGCCGCAACCTTGGCAATGGGATATCCCGTAGCTTTGCTGGCTAAAGCGGAAGAACGGCTGACCCTTGGATTTACTTCAATCACGCAGTATTCAAAGCTTTCAGGGTGAAGGGCAAACTGCACGTTGCATCCCCCGGTAATTTCCAGTTCATTGATAATATTGAGGGCAGCGCTTCTAAGCATCTGGTATTCTTTATCTCCCAGAGTTTGTGACGGGGCAACCACAATACTGTCTCCCGTATGAACCCCCACTGGGTCAATATTTTCCATATTGCAGACAGTAATACAGTTTCCCGCACTATCCCGCATCACTTCATATTCTATTTCTTTCCATCCGGCAATGCACCTCTCTACCAGAACCTGTCCCACGCGGGAAAGACGCAGGCCATTTTCCAATATACTTTCAAGCTCCTGCTGATTGTGGGCAATTCCGCCACCGGAACCCCCAAGGGTATATGCCGGGCGAAGCACTACCGGATAGCCAATGGTTTTTGTAAAGGCCACTCCTTCCTCCACCGTTTCCACCACAGTAGAAGCAGCACAGGGCTCTCCGATTTTTTCCATCGTGTCTTTAAATTCCTGTCTGTCCTCCGCCTTCTTAATCGTTGCAGCAGTCGTTCCAAGAAGTCTGACATTGTGTGAGGCAAGAAAACCGGATTCTGCCAGCTCCATTCCAAGGTTAAGCCCTGCCTGCCCTCCTAATGTTGGCAGAATGCTGTCAGGCTTTTCTTTTTCTATTATCTGCTCTAAGACCCTTGTAGTCAGCGGCTCAATATAAACTTTATCCGCAATGTTCCTGTCTGTCATAATGGTGGCAGGATTAGAATTGACCAAAATCACCTCCACACCCTCTTCCTTTAAAGAACGGCATGCCTGGGTTCCTGCATAGTCAAATTCTGCTGCCTGTCCAATCACAATGGGACCGGAGCCAATCACCATCACTCGTTTCACATTTGGATTTTTAGGCATTTTTCCTCTCCTCCATATTTTTGATAAATCTGTCAAACAAATACCCGGAATCCTGAGGGCCAGGGCATGCCTCCGGGTGGAACTGTACTGTAAAAATGCTTTTGCCTGTATAAGAAAGTCCTTCATTTGTGCCGTCATTGACATTGACAAACGCAGGAACCGCCACCTTCGGGTCAATCTTGTCCGCATCCACCACATATCCGTGATTCTGTGAAGAAATATATACTCTCCCGTTAGCCAGATCCTTTACAGGATGATTGCCGCCCCGGTGCCCATACTTCATTTTAAAAGTATCCGCCCCCACTGACAGAGCCATAAGCTGATGTCCCAGACAGATAGCAAAAATCGGGATATCTGTATCATAAAGTTTCTTAATTTCCGCAATAATTCCGGCACACTCCTTTGGGTCACCTGGTCCGTTGCTTAACATAATACCATCCGGGCCATCCTTAATTATATCCTCCGCCTTCGTTAGGGCAGGGTAAACTGTCACATCGCACCCTCTTTTAGAAAGTGATAATGCAATATTGTTTTTGGCTCCTAAATCAAGCAGCGCCACTTTTTTGTGGGAACCGCCTCCTGTGCCTTTTATTTCGTATCTGTGGGAACAAGTTGTCTTTTCAACCACTTTGCCAGTGGTGTAGTTTTTTAATTGAGGAAGAATTGAATTCAGATCGTAGTTTTCGTTAGTGGTAATCATGCCATTCATGGTGCCCTTTTCCCGTAAAAGACGGGTAAGGGTGCGGGTGTCAATTCCTGCAATACCGGGGATATCCTGCCTTAAAAGAAATTCCTGGATAGTAATATCCTTGCGGAAATTACTTGCCATCCGGGATAATTCCCTTACAATAAAGCCATCCGGCCACGCCTTTACCGACTCCATATCCTTAAGACATACCCCATAGTTGCCAATCAGAGGATAGGTCATACAGACCGCCTGCCCTGCATAGGAGGGGTCCGTTAGAACCTCCGGATAGCCTGCCATGGAGGTATTAAACACAATTTCACTGATAATTTCCCGGACAGCGCCGATATTCACTCCCGTAAAAACAGTGCCGTCCTCCAGAATTAAAAATGCCTTCATGTAGTCCTGTTCCCTTTCTTTCATAATCTTTTGCTTAATCGATTCATTATAGCACAAGACTATTTGCTCTTCAACATGGAAATTATTTGTGTTTTTGTGTATACTACACAAACTGCCCTTTTATTTTGTCTTAAACATCCGGACAAACAACAGCGCCAGACATTTTCACTGACATATGCTAAAAGCGCACCTGTAAATTTACGAGCGTGCATTATCATGGTATCCGGCCTGAATAAAAAAGACCTTAAATTGTTATTTCCGATTCGGTCTTCTTTTAATAGCAAGCAATTTCATGTAATCATCTAGTTCCGTCATATCAGTCGGTTCAAACATTACCCATTTTCCGTCATGATAGATTTGGGCTTCATCATATCGCCTGCAAACAGCATTAGAAAGAGTGTCCCTTATATTTTCAAATTTTGCTCTTTCATCTTTCCCAAAAATAATCATGAAACCGACGCAATTACTTTTTGCGTATAAGCTGCAAAGGTTTTTTCCTCCTCTGCGATATTTATACTCGTAAGTCCAATTCTTACCACCAGTATTCCATAACCGTTCCATATCATATTTTTCATCAATAGCCGAACATAACAATTGCCAAACTTCATACAAAGATTGTCCGAGCAATTCAGTCATAATTGTTTGAGATGGTATATTTTCAAGCATAATGTCTCCTCCGCAAATGTCAAATTTACTATTATTTATATCCGCCCGCCAAAGATGCTTTCTCCAAGTCATTTATATCGGGATTAAAAGTTTTTCATAAACATGATACCACTTTAAACCATACGATTCTTCCAGCCCCAAATCAATGGTCCCCCGATACGAAAATCCACAGCTTTCATATAGATGTATAGCTGAAAATTTTTCTCATACACATCAAGCCGCACTGCTCCCACTCCATTTTTTATTCCCATGTTGCACGCATACTCAAGAAGCGCTGTTCCTATTCCCATTCTTAAAAAATCCGGTTGGACTGCCAATACATGAATCACATATACATTGTCACCTGGTATTTCTTTAGGCCACTTTACCTGATTGTAAACTTCTCCTTGCCCACAAAGATAAATCACACTTCCTGCCAATTTCCCATCTACTTCAGCCACATACAACCACCCTTTTCATTCGATATACTGTCTAAGGCAGTCCTCATTCCAGTAACTGCACCATATCCATTATATGTTTTATTTTAATTATAACATATAGTGGATACTTTTGTTCACAATTTATTTACTCATGCGTTTGTCGTGGTAATTCAGTATAAATCTATTGTATTTTGAGTTTTGA
>CAMUHA010000204.1 GCA_947088515.1 uncultured bacterium
ATATGAATCACACCTGCCCCTGTGTAGAGCTATCTATTTCCCGATAGCCCCTTTTTGATAATTTTTAATAGTTATATCTGCCGGATAAGCTGCATAAGATAGTATAAGGCGGCTAAGGGGAGCTTTGCAGTTCTTCCAGTATACTGACAATATGTTTTGAAAGGCTGGTATTGAGGCTTTTGACAACAGGAATCAGAGAAGTGATTTTGTCAGTCTGCCCCTTTTCTTTGTAAATTGTGCCAAGCAGTCTGTAAGACGCGCTAATGTCGGTATGTGTTTTTACAGAAAATTCCAATACCTGGCATGCCTCATCCGGGTATCCTTTTTCATAAAGGGTTTCAGCCATTTTCTGAAGAGTGCGTACAAGGTTGGTATAGCTTTGGTCATAACGTGATAAAATATCTATGTTGGGAGCGCCGTACATAAGCTTTAAATCCGTGTTGCTTATGCCGGTAAAGTTTACGATAGGCGACTTGGAAAGAATATGCAGAGTTTCATGGCACTCCGCGATAACAGGGTCATCTGAAAGAGTATCCATAGGCAGCGTTTCAAAGGGAATTTGTATATAGTCAAGTCCGTCTAAAGATTTGCGTCTGGTTCGGTTGGCGGCGGATTCTTTTTCCCAGAAATTCTGTTCAGATTTTGCTTCCTTGTTGCGCAGCCTGTGAAGGTCAAATCCCAGCCATAGGCAAAATACGATAAAACTTGCAAAAAAGGGTAATTTCATATATAATATCCTTTCAAAGATAAGTATTTTGGGAGGGCAAAATGTTTAATATTTACAGCAAAAAAAGTAAAAAAATTGTGTCATCAATTATTATTGTTCTGCTTGTACTTGCTATGATCATTCCAACTATAGCATCTTTTCTATATTAAAGCAAATATTATTTATGAGGTAATCCCCGAATGGGGTAATATCGCGGACAAGGCAGGCGGTATGCGGAGGGTATAAGTAATGAAGAAAGCAGTGAAGGGAATCAGTTGTCTTTTTTTAACTCTGTTTTTAGCAGGGACTCTGGGAATGAAGGTGAGCGCCCAGGAGGAAAACAGGATATTGTCCGGCATTTATGTGGAGGATATGTCTCTGGAGGGAAAGACGGTAAAGGAAGCCATGGATATGGTGGAGTATTATGTGGACGGCGTATGTGGTAAAGAGATTACTTTGATGGCTGTGGATGGGAACACAGTGGTAATTACGCCGGCTGACGTGGGACTATCCTGGTCCAATCAGGAAATTTTAGAGGAGGCAGCCAAAATCGGGCAGACAGGCAATGTAGTACAGCGTTACAAGGCTGCCAAGGATTTACAGTATGAAAATAAAGTATATAATCTGGAATTTACTGTTGATAAAGAACGGATCAAACAAATTTTAACTGAGCAGTGTTCCATTTATAACCAGGAAGCAGCGGACGCCACGCTTTCAAGGCAAAACGGCGCTTTTGTGGTAATTCCTGGACAGACTGGCAAGGTTGTGGATGAGGAACTTTCCGCAAATCAGATACATGATTTCCTGACGGGAGACTGGGACAGGGAGAAGGCTTCTTTGGAGCTTGCAATTACAGTGGACGAGCCAAGGGGGACGGAGGAAGAGCTTGCTAAAGTGAAGGATGTGCTTGGCACTTTTACAACCAGCTTCCGAACTTCCAATACATCAAGAAGCGCTAATGTGCGGAACGGATGTGCCCTTATTAACGGTTCAACAATTTATCCGGGAGATGAATTTTCCACTTACGAGGCGGTTTCACCCTTTTCACAGGATAACGGATATTATATGGCAGCCTCTTACCTGAATGGTAAAGTGGTTGACAGTTTAGGAGGAGGAATCTGTCAGGTTTCAACAACCTTGTACAATGCCGTTCTGCTGTCAGAGCTTGATGTTACAGAAAGACACAATCACTCTATGATAGTGACCTATGTTGACCCATCAGCTGATGCGGCGATTGCAGAATCTTCCGGCAAAGATTTTCGGTTTGTAAATAATACAGGCGCTCCCATTTACATTGAAGGGGTGACAACAGATGATAAACATATTACGTTTACCATTTATGGACAGGAGAGCAGGGACAGCGGCCACAAGGTGCGGTATGAAAGCGAGGTAGTCAGTAAGACAGCTCCTGATACGGAAGTGATATATACCAGCGCTTCCATGCCGGTGGGGTCTATTTCTGTGCAGTCAGCGCATATCGGCTATACGGCAAACCTTTGGAAGGTAGTAACGGAAAACGGGGTGGAAGTAAGCCGGGAGAAAATTAATTCCAGTTCATATAAAATGACTCCAAGGACAGCCACAGTAGGTGTTGCGACAGAAGACCCGGTTATTTATGAACAGATTATGGCGGCAATTGCCACCAATAATATTGACCATGTGAAGAACGTTTCGGCCGCTCTTGCAGCAGGGGCTGCATTGCCTCCGGCAGAGGGAGCTCCATTGCCTGCAGATGGCACGGTTCTGCCTGCAGATGGCACAATTCCGGTTGTAGATGGAGCAGCGCCAGCGCCGCCAGAGGGGACGGCGCCTGTGGAAGCGGCGCCTCCCGCAGGGGAAGTTCCGGCACAGTAGAGAACGGCTTGCATGGCAATTTAAGACAAACTGATAGCGCCTGTGGAAAAATAGCGGCGTTGGCTGTGAAGCGGCCGTTGCGCCGCTTACAGGAAAAGGAAAGCTATGAAACCAGGAAAGATATCTGAAAGCATATTAAAGCGTTCAGTACTAAGACAGATACAAACTCATAGGGATGAAGTGCTTAAAGGTGCAGGCGTTGGTGAGGACTGCGCCTTTTTGTCATGGGGGCAGGACTTTAAAGAAAAGAAAGGGATACTTGCATTTTCCACGGAAACAGTAGCGTTGCCTGTTAAGGAGGCAGCATACCTGGCGGTTATGGCAGCCGCCAATAATCTGGCAGCATCCGGTGCGCTTCCTGTTGCTGCATCCCTGGCCTTAACATTGCCTGTACAGGCGGAGGAACTGCTTTTAAAAGAGCTGATGGGACAGGCGCAGATGTGCTGTAAAGAGCTGAATATACAAATTGCAGGAGGCCATACAGAGGTAAGCGGTGGTGTGGAAACGTTTGTGGTTTCGGCAACGGTGTTCGGGAACGTTGTCTCTAAAGAGGAGTATAGTGGCAGGCCGGAGAATTTGGAAATTGTGGCTAGCAAATGGGCCGGTATGGAAGGCGCATTCCTTATTGCCGGAGAGAGACAGTCGGAGCTTTTGAAGCGTTATCCGGCTGGACTTATAGCAAAGGCGAGGGAGCAGGGAAAATATCTGTCTGTGGCGCCGGAGGCGGCCATAGCCCTTAAGTCCGGCGTTTATGCGATGCATGATGTAAGATGCGGCGGTGTTTTTGGCGCTTTGTGGGAGGTTTCCCAAAAGCTGGGCGCCGGACTTTGTGTGGATATTAAAAAAATTCCAATAAGACAGGAAACCATTGAGGTCTGTGAATTTTATAATTTAAATCCTTATGAGATTTTGTCAGGCGGAATGCTTCTTATGGTGACAACAGAGGGCGGGAAGCTTGTCAGACTGCTTGCCGAAAAGGACATTCCGGCAGCGGTTATTGGACAGATGAATGAAAGTAATGATAAAATAGTAGTTAACAGGGAGGAAGTAAGATATCTGGGACCTCCGGTATCAGATGAAATACACAGACTATTTTTATAAGAGGGAGGCTTTTTTATGAGAGAGCAGATTTTAGCGATTATAGAAAAAAACAGCAGGATAAATATCAAAGACCTGGCTGTTATACTGGGCGTAGAGGAGATTACGGTTGCCAATGAGCTTAAAGCAATGGAGGAAGAAGGGGTCATTTGCGGTTATCATACGATGATTGACTGGGAAAAGACTTCCATTGAAAAGGTAACTGCCCTGATTGAAGTGCGTATAACGCCGCAGAGAGGACAGGGGTATGACAATATTGCAGAAAGAATTTATAAATATCCAGAAGTGAACAGCGTATATCTGATTTCGGGAGGATATGACCTTTTGGTGACTCTGGAAGGAAAATCTTTAAAAGCCGTCTCCAGTTTTGTTTCGGATAAGCTTTCTACGCTGGAAGGGGTTTTAAGCACAGCGACTCATTTTATATTAAAGAAATACAAGGATCATGGCACCATACTTGCCAAAAAACCTGAAGATACAAGGGAGAAGGTGACGCCATGAGAAATCCTTTAGCAGATAAGATTGTTTCTATTAAACCCTCTGGCATACGGAAGTTTTTTGATATTGTAAACGAGATAGAGGATGCAATTTCTCTTGGCGTTGGAGAACCGGATTTTGACACACCATGGCATGTGAGGGATGAGGGAATTTATTCCCTGGAAAGAGGAAGGACTTTTTACACTTCTAATGCGGGCCTAAAAGAATTAAAAGTGGAGATTGCCAGATACATAAAAAGAACCCAGGGGATATCATATAATGAGGATAAGGAAGTAATTGTCACGGTAGGCGGTTCAGAGGCCATTGACATTGCGCTTCGCGCCATGATTAATCCGGGAGAACAGGTATTGATTCCCCAGCCCAGCTATGTGTCCTATGAACCATGTGCGATTCTTGCGGGGGCAGAACCTGTTATTATTGAGCTGAAAGAGGAAAATGAGTTCCGGCTAACAGCGAAAGAGCTTTTGGATGCTGTTACAGATAAGACAAAGGTTCTTATTTTGCCTTTTCCCAATAACCCAACAGGAGCAATTATGGAACAAAAAGACCTGGAGGCAATAGCGGAAGTAATTATTGAAAAAGACATTTTTGTTATTTCTGATGAAATATATGCGGAGCTTACTTATAAGGATAAGCACGTATCGATTGCAAGCCTTCCGGGAATGCAGGAAAGATGCGTTCTTATTAATGGCTTTTCCAAAGCATATGCCATGACGGGATGGCGCCTTGGCTATGCCTGTGCGCCTGCTGCAATTATGGAGCAAATGTTAAAAATCCATCAGTTTGCCATTATGTGTGCGCCAACCACCAGTCAGTATGCGGCAGTGGAAGCGCTGCGCAATGGGGATGAAGATGTGGCAATGATGCGGGAGGCTTATAACCAGAGAAGAAAATTTTTGATGCATTCTTTTAAGGAAATGGGACTTTCGTGTTTTGAGCCATATGGAGCGTTTTATGTATTCCCATGTATCAAAGAGTTTGGGATGACCAGTGAGGAATTTGCAAACAGGCTGCTGGCGGAAGAAAAGGTGGCCGTGGTGCCTGGTACGGCCTTTGGAGATTGTGGAGAAGGATTTTTAAGAATTTCGTATGCGTATTCTCTGGAAAGCCTGAAAACTGCTTTGGAAAAAATACGTGATTTTATTACCAGGCTTAGAAGCTGAAAAATGGTAGGGCAGGCATCCGGAGAGGGTTTTTAAAAAGCTTTGGATGCCTGCCCTTTGAGCGCTTCAAATATAATTGTGCAGTAAGTGAGAGGCGCCCAAAATACAATAATATATAATTTTAATAAAGCTGGTACTGGACTACAATGGAAGCCTCCACCTGGATTTCTCCTGGCATAATACCGGCCGTATCTGTAAGCGCTTCCATCTTTGCAGAGGAACGGTAAGTATTGGCAAGGGCATTGTCAGAATACCGGGCCTGTGTATAGCCGCTGGTTTCCTGAATACTGATTACAGCTCCTATGTTGCATCCGGCTGCCTGGGCAAGGGTCTGTGCTTTCCGGCGAGCGGATTCTATGGCGGCGGTTAAAGCAGCCTGATAGCTTTCGTCATATTTACTTGCCTGGTAAGTGATGGACTGGATCGTATTGACACCGTTTGACACAGACTGTGAGAGAATATTGTCAAGCTCATCAATGGGTATGTCTGATACGGTAAG
>CAMUHA010000205.1 GCA_947088515.1 uncultured bacterium
TGATTCTTTTATCTTATTTAGGTATATCATGTGCTGATGAATTTTTGAAGTAAGCTATAGCGGTAGAAACACAATTTAGGTATTTTATTGTAAAATCGGAATCAGTAAATCCCCCCATGAACACAGCCATACCATTTTCCCTTTTTCAGATGAAAGAACAGGAAATGAGACTTCGGCATCTTAATGCCCACAGAGGCGGCTGGCAGACCTATCTGAAAATGACGGTAGCCGACTGGAAAAACCATCCGTCAGATGGCGCCTGCAGAATTTCATAGGATTTAGATGATTTAAAATAATGATTTTGGAGGGTTCAATGATACTTGTTACAGGGGCAAATGGATTCGTTGGTCATAAAATAATGGAGATGTGTAAGAATACAGCTGCTGCTCCGTCACTTCGCAATGTAACGCAAGAAGATGTGAACCGCATAATCGGAGAAAACGACGCGGAAATTATTATTCATACTGCAGCTATTTCAGATATAGGGGCATGTCAGGCTGATCCGGATGCTTCTTATTATGTTAATGTGCAAATTCCGCTTTTTATTGCAAAAGCATCCAAGAACAGGAAATTAATCTGCTTTAGTTCTGACCAGGTTTATAGCGGATGCAACGAGGAAGGACCATATCAGGAGGATATTGTAAAACCAGGAAATGTATATGCAGAACATAAGTTAGAAATGGAGCAGAGGGTATTAGACATGAATCCGGATGCAGTTATGCTGTGTGCTGAATGGATGTATGATTACTATTTGAAAAAATCCAATTACTTTATGAATATTATAAATGCAAAAGAAATTGTCTCATTTAGTTCCAGACAGTTCAGGGGGATTACTTATTTGAAAGAAGTCGCAAAGAACATGGAAAAAGCGATTGCTCTACCAGGCGGTGTATATAATTTTGGAAGCGAAACTACAAAATCAATGTATGATATTACTCAAGAATTCATTGAATTATTGGATAAAAAAGTAATATTAGAAGATATCTCTGCAAGGCATAATTTATGGATGAACTGTGATAAAGCAAAAAAGTATGGCGTAAACTTTAGGACTGTGATAGATGGATTAATGGACTGTGCGGCAGATTATAATTTGATACAGAGATAGAATCCATGGACCTGTTTTCGCATTTGGGTATGATATAAACGCAGCAACGGAAAAGCTTTTATCAGATTATTATGTTTGTTTGTATGAACTGTGATAAAATATAAATTAGATGAAAGGTGATGCGAGAAATGGTGCAGACAAAGAGATAGGTATGGAGGAATAAAATGACTATTCGAAAAATGGAGCAAGGCGACATAGCTGTATGTGCAGATATATTGTGTAGTGTGTACAATAATGAACTATGGCAATGTCGCTGGACAAAAAAAGCGGCAATAGAATATCTTAATGATTTTTTTGAGATGAAAAAATTCGTAGGATATGTTTTAGTGGATGAAAAAGAAATTATTGCCGGCATATTTGCACATGAAAAAGTATGGTGGAATAATAGCGAAATTTTTGTGGAAGAAATGTTTGTCAAACCAGAGCGGCAACATATGGGCTATGGCTTAATGCTGATAAGGCAGATTGAGATGTATGTAAAAGAAAAAGGATTTGCAGGAATAACTTTGTCTACTAATAAGTATGCACCTGCGCGTGTCTTTTATCAAAAAAATGGCTTTCAAGATTGTAGTCATGTATTGTTTATGGCAAAAGAAATGAGATGAGTTTCAAGAACGTAAGGTTGAAACAGGATGTAGTGTTATCAGAATAAGCTGGTGGAAGAAGTCGTATCGTTTTCTGTTTTTGCTTGGTCAAACAGTTGGAGAACGAAAAATTTTGGCGTTTGGTGGATGGTAAGTAAATATCACAAAACAGATAAAGAGAATAAATATTAATCCAACCAGTAAATGGGTATAAGCTTTAAGCCTGCAGGATAAAGAAAGCTTGTAGGTGAGCCAAAATGAGAGTATAACACTGAAAATAAACGTAATGATATCTAAAAGAAAGATATTTTTTCCAAGAATACAGGTATAGGCATAGTAGAGAGAAGGAATGAGCCATGTCCCGGTTAAAGTTCCAAACAGGAATGAGGAAGTAACACATGGGCAGGTTTCTTTAAATCTAAAAATCATAAATAATGAATAGGTCAGCATAGGGAAAAATAATAATTTCATATGTTCCCATACAGACTCGTTAATTGGGGCAAACAGGCCAATAATATAATTATTTCCTGACCAGCTATATAAAAAATGGGAAAGGGAGCCTGTGACCAATACAATAATAATTCCAATTATTATGAAAAACTTTAAATTCTTCATGTCTGCATCTCCTGTACTCTAGTTGTTAAACCCTGCAAAACTGCACCAGTAAAAAGTATATGAAGCTGAAAGGAAAATATACTTTTTTATTAGAATATATACAGAAAGTTTGATAATGTTGTGTTTTGTGGCAGCTATGATAAGTATTAGCAAACGTTTTTAGTCAGGCAGAAAAAGTATGGAGGCGCCGGGTATGAGAATGTATGATTTAATTATAAAAAAGAGAAATAGCGGTATTCTTGCCAGAGAAGAAATTGATTATATGGTTAATGGTTATACAAAAGGAGAAATACCAGATTACCAAATGTCAGCCATGATGATGGCCATTTACTTTAAAGGAATGAACCGGGAAGAAACCCTGGACCTTACCATGGCCATGGCTCATAGTGGGGAGATACTGGATTTGTCCGCCATTAAAGGAATTAAAACAGATAAGCACAGTACAGGGGGTGTGGGAGATAAGACATCTCTTGCCCTTGCGCCTATGGTTTCGGCCTGCGGCGTAAAAATTGCAAAGATGAGTGGCAGAGGGCTGGGTCATACAGGCGGAACAATTGATAAACTGGAAAGCTTTCAGGGGTTCACTGCGGGAATCACTACAGAGCAGTTTATCAGAAATGTAAATGAGATTGGGCTGTCAATTATGGGACAGACAAAAGATTTGGCGCCGGCAGACAAAAAACTATATGCACTTAGGGATGTGACAGCGACTGTGGACAATATGTCTTTGATTGCCTCATCTATAATGAGCAAGAAACTGGCAGCTGGTGCGGATGCCATTGTTTTGGATGTGAAAGCAGGAAGCGGCGCATTTATGAAAAAGAAGGAGGATGCCTTTGCGCTTGCAGAAGAAATGGTGTGCATTGGCAGGGGAGCTGGGCGCAATACCATTGCAGTAGTATCTGATATGGACCAGCCTCTTGGGCTTGCAGTGGGAAATGCGTTGGAAGTAAAGGAAGCAATTGATACATTGAAAGGAGAAGGTCCAAAAGATTTTACCGAATTGTGCCTTACTCTTGGGTCTTTTATGCTGTTGCTTGGAGGAGTGGCAAAATCAGAAGAAGAGGGACAGAGTATGTTAAGACAGGTAATTTCAGACGGAAGGGCGCTTGATAAACTGGCACAATTTGTCCGGGCCCAGGGGGGGGATGAAAAAATGGTATATCAGCCAGAGCTTTTGCCAAGGGCAGAATTGTCATATCCGGTATATGCTTCTGCAGATGGATATATTGAACGTCTGGTTTGTGATGAAGTGGGAATATGTTCTCTGATTTTAGGAGGCGGAAGAGAAACAAAGGAAAGTGTAATTGACCTTTCCGCTGGAATAATGCTAAATAAAAAAATGGGAGCATATGTCCAAAAAGGAGAGACGCTTGCAACACTCTATGGCAACTGTCAGGATAAAATAGAAGAAGCAGGCAGAAGGCTTGCGAAGGCCTATCAGATAGGAGAACATAAGAAAAAAGAAGGCCCCATGATAATTGGAGTTGTAAAATAGGCATAGCTTTTGTTCCTTTCTCATATAGTATGGTATAGAGAAAGCGGGGAAAGAGATGAGACGGAAATCTGGAAGAAACTGGAATAGAACCAGACAAGACAGGGAGGATGCAAAACGAACCTCCGGCAAAGAACTTGTGGTGGAATCCTTAAAGCTTCCCAAGGATTCTGTTTTGGGCGCATCTATTGTTACCCTTACTGGAAATACAGATGCTTTTATAGAGAATTATAAAGGAATTATAGAATATACCAGCCAGATGATTCTGCTGCAGGGAAAAAACTGTAAAATAGAAATCTGCGGAAGACGGCTTACTATTATTTATTATACCAATGAAGACATGAGGATTGGCGGATGGATAGATTCTGTCCGTTACCTTATGTAAAAACCGGAATAAGACAGCAAGTGTGCTATTTGGAAATAAAGTTTGAAGGTAAACTTCCAAATTTGCTATTTGTGAAATATGATAAGCGCAGCTTGCTATATGCGGGGGTAAGGGTATGATACAGGTTATTCGTTATATTAAGGGGTATCTGGCAATCAGGGTTTATGGCTTTTCGCCGGAAAGGTTTATGAATCTGTGCAGTAACCATAATATATTTCTCTGGGATGTGGAAAACCATGGTGACTATTATACTATGAAAATAAGCCTTAAGGGATTTTACAAGCTTAGGGGAATTACCAGAAAAACAGGCACCAGGGTAGTCATAACAAAACGTTATGGACTGCCCTTTCTTTCTACACGGATATGGAAACGAAGAATATTTATGTTTGGACTTTTGGGCAGTCTGATATTTTGGGTCTGGATGTCAGGATTTATCTGGGCTGTGGAGATTGACGGAAACTACTATGTAACCACAGACGTTTTTCAGGATTTTCTGGAAGAAAGTGGTATATGGGTGGGAATGAAAAAGAAAGATGTGGAGATAGAAGCGCTGGAAAAGGCAATTAGAAACCAGTTTGATATTGTCACATGGACTTCTGCCCAGATAGATGGTACAAGGCTGCTGATACGGATTAAAGAAAATGACTTGATTACGATAGAGGAAAAAAAGTCTGATGCGGCAGCGGGAGAAGGGATGAATCTGGTTGCAGACAAAGAGGGGGAGGTTGTCAGCATAGTGACACGCAGCGGGGTACCCAAAGTGACCGCAGGAACCATTGTAAGTAAAGGAGACGTTCTTGTAGAGGGTTGTATTCCTATTTTAAATGAAGATGGAACCGTCAAACGTTATGAATATTGTAATGCCGATGCGGATATTATGTTAAGATGTTTATATACAATGAAAGAAGAAGTTGAGGAAAAACATGAGCAAAAAAATTATACAGGGAGTGAAAAAAAATATCCTTTTATCATGTTTGGAACAAAAAAGGTAAAGGTTTCAATACCAGGAAAACAGTATGATGAGTGGGATGTCATGGAAGAAAAGACGCAGATAAAACTGTTTGGGAATTATTATCTTCCTGTTTATTTTGGTCATGACCTTATGAGAGAATATATAACAGAGGAAAAAATTTATACCAAAGATGAAGTGAAAGAAATATTTGAAATAAAAATACAAAAATTTATTGAAACTTTACAGGAAAAAGGGGTTCAAATTATAGAAAAAAATGTTACAATTAGTAAAGCTTCCGGGATATGGCAGATGAAGGTGGATTTTCTTGCAGTGGAGAAGACCGGAACTGCAAAAAAGATACAGCAGATACAGTCAGAGGAAGAAGAGACAGAGCAGGATACGGATACCTGACCATTAAAATTTGCAGGAGAAACAGATGGAAGAATTTTCTGATATAATAAAGGTACCTGCCAGGGACCAGCAAAATGTTTTTGGACAATTTGACAGACATATAAAAAAACTTGAGGAGCAGCTGCAGGTGTCAATTGTTGACAGGAACGGGGAAATACGGATTACAGGCAGCGCCTTCCATGTAAAAAAGGCAAAGGCGGTTATTCAGGAACTGACAGAATTATCAATGAGAGGAAATATAATAGAGGAACAGAATGTGAATTATGCAATT
>CAMUHA010000206.1 GCA_947088515.1 uncultured bacterium
ATACGGCAACGTTTTTATCATAAAACCTGTAGTCTTCCAAAAGCTCTTTTGCCCTTAAATCGCTGAAAGTAACGATGAGCCTGTTCTTAAACCCATCGCCAAGTCCGTTTATCATATGAAGCTTCTGGGATTCCATACAGCCCGTAAGCGCGATGCAGCTCCCTTCTTCTTTCAGCTTCCTCTTAATCTCTTCAAATTCTCCCAGTTCTTCCAAAGGCGCCGTCAATACCCTCATGTTGTCCTGCCCTCACAGTTTCGTCTAATTATTCTGCCAAAACCTTTCTGTTAAATTCGTTCATAGCCTGGTCAGTTTCTCCTGCCAGCATCATTTCCACCGCTTTTATAGCCTTAATGGTTCCCTCTTCCATCAAAGTCTTTTCCCCTTCCGAAAAGTGTCCCAGCACATAATCTGCCAGGTCATATCCTTTCGGTTTTTCTCCAACGCCTATCCGTATTCTGTGAAAATTCTCGCTGCCCAAATGTCCAATAATGTTTTTCAGCCCATTATGTCCGCCAGCGCTTCCCTTCTTCCTTATCCTTATCTGCCCCGGCGGCAGTGTAATATCATCCAGAACCACTATCAGCTCCGTCTCAAAATCTATCTTGTAGTAATCAGCCAAGGGGCGTATGCTCTCTCCGCTGGCATTCATAAAAGTCAGCGGTTTTGCCAGAATCACTCTCTGACCATTTATTATTCCCTTTCCAGTCATGGCCCTGTGTTTGATACTCATAACAGAAATATCATATTTATCCGACAATACATCAATCATGGCAAATCCTATATTATGTCTGGTATTATCATATTCCTTTTTTGGGTTTCCAAGTCCTGCAATTATAAACATTTTTTCCCTTTCTAAGTTCTATTATTATAACCCGCATATCGCAGGCATCGCCTGCAATACTGCACCAATAGAGAGTTTCTCAATGCTGTCAGCGCCTGCAAATTGGCGCGTTGGCATTTTCACAGTATTTTACCACAAAAAAGAAGCTGCTGCACTCACAATTTTCCAATTGTTTGTGCAGCAGCCTCTTTTTTGTTTTTATTCTTACTCTTCTGGTTCCAGCGCTGTCTGCTGGTACCTTTCAAGAATAATCGTTTGTATTCGATCCCTCGTAGATGAGTTTATAGGATGGGCAATGTCTCTGTATTCACCATCCGTGGCCTTTTTGCTGGGCATTGCGATAAATAGTCCTTTGTCGCCCTCAATTACCTTGATATCGTGGATTACAAACTCCTCATCAATGGTAATGGAAACGATGGCGCGCATCTTGCCCTCTTTGGTAATCTTCCTTACCCGAACATCTGTAATTTGCATTTCTCTTCCCCCTTAGTACGACCTCTCACTTACGTTGAGACACCTCACGAAATACCCTCCGGCTCAGACAAGCCATGATGTTTCTTAATTTCGTGCCATCTCATCAGATGACATACCTGTCATTTCTCTCTACTACTATTTTAATTCCGTCTGTTCCTGCATAATAGGAATTTGCCCTTATCGTGTCACGGCTTTCTACAATGCAGTTCTCAATATGTGTATTATCGTCAATATATACATCATTCAAAATGATGGAGTTCTTGATATAGCAATTATTTCCCACATACGCCTTCTTGAAGATAACAGAATTCTCCACAGTACCATTAATAATACAACCGCTGGAGATCAGGCTATTTCTGACCTGGGAGCCTGGATTGTACTTGGCAGGCGGCAGGTCATCCACCTTTGAATAGATATCCGGGTACTGACGGAAGAAATAATCCCTTGTTTCCGCTTTCAAAAAGTCCATGTTTGTGCTGAAATAATCTTCCACTGTGGCTATATTTCTCCAGTATTCCTTAATCTTATAGCCATAAATTCTTTTCATATTTTTGTAACGGATAAGAATGTCCTTGACAAAGTCATATCTGTCCTCTTCCGCACACTTTTCTATCATTTCTATCAGCATCCGTCTTCTGACAACATAGATTCCGCAGGAGATCGTATTAGACTTTGCCACTACAGGCTTTTCTTCAAATTCTTCAATCCGGCTTTCCTCGTTCATCTTAATGGTGCCGAACCGTTCCACATTTATATCCTCACCCATGTCTTTGCACACAACAGTGATATCCGCTTTCTTATCAATATGGTATTCCAAAACTTTATTATAATCCAGCTTGTAAATACCATCGCCTGATGTGATTACCACATAAGGTTCGTGGCTGTTCTTGAGGAAAGAAAGGTTCTGGGCAATCGCGTCTGCGGTTCCTCTGTACCAGAAATTGCTCTCAGCAGTAACCGCAGGGGTAAACACATATAGTCCTCCCTGTTTACGGCCAAAATCCCACCATTTAGAGGAATTTAAATGCTCATTTAAGCTCCTTGCATTATACTGTGTAAACACTGCCACCTTCTGAATATGGGAATTTGTCATATTGCTAAGCGCAAAGTCAATGCTACGGTAACTGCCTGCAATGGGCATCGCGCACACGGCTCTCTTCCGTGAGAGCTCCTTCATCCTGTAACTGTTTCCACCTGCTAATATTATACCAATCGCTCTCAATGTTCATCACCCGCCTTAATCAAAGTTTTTCCGCCTGCATGCCAGTTATCTGTGTAATCTTCTTTGGTGGTTACTCCAAAAATACAGGTATTTTTCCCCACCGAAATGCCCTCCGGTATAACGCTCTTTTCACCTATGGTGACAATTCCATTACTGTAAATCTGCGGGTCCGTCTCGTTAGGCGCTTCTTCCCCAACGCCAAGCTTTACATAGTTATTAATTGTAACATTCTCCGCCACAATTGCCTTATTCAGTTCACATCCATCGCCAATTACTGTGTTGTTCATAATAATAGAGTCGCGGACAACTGTATCTTTTCCAATCGTCACACCACAACCGATTACGGAATTATACACCTTTCCATAAATGTCCGCTCCCTCTCCTATAATGCTCCGCTCCACCACAGCTTCACCTGAAAGGAACTGGGGCGGCAGAATTTCGCTTCTGGTATATATTTTCCAGTACTCCTCATATAAGTTAAATTCCGGCACAATATCTATCAGTTCCATATTAGCTTCCCAATAGGAATGCAGCGTGCCCACATCCTTCCAGTACCCGTTAAACTCATAGGCATAAAGAGGATTTCCAGCTTCGTGGCAATAAGGAATAATATGCTTTCCAAAATCCAGCCTTGGCTGTTCAGCGTTTGAAAGAAGCGCTTCTTTTAACGTTTTCCAGTTAAAAATATAAATCCCCATGGACGCTAAATTGCTTCTGGGATTTTCCGGTTTTTCCTCAAAATCAGTAATTCTTCTTTCCCCGTCCGTAATCATAATGCCAAAACGCTTTGCCTCTTCCATGGGAACCGGCATAACCGCAATTGTCACATCAGCGCCTTTTTCCTTATGGAAATCCAGCATAACCTCGTAATCCATTTTATATATGTGATCTCCGGAAAGTATCAGGACATATTCCGGATTAAAGCTCTCCATATAATCCAGGTTCTGATAAATTGCATTCGCAGTGCCTGTGTACCACTCACTGTTTGAACTCTTTTCATAAGGCGGAAGAACCGTCACGCCTCCTATGTTCCTGTCTAAATCCCACGGAATACCGATTCCAATATGTGTATTCAGCCGCAGCGGCTGGTACTGTGTCAGAACGCCAACAGTGTCTACCCCTGAATTAATGCAATTGCTTAACGGAAAGTCGATAATGCGGTATTTCCCCCCAAAAGATACCGCTGGCTTGGCCACTTTTGACGTCAGCACTCCCAACCGGCTCCCCTGACCGCCCGCTAACAACATGGCAATCATTTCTTTTTTAATCATGTCATCACCTCTTACAAGTAATTTTAGTTGCCGCACCTCTTTTTAGGTACCATTTATAAAATGTATGAATAGTATATCATAGATTTATTTTAAAGTGAATATTATTTACAAAATAATTCGCAATAAATATGGTTTTTATGTCTATATTCAACAATATTTCTTAATTTCCACATTAAAACAACATGCCCCTGCCGCCTGCTCACAAAAAACATTGTTTATTATTGTGTAATTATATATAATTAGGTCAAGACTATTACGGACGGAGGACTTTTTATGTATCAGTTAGACTTCAAACACCCTATTCACATACACTTTATTGGAATTGGCGGAATCAGTATGAGCGGCCTTGCCGAAATTCTCCTTAATGAAGGGTTTACCGTTTCCGGCTCCGATGCTAAGGAATCTCCCCTCACCCAGGCTCTTGTCAGAAAAGGCGCCACTATTTTTTATGGGCAGAGGGCTGAAAACTTAATAGAGGGAATTGACCTGGTCGTTTATACCAGCGCCATTCATCCTGACAACCCTGAGTTTGCCGCCATGCGGCAAAAAGGCCTTCCTTCCCTTACCCGCGCACAGCTTCTTGGCCAGATGATGAAAAATTACGAAACGCCTGTTGCTGTGGCAGGCACCCATGGCAAAACCACAACAACTTCCATGATATCCGAAATCCTGTTAAAGGCAGAGGCAGACCCAACGCTTTCTGTAGGGGGAATCTTAAAATCCATTAGCGGAAACTTCCGCATCGGACATTCCGGCCTCTTTGTAACGGAAGCCTGTGAATATACAAACAGCTTTTTAAGCTTTTTCCCCAAAATAGGCATTATTCTTAATGTAGAGGAAGACCATCTGGACTTTTTTAAAGATATCAATGATATTCGTAATTCCTTCCGTCAGTTTGCCCTTCTTCTGCCCTCTGACGGCGCTCTCATAATTAATGGTGAAATTCCGGAAATAGCTACAATTACCGAAGGTCTTGCCTGCCATGTCATCACTTATGGAAGCTCTGGAGACTACGATTACCATCCGGAGCAAATCCGCTATGACGACAAAGGATGCGCCAGCTTCCTTTTAATAAGAAAGAACGGCCCTTCCACTCCCATCTCCTTAGGAGTTCCCGGTGAACACAATATTTATAATGCACTTTCCGCAATTGCCCTTTCTGACCTGCTTTCTGTTGACTTTTCCAGTGTTTCGGAAGCCTTATCCGGTTTTTGCGGAACCAGCCGCCGCTTTGAGTACAAGGGCGCTGTAAACGGAACAGTTATAATAGATGATTATGCGCATCACCCCACAGAAATTACTGCAACTTTACATGCAGCCGCAAATTACCCCCATAAATCCCTGTGGTGTCTGTTCCAGCCCCATACATTTTCCAGGACCAGGGCATTTATGAAGAAATTTGCCGAAGCCCTTTCCTGTGCAGATCATGTGGTACTGGCTGATATTTATCCTGCAAGAGAAACAGATACGCTTGGCATCAGCTCCAGGGACCTTCAGAAGGAAATAGAAGCTCTTGGAAAAAAATGCAGCTACTTCCCCTCTTTTGAAGAAATAGAAAAATTTCTTCTGGAAAATTGTACAGCCGGCGACCTGTTGATAACTATGGGAGCCGGAGATATTGGAAACATTGGGGATCATCTGTTAAAACAATAATTATCCACATTATCCACATATTAGGGCGCTTTGTACAGAGCCGGAATATGTGGATACTTTAATAAGGAGGAAATGCCTTTCCTTTGCGCTTTTTTAAAGGAATTTACCGGTCCGCCTTAAATAAATTCGTTTTATATCCACAGTTTCCACATTATCCACAATTTTTGCAATGCCTTGGAAATGCTGAATTTTTCGGGATTTTGCCTATTTCCATTTGGAAAAGCTTATGCTATAATTCATTTTGCTTTTAATTCATATCACACAGCAGTAACTGGCACAGATGGCAAAAAGCAAAGTTTTGCCGCTGTCTGTAAATACATAAAGGCA
>CAMUHA010000207.1 GCA_947088515.1 uncultured bacterium
CAAAAGAAGTGGAAAAACTGGCAGATACAATGACAGGTGATGAAAAGACAGGCGCGCAGCTTGTACTTAAAGCGTTGGAATCTCCTCTCTTCCATATTGCGGCAAATGCAGGGCTTGAAGGCAGTGTAATTATTAATAAGGTGAGAGAGTCTGAAGTAGGTACAGGATTTGATGTTCTGAAGGAAGAATATGTGGATATGGTTTCTGCTGGTATCCTTGACCCCGCCAAAGTTACAAGAAGTGCGCTGCAGAATGCAACCAGCGTAGCTTCAACAATTCTTACAACAGATTCTGTTGTTGCTAATATCAAAGTAGATGTACCTGCGATGCCTGCAGGCGGCGCTGGTATGGGCGGAATGATGTAAGCTGGAGATGAAAAGTTAAGAAATATTAAAACAAAAAACAGGTATGCTGTCTAAATGGTATACCTGTTTTTAACTTCACAGGATATTAAGAAAATATGTTCTGGAGCATTATGCGGCCGCCTCCTTTATGCCGGGCAAAAAGTTCTATAACTGTATAAATAAATAATTCATTTTGTAACCTCTGCCCAATGGCAGGTCCGGCGAAGAGATATGCTGTGAAAATTTATACAGCTGCCGGGCCGCGGTCCGCAACTTGATGCAAAAAATCCAAAATTATTATGAAAACTGCCAATTTTCAAAAACTGTAACATGAGATATAATTTCTGAATATCAGAAAAAGAAAAAACTATAAAATAAAGAAAGGATGAATTTTCATGCAGCAGGTACTTATTAAATTTGACGATGCAGATCAGGTAAGGGATTTTGTGAATGAAGTAAATAAGGTAGAAGCAAATTTTGAATTAGGATCAGGCAACAGGATTGTAGATGCGAAATCAATTCTGGGGGTGTTTGCGCTTGACCTTACGCAGCCTCAAAGATTAAAATGTGACGCCAGCGACAGAAATGTTATTGATAAGATTACTGCTTTTTTGTGTGAAAGAAAACTTTGTTGTGACTAAATGTAAAAAAATAGGGAAATATGACAGCGGAAATCCTGCATCTCCCAGCATATGGGAATGCAGGTTTTTTTTATGCCCGGAGAATGTTGAAAGCTTGCAGTGTTGCAACAAAAAAGAGAAAACGATTTAGAAAAAGAAAAAATAAGTTATAGAAAACGTATGCTTTGGACAATAAGGATTGACGCTTTGCCTAAAGGAAAGTATAATGTAAAAGGTCATATCAAATACGAAAAGAGGCGATGCAGTGAAACAGTTTTTTGGAATGAGTCAAAATGGAAATTTACAGGAAGCAGTCCGTGGACTGCGGTCCCCTCAAATGATTATGCTATTCTCCAATACAGATCAGTTTGAGACACATGTAAAAGAATTAGAAAAGTTATACCCCCAGACTCCAAGTATTGGCTGTATAGGAATGAGCTATGACACCAGAGTGGTAGAAAAAGGTGTGGGTATAGTAGCCTTTTATGATGGTGTCAGTGCGGCAGCCAATGTACTGGAACAGGTTTCTGTTATGCCTGTAAAATATATTGCGCGTCTGGAGCAGGACGTACAGAAAATAAACGGTTCACAGAAAGACACAATATGTATTGATTTGTGTGCAGGAAATGACGCATGTGCACTTACAACGATTAATGCAGTTCTGAAAAAAAGAAACATTTCCCTGGTAGGGGGCACAGGAGATGCCGGGAAGGTATCTGCAAATGGTAAAGTATACGAAGATGCTGTGGCGTATGCCCTGATAAGAAACAATAACGGCAGAGTAAAAGCATACAAAGAAAATATTTACCATCAAATGGGTGATTACCGTTTTATAGCCTCCCATACAGACAAGGCGAATTACATAATTGGCGCATTAAATGGCAGACCAGCCAAACAGGTTTACAAGGGTATTTTAAATGTAACTGATAAGGAAATTCTGACCCAGACTTTTAAAAATCCATTTGGAAAAATAAATGGAGATGACACCTGCATTATTTCCATAAAAGATGTTAATGGAAATTCACTTGCATGTTTCCGGCAGGTAAATGATTCTGATGTGCTAATCCTGCTGGAGCTTGGAGATTATAAAGCGATTGTAAAGAATACCATCCAGTCAATCCGCAAAGACTTCCCAAAAGTTTCGGCAGTCTTTTCCGTCAATTGTCTTTTCCGGTATTTGTTATTTACAGAAAATGGCTATTTTGGGGAATATTTGAAGGAAATGGGCGCTTTGGGAACACATGCGGGTCTTGTAGGATATGGAGAGCATTATAATGGCCAGTTTGTCAACCAGTCCATGACCTGTGTGGCTTTCGAATGAAGGAGGATAAAATGCTGTTTAAAAAAAAGAGCGGTCAGAATGATAAAAGCGAAAAAAAGAGCCTGTATCCCGTATTGTTTGTGATGAACAGCCTGAAGGATTATCATGGGGAGCTTGTACAGAAGGAGGTCGACTCCTTAAAGGAACTTAGCATGGTTAGCACATCCTTTGGCGGTGTAATAAACGAAGCGGAAAATTTTCAGGACCAACTGCAGGATTTTGGACAGACTTTTTCAAATATTGGTGAGATTACCAATGAATTTGCACAGGTAAGAAGTGAAATTGCCCATTCAGTGGAGCAGGCACAGAGCGAAGTGGAGGAGCTTAAAAATAATTCCCAGCAGGTCAAAGTAGATTTCGATGAAATGGTAAGTACTTTTAAGGACTTACAGGACGCAACAGACAAGATAAAAAGATGCATGAGCAAGATTACATCTATTGCAGACCAGACTAATATACTTGCGCTTAATGCCTCTATTGAAGCTGCCAGGGCTGGAGAAGCAGGGAAAGGCTTTGTAATTGTTGCTTCGGAGGTAAAGAAGCTGGCAGATGAGATTAAAAATCTAACTGCGGAGGTAAACGGAGGCATCAGCGAAGTCGAACAGGGAACAGATAAACTAAATGTCAGTATTGACACCTCCAGTAAAGCTTTGGGGGAAAGCATTAACAAGGTGAATGAAACTTATGTGATGTTTGATAATATTACACAGGCAGCGGAAGGCACTGTAGTGGTCCAGACAAGAATATCCAGTGTTATTGATGAATCCAGAAATGCCCTGCAGACCTTATGCGGATTTTTTGACAAAATTAAGGAGCAGTACCAAAAGGTTGTGGAACATATTAATCAGGCAAGCCGTCTTGGGACTACAAAAAGTGCAATGTTTGAAGATATTGACAATATGATGTCCCAAATACCGCCTATAATAAAGGAAAGCGGTCTGGTAGAGCGTTAATAATAGGAAAAGAAGGTTACAATATGTCCATGTGGCGATAGTGTCATGTGGGCATTTTTTGTGCCCAAGAATATCCAAAAAAGATGTCATAATAAGCATAACTTGTGGTAAACGATAGTTATACTTTCTTTTATCCAATTCAGAACACATATATAATTAATAAAAAATATGTACGGAGGCCAGCCAATGAGTGAAGATTATGGCTCAATCGACAACATAGAAGTGGGTAAACGAATCAGGGAAATCAGAGAATCTAACGGGCTGACGCAGGAGCAACTTGCAGAGATTTTGAAAGTAACGCCAAACGCGGTGCGGGCATATGAAAAGGGAAAATATGGATTATCCAGGGATGTAATGAAATTGATAAGACAATATTTTCATGTAACAGCGGATTTTTTACTTTTTGGAAATGAAGATAGTGAAGATAATCTGCTTTTTCTGGTAGAGAATGCTTCAGATGAAGAGAAGATGAAAATTCTTATTCGTTTGATGGTTTATTTTGTATCAGATAAAAAAAGAGTCTACAAGAAGGATGCAGGCTGGACGGCCACTGCCGACAGATTCAGGGAACTATTTGGGGACATGTTGGAGTAGCAAAAGCAAGAGGTTTGGGCATGAAGACGGTTTTAATTGTTGATGATGACGTGCAGGGCGGAGAGAGGCTGACACAGATTGCCAGAAATCTTGGGCCGGGCATAGCCGCCTTATATGCTGCTGATGCAGAAAAAGCATATCTTTTGGCAGTGGAAAACGAAATTGACCTTTTTGTGGTGGATATCATATTAAACTTACATAGAAAAGATGATATTTCAGGAATCGAATTTGCGGAAAAAATAAGAAACTTAGGACAATATAAATATACGCCAATCATATTTCTTACCTCTTTGGAATCAATGAAACTTTATGCTTACAGCAATATCCATTGCTTTCAGTATATTGTTAAACCTCATAAAGACGAAGAAATCTCAAAGGCGATGATTGAGGCGCTTGGGGTGCCTACCTTAAAAAACAGCAGTCAGAATGCTTTTTTCCGTAAAGATGGTGTGCTTTATAAAAAGGATTTTACGGATATTGTCTATATTGAAAATTTCAGGACTGGCAGAGTCATTCATTCGATAAACGGAAACCTGGAATTGGGATATAAGACTTGCAGGGAAACTCTTGATGAGCTGAATTCTGACAGATTTCTGCAATGCAGCAGGACAGTTATCGTAAACAGGGATTATATAGACTGCATAGATTCTTCAAAACGAAGTATTAAACTCAGAAATCAAAGTGAGCAGGTAGAAATAGGAGTTGCGTTTAAGAAGAAATTTCTAAGGGATTTTTTTAATGGTTGAAGGATAAGCTTTTTAGTTATTCTTTTAGGGGGAAGCCATGAAAAATATTTTCCGGCATATCTGGCGGCATGTTATGCGTTTAAAGTCAGTCAGAAATAAGATATCGGCCTTCCTTTCGCATAAAAAAAATAAGCTGGCTGTGGCTGGGACAGGGATTGGCATAATTTTTTTATGGACATATGAATATCAGGCAAATAAAAGTGGAACTGCACAGAGCAATGGTCTATTGATGACAGCGCTTTTTGTTCTGCTTTTTTTTATTGGAACTGGTGAGTGGTATAAGACAAAGAAGGAAGCGGACTTCCGAAAGGAACGGCTAAAAAGGGAGCAGCAGTATTATGAAGCTTATGATGAATTGGTTTATTTAATCAGGGAAAGACAGCATGACCTGAAAAACCATATAAGCGCAATTCTGGGTATGGCATATACCATTGACAATTATGAGGATTTGGTACGGATGCAGAAAGAGTACTGTAAGGAAATTGCGGATAAAGGAAAAGAAGCAAAAATTCTTTTGTCATCAGACAGCCCATTGATTACAGGCTTTTTGTATAAAAAAATGCGGGAAGCGGAAGAAATGGGAATTGAGGTGGAGCTGAAGACAGACATGTCCGGATGGAGACTTTGGACTACGGAATATGAGATTGTAGAAGTGCTTGGAATACTGCTGGACAATGCAATGGAAGCATTGGAAAAAGATGATGTATATGAGAAAATGATGTATCTATATCTGACGAACAATAATATAATAGTTGGGAATGCCAGCTCTTACTTTGATGCCGGAGAAGTGGCAGAATTTTTTTCGGGCAGTTTCAGCAGCAAGGGGAGAGCAAGGGGCATGGGGCTTGCAAAATTAAAAAAAATAGTTTTAAGCGCCGGAGGAAACATTATTGTTTCAAATGAGGAATATTATAAAATCAATTTTCTGCAGTTCAGAATTACTTTTGATGAGAAATCAGACAAATAACCAGTATGGTAAAAAAGAGGATTAAGCGGCAGTTTCCTTTTATGAAGAGGGCTGTCGCTTTTAATAAGATTATGTATTCTGCAAGTAGAGTTAAAAAGCCCCGTTTTGTCCAACTCTACCATTGGTAGGTGTTCATTTTTATGCCGGATTTATATAATATACCGCAAACAGGAGGGCTGAATGATGAATCAAATTAAGATTGGAGCTTTTATTTCCGAACGCC
>CAMUHA010000208.1 GCA_947088515.1 uncultured bacterium
AAGAAAGCTCCTTTGGAAAGGTGCTGTCAGCTGAAAGAGTTTTTTCAAAAAAAAGGAAAGAAATATAATGTTTGAAGCTGTAAAAGATGTTTCTTTTTCAGTGGAAAAAGGCGGGATCCTTGGTATTATCGGAAAGAATGGCAGTGGAAAATCCACTTTGCTTCGTTCGATTGCAGGAGTATTTTCACCAAATGAAGGAACAATTGATTTAAAAGGACATACAGTTTCTTTGATGGCTCTTGGAGTTGGATTTAAGGATGCGCTAACTGGCAGAGAAAACATTATTTTAAGCGGAATGCTGCTTGGATTTTCTGAAAATGAAATTGAGAATAAAATGCAGGAAATTATTGAATTTGCAGAGATAGGAGAATTTATAGACAGACCAGTCCGGACTTATTCCAGCGGCATGCACTCAAAACTTGCTTTTGCCATAACTGCAATGCTGGAAACGGACATTATGCTGATTGATGAAGTGCTTAGTGTAGGGGACGAACGGTTTCGCAAGAAAAGCCTGACGAAAATGAAGGAGCTGATCACGAACAAAGACAGAACAGTAATAATTGTATCCCATGATATGAAAACGTTAACAGAGCTTTGCAATGAGGTTTTATGGATACATAATGGAAAAATAAAGGAGATTGGCATACCGGCAAAAGTCATAGGTGATTATAGAAAATTTATGGCAGAATAAATAATATGTACATTGAAAGAATGGAGGTGCAGCGCTTTGAACAGAGATATCAATATTTTTATATCATGCCATAAGCAATGTTATATTCCCAGGCATGAGCTTTTATTCCCAATACAGGCAGGCGCTGCAGACGCAGGCATACATTTTCCCAATATGCTTCATGATGATGCAGGGAAAGACAATATCTCCCGGAAAAATTCCATGTACTGTGAGCTTACAGTACAATACTGGGTATGGAAGCATGTGCAGGCGGAATTTTATGGTTTTTTTCATTACCGCAGATATATGTCTTTTTCTGATAAACGGTTTCCCAATAATGACTTTCAGGATATAAGGGAAAAAAGATTATCAGAAAATGTTCTGCAAAAATTTAATTATGATGCAGAACATATGCGGAACTTAATTAGCAGTTATGATGTAATTGCAACCTTTCCGGTACGTTTAAGAGATTTAAACAGAAAATTCCATAACAATTATCAGCAGTATACAGCAAAGGTATATGAATATAAAGAGGACATTGACCTTGTAATGGAAATTATTAAAGAAAAATATCCCTCTTATTATTCTTATGCGTATAAATATATGTTTGAAACCAGCCATGGATATTTTTGTAATATGTTTATAATGAAAAAGGAAGTGTTTAGCAAGTACTGTGCATGGCTGTTTGATATTTTGGAAGAACATGAAAAGAGAAGAGATTGTAAGAATTACAATATTGATGGATACCGGGTAAGCGGATATTTAGGGGAGCGTTTATTTGGTATTTATTTTCTTTATTTGAAAGAACAGGGGAGATATAAGACTTGCGAATTGCAGAGAATATTTTTTGAGGATACGGAAATGAAAAAAATTTTGCCGGCAAGCGTTCAAAATAATATTCCAATAGTGATAGCGGTAAATGAAAAGTATGTGCCTTATGGCAGTGTTTTGCTTTCTTCTGTTATTAAACACATGAAATCTGATAACTTCTATGACATAATTGTTCTTTCCCACGATATGAAAGAGTTGGAGAAGCAAAAATTAATAAAAATGACAGCAGATTTATCCAATGTCAGTCTGCGGGTGGCCGACCCGGAATATCTGTTGGAACAATACAGACTGCCTGTCAAAGCGCATTTTAGTGTGGAGACATATTACAGACTGGTTTTGCCATGGTTTTTATCTGATTATGACAAAGTCCTATATCTGGATGCGGATATGGTGGCAGAGGCGGATGTAGCTGAGTTATATCTCACACAACTGGACGAGTGTCTGATTGGAGCAGTATACGATATTGATACAGCAGGATTGTATAATGGTTTTATGCCAGGCAAGAAGAAGTATATGGATGAGGAAATAGGGCTGTGTCATCCTTTTGATTATTTTCAGGCTGGTGTGCTGCTGATGAATCTTTCCAGGTTTAGAGAGACATTTTCCATGAAGAAAATACTGGAAATGGCTGTCAAAAAAGACTGGCAGCTTTTAGACCAGGATATTCTAAATAAGCTGTGTGAAGGTAAGGTCAAATACCTGGATATGTCATGGAATGTGGTTTTTGATTATGGAAACATCAGAATTGACAAGATATTCCGTTTAGCTCCACAATGGCAATACAGAATGTATATGGAAGCAAGAAAGCATCCAAAGATTATTCATTTTGCCGGCCCTGAAAAACCCTGGCATTATCCTGATTGTGATTATAGTGAAGTGTTTTGGAAATATGCCCAAAAGTCGCCTTTTTATGAATATATTCTGTATAAAATGCTCTCAGATGAAAAAAAGAAAAAACCAACACAAGACAGGATGTTTGAAAAGAAGAGCAATTCCCCTGTATATAAAACGGTCCGGTGTTTAAAGTTATATGGTCTTGGACAGACAATAAGGGAATGTAAAAGAGAGATAAGCAAAATATTAAAATTATAAGACTTTATATCCATTAAAAGGTACTTGATAAAATATTGTTGGTAGCATATACTTTGTTATAATGCTATTTATAATAGCGTTACGCCGGACGGCTGTTAATATTAAGATACACAAGAGGAATAATGTCCATGAAGCTGATTATTCAAATTCCCTGTTATAATGAAGCAGATACATTGGAAGTTGCATTAAATGACCTGCCCAAAAAGTTGGAGGGAATAGATGTAATTGAATATTTAATTGTGAATGATGGCAGCAAGGATGCTACTGTAAAGGTTGCAAAGAGATGGGGAGTTCACTATATTGTTAATTTTAACCAGAATAAAGGGCTTGCAAGAGGATTTATGGCGGGACTGGATGGCTGTCTTAGAAACGGTGCGGATATTATAGTAAATACCGACGCGGACAATCAATATTGTGCGGAGGATATCCAGCGGTTGATTCAGCCTATACTGGATGGAAATGCTGATATGGTAATTGGAGCAAGGCCCATAGATGAAACAGAGCATTTTTCGTATATGAAGAAAAAGCTGCAGCATTTTGGAAGCTGGGCAGTACGAAAGGCATCAAACACGGATATTCCGGATGCGCCCAGCGGCTTTCGTGCCATGACACGGGAAGCGGCTATGCACATAAATGTGATTAATGATTATACATATACATTAGAAACAATTGTACAGGCAGGAAGAGATAAAATTGCAATTACAAGTGTGCCGGTTCATACCAATTCTTGTTTGCGCCCATCAAGGTTATTCCGCGGAATCTGGTCCTATGTAAAGAAATCGGTGGTGATTATTTTAAGGGCTTATATGATGTACCAGCCACTTAAATGTTTTACTTACTTGTCTTGTATTCCTTTATTATTCGGGACAATGATTGGACTGCGTTTTTTATATTTGATTGCAGTAGGAGAGGGATATGGTCATGTACAATCCCTGATACTGGCATGTACCCTGGTTATTGTTGGTTTTTTAACCTTTATGATTGGCCTTGTATCAGATTTAATGGCAGCAAACCGCCGGATACTTTCGGACACACAATATCACATCAGAAGAATGGAATATGAATTTCTTATACAGCAGCAAAATGAAGAGGAAGAATCGGATATTCAATGGAAAAGCTGTATGGGTCATGAAAAAGATAAAATTTCAGGGGAAAGGAAAAGAAGGCAAAAGACTTTTAATATGTGTTAAAGGCTTTTGCCTTGAACTGTAAAAAATTCAGAAAGGAGCAGTGCAAGTGCAGCCTTTACTTTCAATTATTATCCCTGTTTATAAGGTAGAGCAGTATCTTTCCAGATGTCTTGACAGTATCATAATACAAGGAAAAGGGGAAGATATTGAAGTAATTGTGATTGACGATGGCTCCCCTGATAAGTCGGGTGAGATTGCAGATTTTTATGCCAGTAAATATCCATACTTAAGAGTAATTCATAAAAAAAATGAAGGTGTTGCGACGGCAAGAAATATAGGAATAGAACAGGCGCAGGGGAAATGGCTGTATTTTGCAGACTCTGACGATTATCTTGCGCAGTCTGCAATTCAAATGTTCCAAAAAAGAATAGACGAGAATCCAGATGCAGACATTATTTTGATGGATGCGTGGAAAAACTTTGGGAACAAAGAATATCCCTGGGAACATTTTAAAAGAGAGTTTACTTGGGAAGATAAAAAGAAAATCAGAGCTTTGCAGAGAGGAGCATTATATTTTCCAAGCACAGGTGTCGCAACAAATATATCTCTTGCCGCACCCTGGGATAAGCTCTACCGCAAAGCGTTTTTATGTAAATCAAATATAAGCTTCCGGCCTGAACTGAAAGTTTTGGATGATATGATTTTTAATGTAGCTGCTTTTGGAAATGCACAAAAAGTAGTTTACTGTAAAGATAAAGTTTATCATTATTGTTATGTGAGCGACTCAATTACTAACAGCTATAGCCCAGACCGCATGGCGCAGGATGAAAGAGTATGGAAATACCTGCGGAAATATATGGCGGAATCTTTTAAGATGGATGTCTGGGAGCTGGAGGACAAATATCAGTTAATTCAGGCATACTATCACAGAATAATAAAATCATTCAGTATCTGCTGCAGGTTGTCATTTTTTAATAATAAAAACAAAAATACAGTCAGAGACAAGATAGAACTTGTAAAGGAAGCTCTTGGCAGAGAACCTTACCGAACAGCTTTTGGGAAAGGAACATTACGGGGAGCAGAGTGGAGGCTGAAGATAATGATATGTGTTGGAAGATGCAGATGGGGCAAAGGCGTATATCTTTTGCATTTGGCACAGAGCGTTTTCGGTAAGGTTTTAAGTAATATTACATGTTAACACAGCAATTATATGTGAACCAGATTCCTTGCGTGCTTTTCATATAAGTCCAGAATTGCTGTTGCAAGCGCTTGGGGGGTTCCCATTTCTACAAAAGTGGTATTTTCGTCTGTCTGGAAAAGCTCATGATTTGCAGGGGTGTCGCCTAAAATCATGGGCTTATTCATTGCCTTATATATAAATGCCTTACCAGGAATTGTGCGTCCGGCTTTTTCATTATTTTTATTAAAATGTCCTGCAAGACATAAATCTGCCCATCCAATGTATTTTGCCAGCTGTTTCTGCGGAAGATAATCAATATATAGAATATTATTTGAATGAGGGCAGATTGCCTTTAATTCTTTCCTGCGCACAGGGCCAATGAAATAAAAAAACAAGTTCTTATTGTCTTTTAAAAGAGACATTGCGTTTAAGACCACATCAATTCCCTGCAGGGGAAGGACGCTGCCAAAATAAAGAATGATATATTTATCCCTAAGACGGAGAGGTTTGTGTTGGGGAACCGGATGATAAATAGTTTGGTCAGCCTGCAGATATAGAGGGAAAAGTGAATTTGGAGAGGCTTGAAACTCTTTGACAAAAAATTTACCATGCGCCACGGTGTCACAGATAATAAGGTTTGCACAGGAAAGAGTTACTCTATCCAGATAGTGGAGAAAACGGCCAGCCATACTGGTTTTGGGGAACACTTTCCGGTCCAGGCAGAAGGTGTCATATAATGAGATAAAAAAATCTATTATAA
>CAMUHA010000209.1 GCA_947088515.1 uncultured bacterium
TTTATTTTTTATGTGCAATCTTCTTCCATTTTCCGCAAGTCTCCCACATCCTTTGCTCACTGCAAGCAGAAAGCAGATTTTATGCAGGCGCCTGGGAAAATTCATCAATTTTCCTAAGCTCTTCTTCTGTAAATTTGGTATTTTTCAGTGCCCCAATATTATCAATAATCTGGGAAGGTCTGGAGGCTCCAATAAGAACACTGGTCACTATCTTGTCACGGAGAATCCAGCTTAATGCCATTTCCGCTAAAGACTGCCCTCTTTGGGCGGCAAGCTGGTTCAGATTTTGTATCTGGGTCAGGCGTTCCTCTGTAAGGGAGGCTTCCTTTAAAAACCTGCCGTCTGTCTTTATTCTGCTGTCCTTAGGTATCCCATGCAGATATCTGTCTGTCAGCATTCCCTGTGCCAGAGGACTAAACGCAATAATTCCTTTCTCAAGCTTCAAAGCAGTTTCTTTCAAGCCATTGTGTTCAATTGTCCTGTCAAAAATAGAGTACCTGTTCTGGTTAATGATGAAGGGACAGTGAAGTTTCTGCAGTATATCTGCTGCCTTTTCCAATGTTTCCCCATCATAATTGGAAAGCCCCGCATACAATGCCTTTCCATCTGCAACCACCTGTGCCAGCGCCCCCATGGTTTCTTCCAGCGGCGTTTCCGGGTCCATCCGGTGATGATAGAAGATATCTACATAGGAAAGTCCCATCCGCATAAGGCTCTGGTCAAGACTTGCTATCAGATATTTTCTGCTTCCCCAGTTTCCATAAGGTCCCTCCCACATATCATAGCCTGCTTTGGTACTGATAACCAGCTCATCTCTGTATGGGGCAAGTTCTTCTTTCATAATGCGCCCCAGATTTCTTTCCGCACTTCCTGGCTCCGGTCCATAATTGTTCGCCAGATCAAAATGAGTAATGCCATTGTCAAAGGCTGTAAACAAAAGCTGTTTCATATTTTCATAAGAGGCAGTGTCTCCAAAATTATGCCACAACCCCAGTGAAACTGCCGGGAGCTTAAGACCGCTGCTGCCACAACGGTCATATCTCATAGATTCATAACGTTTTGATGATGCCTGATACATAATTTCCTCCTGTTTCATTTATACAGCCGCCCCCTTGCGCCACCTTGCAGCTGCTGTTTTTCATCTGGCGCAATCTTTCCCTTCTTATATTTTACAGCTTCTTCCTCTGAAAGACCATACTCTTTCTGCAGTTCCTTAATAATTTCACCAAAAAGAGCTCCCCTCAAAAGGAAGCTCTTCCAGAACATAACGTTTCGTTTCAGAAAATTTCTGCATTTTTTGCAGATTACATAGCCTCATGGAATGTTCTTGAAATAACATCCGCCTGCTGTTCCGGTGTCAACTTAATAAAGTTAACGGCATAACCGGATACACGAATGGTAAGCTGGGGATATTTCTCAGGATTTTTCTGGGCATCTAATAACATATCTCTGTTTAAAACATTGACATTCAAATGATGTCCTCCTTTTCCTGCATACCCGTCTAAAAGATTTACCAAGTTATCAACCTGTGCTGTGTTTGTCATAATATTTACTCCTTTCCCCTATATGGTCTACACTGTCGTTTATTTGTTTGTTGTCTGTGATACTATAATATGATTTTTAAAAAGAAAAATCCGTAACTTTAGTTACATAAATAAAATTTTTCGTTTTCTTTTATCCATACAGCATTTCCACTGCCTCTTTATTCTTCACTTTTATCATTCTGCGCTCCACCTCAATCAGACCGTCTTTCTGCATCCGCATCAGCTCTCTGGATAAGGACGGTCTTGCAACGCCCAGAAAATCCGCCTGCTGCTCCCTGTTCATATGAAGAGGCACATTTGCATTTTCATCCATAGAATCAATCAGCCATATGGCAATCCTCTCTCGCAGAGATGAAGTAGTGACAATATGAAGCTTTCTTGTGATTTTAAAATTATTTTCAGATAAAATTTCCAGCATATTCTGAGTCAGTTGTTTATGATGGTCGCAGGCATTACAACAAAAATGATAAAAAAAATCCCAGGGCATTTCCAGTACTGTCACCTCCTTTGTGGCAACCGCATCATACCAGTAATGTTTTCTATCCCCAAACAAAAAAATCTCTCCAAATACATTCCCTGCCTCTACCAGATAAAGCACATCCCTTTTTCCAGATGTAAAATCCTTACAAATCTGAACCTGCCCGTCAAGCAGCAAAAAAAGTCTTGAAGGCATCCCTCCCTGCTCAAAAATATACGTTCCCGCCGGATATTTTTTCATTCTGGATTTGGAACACTTTAAAATTCGCTCCGTCTCCTTTTCATTTATTGCCTGAAATAATTTTGATTTTCCCAATTCCTTCATAGCTATACCCCTGCATATCACAAACAATGCCTGTGATATTGCACCAATAATAAATTTCTTACTTCCCACACCTTCTATTTGTAAGTACGGGCGATGATTTCCGCCTCCTGAAAACGCTCATAAAACTGCCCATAAAAGTCTGCCGCCTTCCCTCCCTGCCTGATAGTATCATACGGCTTTACATAAAACTGGTTCAGCAGATACATGTTCAGGTTTTTAATTATTATATCACTTTGCGTCTCTTTTACAATCTTTTGCATATCCTTAAAAAAATAATGCCATTTCCTAATATAGGCCTCATATTCCAAAAGGTCGGGAATTCCCAGCCATTTTTTCACTTTTATTTTAGTTTTATTGGGATATGGACATTCATGAATCTGCAGAAAATACCTGAAATCATTTTCCCCATAAACTCTCCCAAGCGGAAACATTCTGCAAAATCCCGGCCTGAAATCATGAATGCTGCATCTCCCCTGCATACTTAAAAACCCACAGCTTTTTGCAGCTCCCTGCATTTTCAGGTTTGGCTGGATGATGCCGTCTACCACGTTTAACTCTATTTGTTTTTCCAATAGTTTTTCAAAAGAAATTTCCATTCCTTTTTCCAGATTAAAAATGTCATAAGGATCCAGAATTATGGACTTGCCCATTTCCCGGCAACATAAAGAGCAGTCCACGCAATCTCCGCATCCAGCCTTTACCATATCATTTGCCGTATACCTTTTTCCATCTGATATTTGATTTAAGTCAATTTCACGCTCCATTTTCTACCTCCGCACATCGCTTTTTGCACTCGCGATACTACAACAATAGAGAGTTATTCCTCCAGACTTACTTGCCCTGCTTCTGTACACTGTTGAACCTATAAAAAACTCTTTCAGGCTTATCCTGATTGGAGGAACTATCTTCACCTTGCCTATTTGTATGTCAGATTTCCATAAACGGATATCAATCATCCTATAACTTCAGGTTTATTTATATTTCCACGACTTGCATTTTTTCTCTGTTTTACGTATAATAAGTGCCGGAACATATTAAATTTGCAGCATGACGTCTTCTCGTTCTGCACAAAATCCAAAATAATTTTTATTAAGCCATAAGGAGAAAACAAAATGGACGTAAAAGAACAAATTGTAAAAGTATTTGACAAAATTACCAAGGATAAGGACCTTCAGGAGCAATTCCAGGAAGACCCTGTGAAGGCTTTGGAAAGTGTACTTGGCGTAGATTTGCCTGAAGATGTTATCAATCAGGTAATTCAGGGTGTGAAAGCAAAGCTTACCGCAGACAAAGCAGCTGGCGCCATAGATGCCATCAAAAAATTATTTTAACCATCACCATAGGATTCTGCCGGCTAACCGGCAGGCTCCTCTTTTCTCAAATATTTTCCCGCTACTGCAAAATAGCTGATTACCAGTACCACATCTGCTCCCGTCCATGCCGCAATTTCTGCAAAGAAAATACCTGTTTCCCCCATTGCAAGAGGCAGCAGCAAAGCCGCCCCTGTCCGCATGATAAATTCCACAATCCCTGATACCATCGGAAGAAGCGTATTACCCATTCCCTGAATTGCGGAACGCACCACATGAAGAATATAAAGAACTGGCAGAAACACACTCATAACGGCAAGATAAAAATATGCAATCTGCAAAGTTTGTATCTCTTGTTCTGGCGTACCGGAAATAAATCCTCTTAATATGATTTTTCCAGAAAGAAGCATTATTGCACCAATAATGATAGAGGTAACAGCTGCAATCAAAACCGCTGCCCGCACCCCTTTCCGAATGCGCTGATACCTTCCCGCGCCCAGATTCTGCCCCACATAAGTAATCATGGCATAGCCATAAGAAGTTGCCGCGATCTCCAAAAGTCCATACAGCTTGTTCGTGGCTGTAAAGCCTGCAATAAAGATAACTCCAAATCCATTTACCACAAACTGCACAATCATGCCTCCCACCGCAATAATACAATTCTGGAAAGCCATGGGAAAACCAAGCCCTAAAAGACGCAAGAACAGCGGCAGCTGTACCCGTATATCTGCCACCTCCAGGTGTAGAACTTCCATTTTTCCAATATGATACATACAAAACAAGCCTGACATAAGCTGAGCAATCAAAGTTGCCACAGCTGCACCTGCGATTCCCCATTTAAATCCCATCACAAAAAGCAGGTCAAGCACAATATTGGTAAGGGAAGCAACCACCATCGCCTGCAACGGCGTCCTGCCGTCTCCCAAAGAGCGCAGAATACAGGCTAGCAGGTTATAAGTCATCACAATGGGGATCCCCAAAAACATTATCCGCAAATAAAGAAGGGCATTTGGCAGTATGGCGTCCGGTGTCTGCAATAGTAAAAGTATTGGCCGGGCCATTAGCTGTCCCATCACTACTAAAAGCAGCGAAAAAGCAGCAGAAAGACTGACAGAGTTGCCGATAACCCTGCGCAGCCGGTCATATTTTCCCGCCTCAAATTCTTGGGCCATGAGAATTGCAAAGCCTTGTGTAAATCCCTGTACAATACCCAGCATCATCCAGTTCATCCAGTCCGCAGCTCCCAGCGCCGCCAAAGCTCCTACTCCCAGATACTTTCCAACCACCATGGTATCAACCACAGTATATAATTGTTGAAATACATTTCCCATCATCAGAGGCAATGCAAACGTAAAAATCAATTTTCCAGGATTACCTTCTGTCATGTTTTTAATTCGTGATGTCATACTTTCCCCACTCTGAACACTGCCCTTTTGGACATTCGTCTGACTGTTTACTTTAAATTTCTCTATTCATGTAGTTCCCCTGCAAATACAATACATTAAATGTCTTCCCATTAAAAATTATAACACGCTTTGGGCCAAAACTGCAATGAAGTTGTCCATCTTCTCAAGCAGCAGAAAACATTTTCAAACACGCTCCAAAAATGTGCCCCCTCCGGCCCACAAAAAACCTGCAGCTGATATGCTGCAGGTTTTTATTTTCATGTTCCTGTAATATCAATAGCGTGCATATAAGCATCTGACCCATGGGCACAGGTCACATTCAGCTTTTTACCGCTGACAAACACCTTACAATTGCTGACACTGTTTAGCGTATCAAGCTTAATCTCCATCTCTCCCTGGGGCGTATTCAAATACAGCAGATTTTCTGTTGATTTACTCCCTACTGTACCGCTTACGGTTGCTTTGGAATCTGTATCAAGCGTCACTGTAGGCGCATACTCCTTAGAACTTACAATACTTGCTGCATGCAGATAAGCATCCGACCCATGATAAAAAGCAACTGTAATTTTCCTGCCCGGCATAAGAAACATGCCGCCTC
>CAMUHA010000210.1 GCA_947088515.1 uncultured bacterium
ATTTGTTGTAGTTAAATGTCGTCTGGGATACAATACACAGAGGTTTTTCCCTTGAAATCTTAAAATTTTCAGCTTCCGGGAGTGATTCAATCACCTCTGCCGGGGTATGGGACCAGCCTTTTATCCCTTCCACCTCCGGATGTCCGGGATTGCCAATAATAACAATTTGCTTTCCTTCCCGGCTTTCCTTCTCTACAATCTTATGTATCCTTTGGACAAAAGGGCAGGTAGCGTCAATACACTCCAGTCCATTTAACTCTATTAAATTATAAATCTTTTCAGGCACTCCATGGGAACGTATTACCACCGTTCCTTTCGCCAAATCGTCCAGCTCCTTGGGACTGTCTATAACGGAAACGCCTTTCTCTTTAAGGTCCCTTACAACTTCTTCGTTGTGTATGATTGGTCCATAGGTATAAATTTTCCTGCCTGTGCCGGTTTGTTCATAAACCTTTTCCACTGCCCGTTTTACGCCAAAACAAAAACCGGCGCTTTTCGCAAGCAAAACTTCCATATTCTTCCAGTCTTTTCCTTCCTTTTTAATTTGTTCTGTTTAGCTTTTGCCATTCACAGTTTCCAGCTGCCCATCACAACTGCATTTCTTTTCGAACAGCGTCATAATCTCATTTGCCACTTCATCTATCGACATATAGGAGGAATCTATAAACATGGCGTCCTCTGCTGGTTTTAACGGCGCAATCTCCCGGTTCATATCCTGCTCATCACGTTTTATAATATCCGCCTCAATCTTTTGGATATCACATTCTTGTCCTTTGGCAGATAGTTCATCAAATCTCCTCTTTGCCCTGACACTGGCGCTTGCCGTAAGAAATACCTTAACATCCGCATCCGGCAAAACACATGTTCCAATATCCCTTCCGTCCATAACCACATTATTTTTTTCTGCAAGGGCTTTTTGAAGTAAGGTAAGCCGCTGCCTGACTTTGGGATTTTGACTGGTTAAAGAAGCCATATTCCCCACCTCTTCCGTGCGCAGGATGCTGTTAACATTCTTTCCATTTAAAAAGACTGCCTGTTCCCCTTCCTCATAGCAAATAGTAATGTCAGCTTCCATGCAGCTTTTTTCAACTGCCTGCACATCTTCCGGGTCTATATGGTTGCATAAAAGAAAATATGCCATAGCGCGATACATCGCTCCGGTATCCACATAAATAAATTCTTTAGCTTTTGCCACCTTTCGGGCAATGGTGCTTTTTCCTGCACCTGCAGGACCATCTATTGCAATCTGGTAACTCATTTGCATCATTCCTTTTCTATTTATAACAAGTCCGGGTGAATCCACAGACCAGCCTGTCCCAAATATTGTGTTTTGGATAATTTCTTGTATTATAATATTTCATCATAACACGAATTGTCACTTTTGCCAAGTATTTATTCTGTATTCTCAGCCGCCGCACTGACTCCTGCCAGATAACCAGTTGACCATGCTATCTGAAGATTAAACCCTCCAGTAAGGGCGTCCAGGTCCAGAACCTCCCCTGCAAAATAAAGTCCTTTTACTAATTTTGATTCCATTGTGGAGGGATTGATTTCTTTTACATGAACACCCCCCTGGGTTATAATTGCTTCGTTAAAATCTCTGGTTCCTGTTACAGTCATAGTAAGCGCTTTCAGGCACTCTATTATCCGTCCCCTTTCCTCACGCGTAATTTCATTTACCTGCTTTTGGGGCGGTATCCCGGATAAACTGACAATTACAGGAATCATCCTGGAAGGAAGGAGTCCGTCCAGTGCATTTTTAAACTGACGGTTTTTGTTTTCATCAAAATCTCTTAACAGACGCTTATCCAACTGCTCCCTTGAAAGCGCAGGCTTAAGGTCAATGAAAAGCTCTGCGGGCATTCCATTATATTTTTTTACATAATAACTGCTGGCGCTTAAAATTAAAGGGCCGCTGACTCCAAAATGGGTAAACAGCATCTCTCCAAACCCTTCATATATTTTTTTCTTTCCATTTCTTAACGCCACAGATACATTTTTAAGGGAAAGCCCCTGCATTTCTGTGCACCAGCGTTCCTTTATATTAAAGGGCGCCAATGCAGGTTTGGGCTCTTTTATACTGTGTCCCGCTTTTTCTGCCAGGCGGTAGCCGTCTCCGGTCGCCCCGGTGGCTCCATAAGACTTTCCTCCAGTGGCTATAATAACCGCATCTGCATCCACCACTGTCCCATTTTTCAGTTTTACTCCATAAATATGGCGTTCTGATGCCTGGCTTTCTTTTTCCTTATCCCCATTGCCATTTTCCAGAAGAATGTCTGCAGCCAAACTGTGCAGACAAACCTTTACCCCTCTTTTCTCCATTTGCCTATTTAATGCTGCAATCACATCAGAGGAATGGTCTGATATGGGAAAAACCCGCTCTCCACGCTCCGTTTTAAGCCGGCATCCTGCCTTTTCAAAAAAATCCATTACTGAATAATTATCCATATGGTTAAAAGCGCTATATAAAAATTTTCCATTACTTACTATATTATTAAAAAACGCCTCCTTGCCACAGGCGTTTGTCAGATTACATCTGCCTTTTCCTGTTATGAATACCTTTTTTCCTGTTTTTTCATTCTGCTCCAGCAGTGTAACCAAAGCTCCCTGCCCAGCTGCCCCAACTGCCGCCATCATGCCTGCAGCTCCTGCGCCTATTATTACTATATGTTTCATAAAACTGTCCTTCCTTTATTCTTTAGGCAGCGCTCCCAAATTACAACTGTCCTTGCCCGCTAGCCTGAGGATAATGCAGCATAGGCTCTTCGTCAATAAAATTAATTTCATCATTTAAATAAACCTGATAGTTATTCCACACCATTTCCAGTGTTTCCAGATTCTTTTTCACAGACTCCGGCCGTTTTAAACATAAGGCGACCACCAGCGCATTAATTACACTCAAAGGAGCCACCAGAGAATCTACAATTGAGACCATATCGCTTCTTGCAAGAAGATTACAGGAAGAATATAGGTTCATGGGAGAATGGATGCTGTCCGTAATTGTTATCACCTTGGCATTCCTGTCATTGGCAAATTCAATTGCCTTTAAAGTACGCATAGAATATCTCGGAAAACTGATTCCAATAACCGCATCCTGTTCCCCAATACGTATCATTTGTTCAAACATCTCTGTAACACTTGTTGTTTTTACAAGAACAATGTTCCCCCGAATCATATTCAGATAAAAATGCAGGAAATCCGCGAGAGGCTCGCAGCTCCTTACCCCTACCAGATAAACCGTATCCGCCTCTAAAATCGTATCTACTGCCGCCTCAAAAGCAGCTGCATCCAGATTGACAATGGTATCTTGTATTTTCTGTATATCTGCGGTAAGTACCGAATGAAGAATTTCTGACTGTGTGCTTTTTCCATACTTGGCCCCGATTTTCTGGACAGAATTTAACTTATTTCTTACCCACTTTTCCAGCTCCTTCTGAAACTCCGGGTACCCATCGTAGCCAAGGGCAGAGGCAAACCGTACCACTGTGGACTCACTGACTCCCACTGTCTCTCCCAGCTTGGCAGCTGTCATAAACACAGCCTCCTCATAGTGGTCTGATATATATGCTGCAATTGCTTTATGCCCTTTGCTCATCTTCATGTATTTGTCATTCATTCTGGTAATAATATCGTACTCCTGCTGCTCCATCTTTCCTGCCTTCCTATTTTCAAACACTTCATTTAAATGAATAGTAAGATTCCTTAAGCGCCTGCAAAGTTTCTGTTTCCGATAAATCATAATCACCAGTAATTGACATACAGGCAGCGCCATGAATAAATATCCACATTTTCATAAACAGCTTACTGGCATCCCTGCACCCCTGGGACTTAGCCGCCTGGATTTCTTTGTTCACATATCCCCTGCTGCCATTTACAATCTCGTATTTACTTTTTCCAAACCGGTCTGATGACAGAAATATAAATTCAAACAGCCTTTGATACTCACTTGCAAACTTTATGTACACCTGTCCAAGATTTACAAACGGAGTCACCGTCTGCCGCCGGGACTTTCCATAATAATCCTGAAAGAAGCCGCATGTCCTTTCAAACAATTCTTCTGTCAACTCCTCCATATTTTTATATAAACGAAAAATCGGCTGGGTAGAGCAGCCCGCTTTTGCTGCTAGCTTTCTGGCCGTAACCTGCCCGATGCCTTCTTCCTGTAAAATCATAAACGCCGCCTGTATAATGGCTTCTTTGGTAATGATTTCTTTCCTTGCCATTATAATCACCCCTTCTTTTGTATAACACATGTTATTATCCTACAATGTTTTTCTTTTCCTGTCAACATATGACATTCATTTCAAATATATCCGTCATATACAAAAAAACAGCGGCCATAAGCCGCTGCATTTCTCCTCGTTTAATTACTTATTACCTGCTCTTATTAATCCTTGAAATATATTCACCCAAATCACTAATAAATTGTTCCCATGACTCTGGATGTTCCACAAAATACAAAGGACACTTTTTGCCGCCTTCATCATAATGTCTTCTCATATCCTCTGGTCCCAAATTATATTTATCCAACAACCATGCGCTTAGCTGCAACAAAGACTGGTACGTTTCATCTGTAAAATGCCCATCATCCTGTTGGTAACAGCATTCAATGGAAATGGAGTCCTGGTTTCGTCTCTGCACTGCATACGCAATCTCATTTAAAGGAATGCACTGAATTATCTCACCGTCATACCCTATAATAAAATGAGCGCTTGCCGAGGTTTCACCAGTTGTACCCAGATTTTCAAAATAACTTCTGTTTTGTGCCGCACTTGTTCCTTTGTTTGCGGTATAATGAACAAAAATATTGTTAACTACATTCAGTTCCTCTCCCGGCCTTGAAAATTCGTTTACTGTCAGAAAATTTTCTTCTATTGACGGCTTTAATACTCCGCTTTCTGCTTTATTGTCCTTTGTTTCCTCAACATATGTAACTGGTTTTACCCTATCCTTGTCTTCTGTTTTGGTAAACAGCTTTGTCACTGTAAAAACCAGACCAAAGGCTAAAAGAACCATAGGAAGCGCCATACACAGTATCACAGTAAACCTGGCCAATATACGCTTTCTCCGTCTTATCTGACGCCTGCGCATCCGTTCCTTTTGCACTTCCGGGTCTACTGGCCTTGCCTTGCGTCGCACCCTTCTGACTGCCTGTCCCTCTGCAGCTGACATTCTGCGCCCGGAAGATGCGCTTCTGACATAGGACTCATTTCCAGACCTTGATGGATTCTTTGCTCTTGAAGGGGTTCTGACATTTGATTCACTTCTGCCATCCGGCGCTCTTTGGGCGCTTGGTCTTCTTCTGTTATCCGTCCCTCCCGCATTTGGTATTCTTCTTCTGGCGCCTGCCCCTTCATCTTCTGATATCCTTACACTGTCTCCTGATACCCTTCTTCTGTTTGCTGTATTTCTGATATCCAATACACTTACCGAATCATCCGGTGCGTATCTGGCCCTTACTTGTCTTTCGGCATTTGATGATGTATTTTTGACACGTTTACGTCTGCTTCCGTCCTCTCTTGATACATCAATAAAATCCAGTCCCATTTGCCCCATCCTTTGTACATAAAATCACTATGTCCCAGTGGAGAATAGTATAGCAAACAGATATATAATTTTATTTAATATAATATAAATTTTTTATTAATCTTG
>CAMUHA010000211.1 GCA_947088515.1 uncultured bacterium
TTACCTTTGCCGATTTCGGAAATTGGATAATACGCTTTTGTTGACATATTATTCGTCCTCCTTAAATAATTGTATACTTTCCACCTCAAAGCTGCCCCTTTCCAGGTGCAGAGTTGTGGTTTTTTTACATCAAATGCACTCTTCCGGCACATCTAATTTATTATCTCAAACATGCTTTTAAAAGTCAATATTTATAGACTTCATTTTTCCAAATTATTCATGTGAATTATTTCCAATTTATAAACAATTTGTAAACAGATTATTTTTTGCTTGTTTTAAGCTTTCCCCCATGATAATATAATTATGTTAACTTTATTCTGAAATGCTCTTTCATTTCTTGTGATTGCCTGGCGTTATTGTTCTTTGGGCAAATACCAGACTTAAGTTAAATAGTTAAATATTGATAGCAGAAAGGAGAGTTTAGTTATGGACCATAATGTTTTTTCTGAAATTACACCCGATATCGTCCGACTTGCTAAAATGGGCGAACAGGCTGATATCATTGATACGGAACTTTTTACCAAATATGATGTAAAGAGAGGTCTTCGTGACTTAAACGGTAAGGGCGTTCTTGCTGGCCTTACCAATATATCTGATGTACGTGCCAAAGAAATTGTGGACGGCGTGGAAGTTCCTGCCCATGGACGTCTTTTTTACCGGGGTTACGATATTAAAGATTTGGTAAACGGCTTTACAAAAGACGACCGGTTTGGTTTTGAAGAGATTACCTATCTCCTTTTGTTTGACCAGCTGCCGGATGATAAGGAGCTTGCAAATTTCCGGCTTCTTTTATCCAAATACCGTTCCCTTCCCACCAGCTTTGTAAGAGATATTATCATGAAAGCTCCCAGCAGTGATATGATGAACACCTTAGCCCGCAGTGTTCTCACCCTTTATTCCTATGATGACCGGGCAGATGATGTTTCTCTTCCTAATGTGCTTCGCCAGTGTTTACAGCTTATCAGCCTGTTTCCGATGTTGTCTATTTATGGATACCAGGCATACTGTCATTATCATGATGGCAAAAGCCTGTTTATCCACCAGCCCGACCCTGAACTTTCAGCTGCTGAAAATATCCTGCGTATCCTGCGTCCGGACAGTTCCTATACGCCTTTAGAAGCCAGACTTTTAGATGTCGCTCTTGTACTGCATATGGAGCACGGTGGCGGTAATAATTCCTCCTTTACAACCCATGTGGTCACTTCTTCCCTGACAGATACATATTCAGTGATTGCAGCCGCTATTGGCTCATTGAAAGGCCCCCGTCATGGCGGCGCTAATATTAAAGTGGTGCAGATGTTTGAGGAAATGAAGCAGGAAGTGAAGGACTGGAGCGATGAAGAGGAAGTAGGCCATTACCTGCGCCGCCTTCTTAACAAAGAAGCATTTGACCGCGCTGGTCTTATTTATGGCGTAGGTCATGCCATTTATTCAAAGTCCGACCCCCGTGCCGTAATTTTTAAGTCCTTTGTTGAAAAGCTTTCCCTTGAAAAAGGATTGGAAAAAGAATTTGCACTCTACTCTCTGGTGGAACGGTTAGCTCCACAGATTATTGCAGGCGAAAGACAAATGTACAAAGGCGTCAGCATTAATGTGGATTTTTATTCAGGCTTCGTATATCATATGCTTGGACTTCCTATGGAGCTTTACACTCCCATTTTCGCCATTGCCCGTATTTGCGGCTGGAGCGCCCACCGTATGGAAGAGCTGGCAAACAATGGCAAGATTATACGTCCAGCTTACAAGCCAATCTGCCCGGACCGTAGTTACATAGATATTGCAGACAGACACAGTAAATAAAACGCCGCAACAATAAAAACAGAGAACATATCACTTTTATAGTGGCGCGTTCTCTGCTTTTTATTGCTCTTTAAAGTTTATAATTACAAAATTAAATCCCAAGAATTTCCATAACAGTCTGTTTCATTTCATCTTTTTCACATATTCGATGATGCAGAATGGGCGCTGTCCTGATTTCTTCAATCGCCTTCGGCACATGCACCCCGGAAATCTCACAAAGCTTATCCACCAGTTCAAAATCTTCCATTTCTTCATTCGATTCCAAGTTGACGGCATTCATAACACTTCTGGTAAACTTATAAGGGCTTGCTGTGGAGGCAATTACTGTCAGCGTCTCATCCTCTGTCTCTTCCTTATATTTCCCATAAACGCAGGCTGCCACTGCCGTATGTGTATCAATTACATAACCTGTCTTTGTATACAAATCATGTATGGTCTTTGCTGTTTCTTCTTCTGTGGCATAATTTCCATAGAAATCAGAAAGCTTCTCTCGCATCTGCTCTGTGATATGATACAAACCACCTTCTGAAAGCGCCTTCATCAGTTCTGTGTTCTTTTCCGGGTCATTGCCTGCAATCTGGTAAATCAGCCTCTCTAAATTGCTGGAAATCAGTATATCCATTGAGGGTGATGTTGTAAGAACAAATTCTCTGTTTTTATCATAAATGCCCGACTGGAAAAAGTCGAAAAGCACTTTGTTTTCATTGGATGCACAAATCAGCCTGTTAATGGGAAGTCCCATCTGCTTTGCATAAAACGCCGCTAAAATATTGCCGAAGTTGCCTGTCGGCACGGTCACATTTATCTTCTCTCCCTCTTTTATACGCCCTTCCCTTAAGAGTCTTCCATAAGCATAGATATAATAAACAATCTGAGGTATGAGCCGTCCAATATTTATGGAATTGGCAGAAGAAAACTGAAATCCCTTCCCATCCATATATTCTGCAAGCTGCCTATCCCCAAAAATCTGTTTCACACCTGTCTGCGCATCGTCAAAATTACCATGGATTCCCACAACATATGTATTTTTTCCCTTCTGGGTTATCATCTGTTTCTCCTGTATGGGACTTACGCCGCTTTTAGGATAAAATACAATAATACGTGTGCCTTCCACATCGGCAAATCCAGCTAAAGCTGCCTTTCCGGTATCGCCAGAGGTTGCCGTCAATATTACGATTTCATTCTTTACATGGTTTTTCGCCGCAGCAGTGGTTAAAAGATGCGGCAGTATGGACAAAGCCATATCTTTAAAGGCTATTGTTGCTCCGTGAAACAACTCCAGATAAAAAGCGCCGTCCGCTTTTGCCAAAGGCACAATTTCTTCTGTATCGAACTTTTCATCATAGGCCTTTGCAATACAGTCTTTCAGTTCCTGTTCCGTAAAATCGGTAAAATACAGCTTCATTACTTCATAAGCTGTCTGTTTGTATGTCATCTGTGAAAGTTCAGCAAGACTCTTATCCAATGCTGGTATCCTATCTGGCACAAACAGTCCTCCATCGCCTGAAAGCCCTTTCAGAATTGCTTCCGATGCTTTAACCGGATTTTCCTTTGCTCTTGTACTGTTATATAAAATTTCCATTTCCATTCCTCCCACATACCGCAGGCTTATAGCCTGCAAAGCTGCACTGGTATTTTGCCTGAAAACAGCTTCCAGACATTGCTCTTTTGTTTTTTATTCTGTATTCTAAAATCCGCTCCCTATTTTATCATAAAATAAATTTCATTACAATGAAAAATGCACACATACCGATTCTTTCATCCGTTTGTGAAAAACTCATGTCCACCGTGGGCAAACAGTCTGACCAGTGCACCATCAAACCATCTCATTTTATTTGGGTCCGCACTTTTCCGGGCTGCAAAATAAAGTGCGCCTTCTGTTATATCTTCCCCTTTCAGTACCCGCTCCACTGCATTTATAGTAGTCTGGGTTACTTTTATATTCTGGTAAGTTCCATTGCCTACCGGTGAAAACTGATAAACACCGTTTTCCCTCTGCATTACCACTTCTGTCACTGTATCAGGAAATTTACTGCTGTTAACCCGGTTCATAACCACACCTGCCACCAGCATTCTTCCTTCTTCATCCTCGCTTCCTGCTTCTGCCTGTACAATTTTCAGCAACGCTTCATAATCTGCCTGCGACAAGTCATACTTGTACTCTTTTTCCATAACAGTATAGTCTACCACTCTCTGCCCTGATGCGGCCCTCTTTGGCATACCATAAAACCTGTCCATCTTTGAATCTGGATAATCAGCCATCACCTTGACTCTGAAAGCCTGGGCTGCAGCAAGCTTGTTCATCTGCACTCCTTTTAGACAAAACCATCCTGAAAGCATCACCATATTACATAAAAACAACTGCATTACAAATTTTTTATACATGCCCTATACGCGTCCTTTCTTTGCTCCGCCATATTTCACATAAAATTTTTTTCACATTTGTAATAGTTCTTTAATATTTTATACAGTTAATGCCAAAAATATTTCTAAAATTTGCATTTGAGGCCAATTTATTTCAAAATTGTGATTTTCTATGGTAAAATAATAATCAATATCATAAAGAAAAAATTTATGATATTTACAATAATCCGGAAATCAGGAAGAAATTTGGAGAAGGGATAAATCTATGGAACAAAATTTTCCCGGCGTTATGGCCACACAAAAAAAAGATGGAACAGCTTATTACCGCTCCTCCATCACTTACAGGCAAAAACATATCAGTCTTGGCAGCTATCCCTCTGCCCTCCTGGGCCATAACGCTTATTTGGAGGGAACCCGCCTCATCTGTGATTATTCACTTTCAATTGATGATTATTCCGCTGAAAACTGCCTGCCCTTTGAAAAGTGGGTATGCCTTATTAATTTCAGAGACAATCAAATTTATTTTTCCACTCCTATCTATGTCCGCAAAAAATACTTTGACTATTATCTTTCACCGGAAGAAAAACTAAAATTTGATATTGATGATTTGTTCTATTATGCTTCCCATAAAATTATGCGCAGGGGAAGACATTTATTTGTTGCAGACTACGGAATGCAAATTAATATTATGAGTCGGTATGGCATTAAAAATTATGCTGTGGAAGGCCGGGATTTCCGTTTTGTAAATGAAGATAATATGGATTTCCGATACGAAAACATTGAAATATTTAACATCTATCACGGAGTAACGCGAAAGAATACCAAAGATGGCATCCGGTATATAGCCAAAATCCATATCAATGGCAACTATACCATAGGCTCCTACGCAAGCGATACAGAAGCCGCCATTGCCTACAACAAAGCCGTGGATATTCTGAAAAAGAACGGAGTAAGCAAAAACTTTGTTCCCAACTATCTGGAAAGTCTCTCTCCCTCCACTTACGCCGACATTTACACCAAAATTCATATTTCAAAAAAAATAACCAATTACCTGCGTGTGTAATCCACAAAGCTTATAATATAGGGCGCCTCTTTTTCCACCCCTGGCACCTGCTCTTTTGCAGCATATTTCCACATCCGGAACTGATAAGGATAATCGGGTACCGGAGACTGGTCGTTTAACCAGATATCATACTGACCAAGCAGCTTTTCCGGCTCCAGTTCCCCCAAAAGCCAGTTTTTATTTCCATAAAGAATCGGCTGATATCCTGCATGATCCATATATGACAAAAATGTTTCCGCCGCCTGGGTCTTTTGCTTTTTACTTAGGTCCTCAATTCTGGATTCATCATTTACGATATACTCCATATCAAAGGCCACCGGATAGCTAATCTTATAAGGAGACAGGGCGCCCACAACAAATTCCGCTTCTTCCTGCGCCTCT
>CAMUHA010000212.1 GCA_947088515.1 uncultured bacterium
AAGGTGTTACTTATGACATGGTAGATGGACGGCCAGTTGTGAAGGATGAAATAAGAGAGCTTTTAAACAGTGACCGGAAAACCTACAATGCCATTTATGGTGCGGATGATACTTATTGGATGCTGCAGGATAATGCCGTGCAGTTCAAGTGGCGGCAGCCTCTTTCCATTCCGAATGGACAGCTGGAGGAATGGACCTATCCTTATAGCTATTATCCACAATATGAAATCAGTTTCCAAAGAAATACAAAAGCCGGAGATGCAGATGTTAATATTAAAAAGCTTTGGAGCCGGACGCTGCCGAAACTGCTTTTAGCGCCCACGGAAGAAGAGTTTGATAAGTTAATGGCAGAGTATATAAAGGAGCGGGAAAAACTGGGGTTTGACCTTGTGATGGAAGAAAGCACAAGGCAGATGCAGGAAACAAAAGAAAGGCTGCAAATAAAATAAGGAAAGTGTTGTATGAAAAACAATAAAGGCAGAATGAACGGATTAAAATTAAATATGAAGTTTACAGTAATCTGCCTGTTTTTTGTTTTACTTCCAATGACAGGTTTATCTGGATGGCTTTTTAAAAGCATGGAAAATAATCTGATTAAAGAAAAATCAAATGCCATGCAATATAAATTGGGGAAGGGCTACGACCAGGCTGTGTCAGGTGTTGATTCAATTAATATGTCTACCCAGTTTTTTTTAAGTGACCAGGGGCTTAGGGAATTTCTTATTTCACAAAAAAAGGGAGAGATGTATTCCACAGAACAGTTGCTTACATTTTACAACAGAGATGTGGCATCTTTAGAAAGAATGGTTAACAGTAACAATTCCCTTTATCAGGTACGGGTCTATGTAGACTGTATGGATATGCAAGAGATGATGCCTGTTTTGTACCGGATGGAGAGAATGAAAAACCAGCCTTTTGCCCACGATAATGAGCTTTATGGATGGAAATATGGCTATACGGATAAGTTGTTTTCAGATTATGGGCAGTTATCGGGGGACAGAAAAATTATGTCGCTGATAACATCCATGAAAGTGTTTGGCCAGGGAGAAATCGGTATTTTGGAAGCTGCTATGTACATGGATACCATGTTTCCGCTGATATATGATTCCACAGAAGCAGAATGGGCATGTTTTGTGGATGACAAGGGAAATTTTTATTTTGCAGATCAGTCAGATGTTCAGGCAGAGAAGGCCCTTGTAAAAGAGATAGTGGAAGAAAATGGACAAGAGGAGAATATTCATGTTTATCATAAAATGGCAAATGGAAAAAATCTGATTGTGGGATACCAGAAAATCAAGGAGCTGAATGGGGCATTAATCAGCGTTAATGACTATACAACAGATATGAAGAAAATCCATAAACAAAATATGGAATTTATTTTTGTTGCAATCTTGGTTCTGGCATTGCTTGCTGTTGTGGTAAATAAAGTAGCAAAGGGGATGCTTGGACAGTTTTATGATATTTTGCATTCAATCAGAGAAGTGCAAAATGGGGATTTGGATGTTGTGATTGAAAATTGTGGAACAGATGAGATGGGGGAGCTGGGCAGCCAGATAAATAAAATGTTGGTAAATATCAAGCAACTTACTGATGATAATTTAAATCATGAACTGCTTATGAAAAATACGGAAATCAGGGCGCTCCAGAACCAGATTAATGCACACTTTATTTATAATGTGCTTGAATCCATTAAAATGATGGCGGAGATAGAGGAAAAATATGAAATTTCGGATGCCATTACCACACTGGGGAAACTTTTACGTTATGGCATGAAGTGGACTTCCCAAAATGTAACAGTGGAAGAGGAGTTGGAGTATATACGGAATTATTTAAGACTGATTAATCTTAGATTTGATTATGAAATTTACTTGTCCGTTAACCTTTCGGAAATTATATTGAAACAGGCCATTCCCAAAATGTCTCTGCAGCCAATTGTGGAAAATGCCATATATCATGGTATTGAGCAGATGGCGGAGGACACAAACATATATATCAAAGGAATTGTTGAGGAGAAAGACTGTATTATAGAGATTACTGATGCAGGAAGGGGCATGAGTGAGGAAGAAGTCCGGGAGCTGTACCGGAAAATTAATGGAGAAGTGGAGGATTCCGGCGGTTCAGGCAATGGTATAGGGCTAAAAAATGTCCAGGACAGGATTAAGATGAGTTTTGGAGAAATGTATGGAATACAAATTGCATCAAAGCTGGGATGTTATACAAAAATTATTGTGCGTATTCCTATGGAGGAAGGAAGAGGAAGTGCATGAAAACACTTTTGATTGTTGAAGATGAAAAATTGATCCGCAAAGGGATAAAAACCATGATACAGCGCAGCGGTGTTCCTGTGGATAATATTCTGGAATGCAGCAATGGTGAGATGGCGTTGGAAATTTTAAGAATGCAGGAAGTGGATGTAATGCTTACGGATATCCGTATGCCCAGAATGGATGGCATAACGCTTGTTAAAGCAATGCAGACGCTGCCTCATCAGCCCCTTACCGTGGCGGTCAGCGGTTATGATGATTTTTCTTATGCGGTGGAAATGCTCAGGATGGGAGTCAGAGAATATATATTAAAACCGGTAGAGAGAGAAAAGGTAAAAGAGGTTTTGGAAAAATTAAATGCGGAAGTACTTAAAAAGAAGGAAAGCGCGATAATTGACAGAACGCTTGGGTATCAGCAGTTAAAATATATTATAATGAATGAAACGTTATCAGAATATGAAAAAGAATTTATGTTAAAACAGTGGAACAGTACCATTCTGGGAAGAGAATATATAATGGTTCTTACCAATGATGGAGGCGAAGGACAAAATGAATGGGAAGAAAATCCTTTGTTGATACATTTAGAAGCAGTGGAAAAAAATGAATTATATATTACAGGTATGGATTACCTCCCAGTTTTACTTAAAGACGAACTTGCAGGGCGGAATGTGGGGGTCAGTTCCCCGCTTTGCGGTATTGAAAATTTAAAAAAGGGATACAAGCAGGCCCTTTCCGCCAGAAAAGAGGCCTTTTATCTTGGAAAGCCGTCTGTGGAATATGGTGAAATAAGAAAAAGGAAAAATCCAGATATCCATTTGGAAAAACCAGTTTTGGGGCAGATAGTGCAGCTTCTTGGAACTGATAAATATGAAAATGCTGTCCGGCAGCTTGAACGCATATTTAAAAATGCAGCTTTGGGAAGTTATGATCATTTGGAGTTTGAACAGGGAATGCAGTATTTATTTGACGATATTCTTGTGACTTATGCCAGCATATTAAAGACAGACAGGGAAGAAATCAGGGATTATTATGAAATATATGGTTATAACAGCCTTGAAGAGTTTAAAACAGAAGTGCTGGGATGGCTCACTAATTTCTGTGACACATTAAACAGCCGTTTTGACGATTATAAAAACAAGCAGAAGATTGCCCAGGCAGTCAGCTATATAAGGGAAAACTATGGCAGGGATTTAAATATGGCAGTAGTATCCAACCATATTTCCATGAACTACTCACTTTTTTCTTATGTGTTTAAGCAGTATACTGGAAAAAACTTTGTGACTTTTTTAAAGGAAATAAGAATAGAGGAGGCCAGGAGGCTGCTGGAAGAGACGGATATGAAAGTAATTGATATCAGCGGGCTCGTGGGGTACGAAAATGAAAAACATTTTATGAAAACATTTAAAGCTGCCTGTGGGGTTTCACCAACTGAGTACCGGAAAAATATACAGTTTAAAGGGAAGACATAATGCCTTCCTTTTAAACTGTTTTTTTATTTTGCTTATTTTGACAAAGGGACAGTCCTGCTTCCTCATACATTTCATCATATTCGGATGCTTTTTCAGGAAAACGGAAACAGAAACCACAGTTTGTAAGGATGCGGTAATTCTTGGTATGTAGTTTATTATAATTGTCAAGATATTTATGCACATTGTCAATGAACTGCTCTGCACGCTTTAAGGTATATCCAATGCCAAGCGTTTGAAATATATCACCGCTTAGACGGGAGCAGATATCTTCATTTCCAGCAGAGTTTTCAATGGCATGGGCTAGTACCTGGATGGCAAAGTTGCCTTCTGTATGCCCAAAATTGTCATTAATGGACTTTAAGCCGGATAAGTCAAACATAAAAGCACATACAGGCTGTTTTTCGGCAATCGCCTTTTCAAATGCTGGCTGTGAAGAAATCACGAAACTTTGGTGGTTCAGAAGTCCGGTAAGCTCATCCCTTGCATAAATATCTTCCAGTCGTCCCACCAGCAGACCAAGATTTTTCTTGTCGCAAAGGTTTTTCAACATATTGTTGACATTTAAAAGCCAGGAAATAAAGGAAAAAGGATATCCAGCCTTTTCTCCTGTAAAAGAAAGAGCCAAGTAGCCGAAACATTTACTGCCAAAAAATAAAGGCGCATATAAATAAGAAGAAGTCCGGCTGTCATAGAGATAGTCAGGTAGGATGCAGCGTTTGGTAAAAGTGCATTCAGGCAGTCTTTTTCCGTCTTTTATGGCAAGCTTTAACAAAACAGTGTCTGGGATATCTTCTTCTTTGGATGTAAAAGTAATTTTTTTGATATGACTGGAAAGCTGGTCCCAATCTTCATAAAGGCAGAGATAAAACTCTCGGCATTCAGGCAGTGACAGTGCAAATCCAGCAAGCAGGTCCATGGCATCATCAATATCATTTACTCCCTGTAAATTGGCAGACATGTGCATATCTAAAATTAAATTCTGTTCCAATAAAACAATCCGGTCATACAGTTTTTTAGTATAAAAATAGGAAGATGACGGTTCATTTTCCCTGCAGCCACAGGAGCTTCCATAAAAAGGGTGTGCAAAAACGGTGGTGGCAGGTGGGATGTTTTTTTTATGTATAAGTTGAAAAAGCAGGTAGGCTGCGGTTTCTCCCACTTCGTCAATAGGAAAAGTTACAGAGGTAAGGGAGGGAGGAATTTTCTGCCCAAATTCAAGGGTGTCACAGCCTGTTACAGCTACCTGTCCGGGAACTGAAAATCCCCATTCCTTTAACAGAGATACAACCGTCAATGCAATCTGGTCATTATAGCAGACAATTGCATCCAGGCAGGGAATGACAGCTAAAATCTGCTTAAGCGTTTTACGGATTTCTCCGTATGAGTGGTCGCAGAAGTAGAGCCTGTTTTCAACGGAAAGAGACAGGCTTTTCATCCCTTCTAAAAAAGCAGCTTTTCTCAAAGCATCTGAACATTGGTCAACACTGCTGCCCAAATAACAGATATTTTTATAATGGTGCGTGTTTCCAAGATGAAACGTCAATTCCCTGACTGGCTGATGGTTTTCCAAAATAACCTGTGGGAAGGGGGAGGAAATTTGGCTAATATCAACTACCGGACAGGAAAAGTGGGTTTGCAGAAACTCAATAATATCCTGTCTTAGCTTTGGCAGAAGATAGGTGCCGGAAGCAAAAATAATGCCTGCATAATCATCTGGCTGTGGAATATTTAATATATGAAATTCACCTGTGCTGTATTCCCCCAAATCCTCGCCATCGTTAGAAGTG
>CAMUHA010000213.1 GCA_947088515.1 uncultured bacterium
CATAGCGGGCTATGTAACCTGAATTTGGCGCAAATATCACGCAAAGTGGGGCGTGAAGATGTCGGGAATGAATTTTCAAACACGCTCTAGCATAAGACAATATCTGCAATATCCTTAAATTCCTCCGGCCTATTGTCCGTCAGGATTGTTCCGGCTAAGAAAGGAGCAAAAGTCACTGAACTTACCATATGGAATTTACTGCCGTCACAGAGAATATAAGCTTTCTGGCACTGCTCCAGCGCGGTTCTTTTTACCAGCGCCTCATTTGCATCAGGGGTTGTAAATCCCGCTTCCCGGCTTACGCCATTGGTTCCAAAAAAACCCTTGGTAAAATGATAATCCTTAAGAGTAAGAGCCGCCATTGTTCCTACAACCGCCTCTGTTGAGCTTTTTAAGGTCCCTCCTACCAAAAGAACATGTCCGCCGCCTGCCGCAAGCTTTTGCGCATGTGCCACTGCATTTGTCACAAAGGTGGCGCTGGTTTGTCCCAGATAATCCAACATGTACCCGGTTGTGGTGCCTGCATCAAGATATACAAAATCCTGAGGTTCAATCAAAGATGCGGCATATCTGGCAATCCGTTTTTTTTCTTCTCTGTGCACCTCTTTTTTTTGTGCCACGGTAGGTTCTGTCAGAAGATAATTATGCTTGGAAGCTACCGCCCCTCCAAACACTTTTACCAGCCTGCCCGCTTTATCCAGCTCCGTAATATCTCTTCTTGCTGTTGACTCTGAAATATCCAAAAGCCTTGTGAGCTCCAAAACGGTAACACTGCGTTTTTCTTCCAGAATCTTTAAAATCATCTCATGACGCTGTTCTGTCAGCATACCTTCCACCCTTTCCTCATTTGCCCATTTTCATCCGGCAGCCGATTCCAAATACACTAAAGTTAAATACGCCACTAAAGCCCCTGACAGTATTAACTGCGGGGCTTTGGACATAATATGAAGTTTTATTATAAGTTTTCCTGCATAAACTTGCTTACTGCTTCACAGGCGCCTTCCTCGTCATCTCCGTCAAAGGTCAGAACCACTTCATTTCCCTTTTTCACGCCAAGTCCCATAAGTCCAAAAATCTTTTTACAGTCCCCGGACTTTCCGTCTTTTGTCATCTTAATGCTGCATGTAAAAGCCTTTGCCGCCTTTACCAGTTCCCCCGCCGGGCGTGCATGGATTCCTTCCGGGTCAGTGATTACATACTTGAATTCTCGCATAGCAATTCTCCTTTTCTTTTTATTTTATAATTTTATTTTTGTCAGTTCAACTCTTTTCTATTATTCAACATTTTTCTTTAAAATCCCCAGCATTCCTGTGGAAACAAGGGTGCCTGCAATCAGCGCCGCCACATACATCATAGGATTTCCCACTACAGGGAACACGAAAATACCGCCGTGGGGAGCCATCAGTGTACAGTTAAACAGCATGGACAGCGCGCCTGCCACACCGGACCCTACAATACATGCAGGAAGCACATGGAGCGGGTCGGATGCCGCAAAGGGGATGGCTCCTTCTGTAATAAACGCAAGTCCCATGATAAAGTTTGTGGGGCCGGACTCTCTCTCTTCTTTTGTAAACTTTTTCTTAAACAATAAAGTTGCAAGAGCAATGGCACAAGGAGGCGTCATTCCGCCAATCATAACCGCCGCCATAATATCATAATTTCCTGCCGCAATTGCAGCCGTTCCAAAAACATATGCCGCTTTATTAAAAGGACCTCCCATGTCAATTGCCATCATACCGCCAAGAATCATTCCCAGAATAACTTTACTTGTTCCTCCCATGCTGGTCAGTCCATTATTTAACGCTGTATTCAGTCCCCCCATAACAGGTTCCACAATAAAAGACATAACAAGTCCCATAGTCAGTATACCCAGCAAAGGAAAAATCAGCACTGGCGCTATCTTTTCCAAAAACTCCGGCAGGCGGTCACAAAGCTTACGCAGAAAGACAATTACATACCCTGCCACAAATCCTGCCGCCAATGCTCCCAGAAAACCTGATTTTCCGCCGGAAGCAATCATGCCTCCCACAAATCCAAGGGCAAGGGCCGGACGGTCTCCAATCGCCATTGCAATAAATCCCGCAAGCACAGGAAGCATAAACCCAAATGCTGTGCCTCCCAAATTTTTAAACCAGGCCGCTACAGGTGTAATCGTACCAAAGTTTCCCCTTTCCGCCACATCAAGGGAGTTCATATCCACGCTAAGTCCATCAATCAAAAAGGCAAGGGCAATCAGAATTCCTCCTCCCACAACAAAGGGAAGCATATGGGATACCCCATTCATAAGCTGGGTGTAAATCTGATGCCCCACGCTGCCGCTCTTTTTGGCCTTCTGAACCGTATCTGCAACTCCCGCCGCGCTATGATATATGGGAACATCTCCCGAAATGGCACGGTCAAGCAACTCTCCCGCTTTGCTGATACCATCAGATACCTGACAGGCAATCACTTTCTTTCCATCAAAACGGTCCATGGGCACCTGTGCGTCCGCTGCCACAATAATACAGGCGGCCTCTGCAATTTCTGCTTCTGTCAATACATTCTTTGCACCGCCGGAACCTCTGGTTTCTATTTTCACATAGCAGTTCCTTTCTTTAGCTGCCTTTTCAATTCCCTCCGCTGCCATATAGGTATGGGCAATCCCTGTGGGACAGGATGTAACCGCAAGTATTTTTATCTGACTTTCATCCGCCGCTCCTGTATCTGCCAGCCTTTCGTCAATGCTCTCTTTTTCATCATCCGCCTTGTCAATAATTGCAAGAAATTCACTGGTGGTTTTTGCATTGCGCAGACTGTCCGAAAACTCTTCATCCATCATCAGGACAGATAACTTACTAAGCACATCTAAGTGGACATTGTCCTCCGTATTTGGCGCTGCTATCAGAAAAATCAGCGTAACCGGCTCGCCGTCAAGAGAATCAAAATCCACACCCTCTTTTACCACCATTGCCGCAAGCCCCGGACGGCTTACCGCATCACATTTGCCATGTGGAATTGCAATTCCCTCCCCAATTCCAGTGGTGCTTTCTTCTTCCCTGGCATACACCTGCCTGCGGTAAGCTTCCCGGTCATTGATTTTCCCGCTCTTAACCATCAGTTCCACTACCTGGTCTAAGGCTTCATTTTTATTTTGGGGTGTGCCGCAAAGTGAAATACTTCTCTCGTCCAACAGTTCTGTTATCCTCATTTTTTCCTCCTATTCCAGTTCCTAAGCTGTTATTTTCCTATATAATTCTTCTATTTCTTCTTTGGTGGCCAGTAGTTCAGAGAAAGCGCTTGCACTTCCCGCTGCCACCCCCATCCTGAAAGCATGTTCGTAATCCTGTTTTTCCATCCATCCGGCAAGGAACCCGGCTACCATGGAGTCTCCGGCTCCAACGCCATTTATCAGCCTTCCCTCTGGCGCCGGCATTTCATGAATCATTCCGTTTCCATCTGCAAGCACCGCCCCTTCCCCTGCCATGGAAACCAGGACATTGACCGCCCCCATTTCCTGCATCTTTTTGGCATAAGGAATTACTTCCTCTCTCGTCCCCAGGCTGGTCTTAAATATTTCTCCCAGCTCGTGATTATTGGGTTTTACCAGGAACGGACGATATTCCAGGACATTGACCAGAAGTTCCTTTGTGGCATCCACCACAACCATCACATTACGCCCGGAAAACTTCTCTATCATTTTTCTGTAAATGTCGTCAGGCATGGAATTAGGAATGCTTCCTGCAAGAACCAGAATGTCTCCCGCTTTCAGTTTATCCAGCTTTTCCATCAAAAGCCCCACTTTCTCCCTGCCGATTTCAGGCCCGCATCCATTAATTTCCGTTCCTTCAATGGACTTTAGTTTTAAATTAATTCTTGAAAAGCCATTGTCAATAAAAATAAAATCCGATTTCACGCCCATCGTTTCTATCCGGCGGATAATCTCTTCTCCTGTAAAGCCCGCCGCAAACCCAAGCGCTGTGTTTGCAATTCCCAAATTTCCAAGAACCATGGATACATTCAGTCCTTTTCCTCCGGGAAGCATCAGCTCCGAACTGGTCCGGTTTGTAAATTCCAGTCTGAAATCCTCCACCGTAACTATATAATCCAGTGACGGATTAAATGTAACTGTGTAAATCATCCCATTCCCTCCTAATTTTAAGTTCCGCATCTGTGTTTGACTTTGTAATTGTATTATATAGTCATTTTCACTCAAAGTCAATCAAATTAGTTCACAAATAATATGCGTGTTTTTTGTTGATATTGCATATATTTAACTTTTATTGAATTATTTTGACCGTTTTGCATTAATTAGATTATAAGTTCCTCTTACTGGCAAAGAAAATACTTCTATTCCAGTCTAAATTCCATCACTTCTAAATTGGATTTGAAATGCAGTGGGATAAAAATACAAAAGCTTATTACTCCAGAATATGGCAGTATGACCTATCCGGGCGCAATATTATGCGCCCAGGAATCGGATAAGATGGGCATTAAGAAATGTTCTATGACTCCTTCTTTCTTACAGAAAAAATGGGATTTCCTGCCCTGATGCTTTCCAGCAGACTTTCAAACAAAGAGCGGGTAACTTTATGGATGGCTTTTCTTGTGGTATCATCCACTCCTTTAGCAGCCAGTATAATACTCTGCAGACATTTTTTCCAGTCCGCCCCAAACTCAAAAACGTTGGAGGCTTCCGACGCTGACACAACCTCATATAAAGTATCAATAAAAACATGGATTTCTTCTTCACTTAAGGAAAGTATCCATTCGTTTAAAGCAGCATCCCGCCTGATCTTGGCGCTGGTCATGTTTTGGGCCCGCACCAGCGCGCCATCTTCAATTTTCCAGCTGTAGGTATTGTGCTGAAGCAGGCCGATTCCCCAACTCTCCACAATCTCATATTTACTGTGGCTCTCTAAAATCATTCCAACCAGAGACGAACGTGGAATAAATTTTACCACCCGCTCCTCAATTGCCTGGAAATTTCCCTGCTGACGGATTTCAGGCCGGAATCCTGGACCATCATTATTAAATATTTTCTGTATTTTTTCCCTTGTTTCTTCCTTACAATTCATTGCCGCATAAACGGCCAGATTGCCGCCCTTGGAATGTCCTCCTGCATAAAAACCTCTGCCTGTCATCTCCGCCACCCGGTCCATATACTCCACCGCAAGATACTGTCCGTGTAAAGGTTTTGAAAAGGCAAGATTTAAATCTTCTTTCCACCCCACAATGGTTGCATCTGTTCCCCGGTAGGCAAGGTAAGCATTTCCATCTTCCGTCCTGTCATCCCCCCAGAAATAGGTCATGGCTGAAAATTGGGTTTCCTCCTCCTGGTCAATTATATTGACATAATAGTTCATTTTTATATTCCCAAACCTTACAGATGCAGCCACAGCGCCAAACAGCTCTTTGTTATTTTCCCGGTACCAGTAATCGTCCAGAATTTTATCCCTGTCCGGATGAATATAAATGCTTTGTATTCCCACCGGATGACTTCCCGCATCCAGTCCGGGCACAAACTTTTCAAAAT
>CAMUHA010000214.1 GCA_947088515.1 uncultured bacterium
TTCATCCTTACCATCATAAAGCCCTATGCCTTGCGTAATCTTAATCTCCAGGCCTTCATTTACATCTGAATATATTAACTCCCTCTTCCATGAAAGTGTGTTTTGGGAACCAGCCGATGGAACAATATGTTGTTGAAACTCTTCCATCTTTATTATCCTTTCCTTTGCATTGCCTGCCGAATCTGTATATTTGACTTTCAGGGAGGAGGAAGAGGTACTCCCATTCCCAAAAATTAAATTGAAGCTTTCTCCATTCGCTGCACTGTCAGGGTTTCTCACTGTGGCGCTAAGCAATAAGTCATTCCCAGTTTGCGCCCCTGCAAAGGGAACCTGTCCCAGTTTCACATCTACCAATTTAAAGTCACCAAAGGGAATTTGTCCCATAATAGCCACAGTCCCGTCTGCATTTGTTAATGTCTTATCATTCCCTCTAAAAATCGGCTCTTCATTAAAAGTCGTTGTATTCCCTATCCTGTCAATCTCAGTAAGAATTTCATGAACTTCCCTCTGAATATAAGAACACTCTTCTTCCGAATTGGTTCCATTGGCCGCCTTAACTGAAAGTTCTGTAATCCTGTGTAACATTTCATTCACTTCATTTAACGCGCCATCCGCCACCTGACATAGGGAAATCCCCTCCTTTGCATTTTCAACTCCCTTAGACAATCCTCTGATTTGTCTTCGCATTTTTTCAGAAATTGAGAGTCCTGCCGCATCATCCGCCGAACGGTTAATCCTATAGCCAGACGCAAGCTTTTCTGTTGTTTTCGCTCTTGTATTTGTGACAATTCCGTATGCCCTTTGTGTATTTAATGCCATTAGATTATGCTGTATAACCATATTTTCCCTCCCTCAAAATCCGCCCCACATCATATCCCTTTATGTATTTACGTATCTGCCACAACTTAAATGTACTTTTTCTATATTGACCTCTTTATTTTATTATAAACATATTCACTAAAATCTCAATATTATTTTTCTGTTTTCTTTATCCTGCAGCATTCTAAAAGCAGACAATTTTCTTCTATAGCGCCCATAAACAGATAACTGAAAAACAAAGTTCCACTACAGGCTACCCTTATCCCCATGTTAATATTAATAAGAAGAAAAGCCAGAACGCTAAAACACGCACTGGCTTTTCTTTTTACCTGAATTTTTATCCCAGCTTTGAAACAAAATCGGTCATCGCTTCCGAAATCTTAATCTGCTGGGGACAGACTTTTTCACAGCTCCGGCATCCAATACACGCTGAAGGCTTCTTCTCTTCCGGCACAGCCATAAGCGCCATAGGCGCAATAAACCCGCCTCCGGTAAATGCGTGTTCATTGTATAAAGCCAAAAGCTCCGGAATGTCCAGCCCTTTAGGGCAATGGGATGTACAGTAACGACAGGCTGTACAGGGCAGGGCAATTCTTCCTGTCATATCTGCCGCTACTTCCCGAAGCCCTTCCATCTCCTTTTCGTTTAAAGGCATTTCCTCTTCAAAGGTATGGATATTGTCTTTGAGCTGTTCAAGATTTGACATACCGGAAAGAGTCACTGTCACTTCCGGGAACGTCTGCAAAAAGCGGAAGGCCCATGCCGGAATCCCTTCCTTAGGACGCATTGCCTTTAATTTCCCTTCATTTTCTTCTGATAACTTCGCCAGCATTCCGCCCCGCAAAGGCTCCATCACCCACACAGGGATGTTGTATTCCTTCAAAAGTTCCATCTTCGCCTTTGCATCCTGGAAAGTCCAGTCTATCCAATTCAGCTGAATCTGACAAAATTCCATCTTCCGTCCATAGGCCTCCAGGAAGCGCTTCATCACATCATAACTTCCATGAGCGGAAAATCCCAGATGCCGGATACGTCCATTTTCCTTTTGTTTCATCAGATAAGTAAAAGCGCCATACCTTTCATCATCCAGATACTGTTCGATATTCATTTCGCATACATTATGGAAAAGGTAAAAATCGAATGCCGATACCTGACATTTCTCAAGCTGTTTTTCAAAAATCTCCTCTGTCTTTCCCATATTGGACAAATCATAACCTGGAAACTTGGTGGCAAGATAAAACTGTTCTCTTGGATACCGTGAAAGCGCCTTACCCATTACCGTTTCCGAATTTCCTCCATGATACCCCCATGCCGTATCATAATAATTGACCCCCTGCCCCATGGCGTAATCCACCATTTCAAAAGCCGCTTCCTCGTCAATCCGGGAATCATCTCCTCCCACTGTGGGAAGCCGCATTGCCCCCAATCCAAGCGCCGATAATTTTATGTCCTGAAACATCTTGTAAATCATGTAATAATTCTCCTTCTCTGATATGTTTTCTTTTTGCAGGCAATCAATCCAATACTTACTTAGCGCTGCCTTTTTAGGTTTAATCAAATTTAAGCCTTCCGGTTTTTAATGCCTGCTCATAGCAAAAAATTTTATAGTCCAGTTTCTTAAGCGTTGCTTCCAGCATCTCCTTCTGCTTTAGGATTTCCACCCTCTGGTCTGTAAGCAGCTGCAGTCTTGCGGGAATGGTTTCGTCCCCCGACTTAAAAAGCCTTACATACTCTGCAATTGCCTCCATAGAAAGACCTGCGCTTCTCATACAGATGGCATTTTCCACCCAGCCCAAGTCCGTCTCCCTGTAATCGCGCCTCCCTCCTTCCGTGCGGTTTACTTCCGGTATCGCTCCGGCTTTTTCATAATACCGGAGTGTGTCCGGCGAAATACCATATTTTTCACATACATCTTTAATTCTCATCAGATGCTCCTTTAAAGATAATATAGTAAGCGGCAAATTTATTTATTGTTTACTTTAGTATTATAAATGCTGGAGTAAACTCCAAGTCAATACCTTTCACCAAAAGATTTTAAACTTAATTTCCATTTTTAGAATTTACCTTCTTTGCAAATTATACAGAATATGGTATGCTTGACCTAAGTTAACCCGGCAGATGCTGTTTAGGACAATTTCAGTACATTTCAGTACATTTTATCCTGAATTTTTCTGTCCTGCTAATATTTTACATATAATAAGCCGATAAAATTATCAGAACACTAACCAAGGAGGGTGATATTATGAGCGTAAACGGAGTTACAAGCGCCAGCGATGTATATAGCTCCTATGCTGCACAGAACAAGAGCGCCAAAACCGAAGTAAATGCTGAAACAGCCAAAGAAACTGCCGGTGCCGTGTATGAATCTTCATCAAAGAAACCAGCGGCTTCCACCGCAAAAACCTATAAGCCTGACATGAATAAAGTTGCCAGAATGCAGGCAGATGCGGATGCAAGAACATCCCAGTTAAAAAGCCTTGTTGAAAAAATGCTGGTTAAACAGGGACAGACTTATGGAAAAGCCAACGATATCTGGAGTATTTTAGCAAAAGGTGACTTTACCGTGGATGCCGCTACCAAAGCACAGGCACAGAAGGATATTGCTGAAGACGGATACTGGGGCGTTTCCCAGACATCCCAGCGCATTCTTGATTTTGCTACCGCTTTAACAGGCGGAGACCCCAGCAAGATTGAAAAGATGCGTTCTGCATTCCTTAAAGGCTACAAACAGGCAGAAAAGACCTGGGGCGGAGAGCTTCCTGAGATTTCCAAACAGACCTACGATGCCGTACTTGAAGGATTTGACAAAATGGCTAAAGATGCCGGCATTGAAACAGAATCATAATTCCAAAAAACCCAGAGCTGATTAACGGCTTTGGGTTTTTCCATTTTATTATTTTACAAAATATGTTAAAGAAAAGTATCAGATAAAAAATATTGTAACGCTTGTAATATTTTCCCTATAATTACCGAAATATAATATATTCTCAAAATTTACAAAAGGAATTGTATTATATGTATTCTCAAGGAGGAGATTTTGTATGGAAATATCTCATAATCTGGTTGCCATGAATGTCGTGCGTATGCAGCGTATCGTGACCGGACGTCTGCAAAAAGTTACTGAAAACTATCCAGCGGCTACCGCATCAACCGGTCAGCAGATGACGCAGCCGGCCTTTCCATTTCCGAAAAAATGAGACGCCAGATCCGAGGACTGACCCAGGCATCCCAAAATGCACAGGATGGCATTTCTATGGTTCAGACAGCGGACAGCGCCATGGCGGAAGTGCATGACATGCTTCACCGGGGCAGCGAGCTTTGCATCAAGGCGGCAAGCGGAACCCTTTCTGATACAGAACGGGAATATATCCAGCAGGAAATTTCACAACTGAAAACTGAAATTGACGGAATTTCCGACCGGACTACCTTTAACGAAATCCAAATCTTAAAGGGAAAAGATGTTCCTTTTGAAGATATGGGCAATGATGTAATTGTGTCAGGCAAAATGCCGGCGTGGGTAAAAGGCAGCGCTCTGTCAAGCAAACATTTGTCGGAAACATACACAGATAACACCGACCCTGCCAATCCTATAGACCATGCCGCCGCTATATTAGACTTTACTGCCCTTGATAAAAATCCGGCCCTTCTAAAGGACCTTGACAACAGCGGTTTTTACACTACTTGCTGTACTTGTAACAATCACTACAGCATTAAATTTACTACAGATACATCTGTCAAGGGAGAGGAAACCAGCGGAAACCATTACATTTACAATGTAAATATAACTGGCGTCAAAGACTCTTCGGAGCTTATGGACCGTATAATTGCTTCCACCAATAACGGCAATCCCCAGCGCCACTACACACACTTTGAAAAAACCAACGGCAAACTATTAATATATGATGACAGGCCCATTTCTCAAATCCAGCCTACCGAAGGGAAATTGGGCCCTGGTGTTGCCCGGTCAAAAAGTGACGCCGCTAAGCTCCAGGGACCTGCCACCATCGAACTGCAAATAGGCACAGAAGCGGGGCAGCATTTGTCAGTAGACCTTCCCTCAATCTCCTGCCTCAGTCTTGGAATTGACAGCATAGATGCCAGCACTATAGACGGCGCCTCTGATGGCATCGCCCTTTTTAAAGAAAGCATCAACTATGTCAGTAACGAACGGAGCCGCATGGGCGCCTATCAAAACCGACTGGAACATACCATAAACAATCTGGATAATGTTGTTGAAAATACACTGGCCTCCGAAGCTGCCATCCGGGACACCGATATGGCAAAACTTATGGTCCAGTACGCCAATGACAATATCCTTATGCAGGCCGGACAAGTCATGCTGGCACAGGCCAATCAGATAAATCAGGGGATACTTAGCCTGCTTGGCTAATAAGGCGCTACAGCATTTTTTATATGCAGATGAATCTACCACAGACAGGAGTGGAAAATTATATGAAAATACTTATCTTTGAATGGAAAAGCTTTGGAAATGAAGATATTATAGCAGCCTTTAAGACATTGGGACATTCCGTAAAGTCTGTTCCCTTTGCCTGCGAAGCGCTGCGCCATGACAGTTCTATTGAAAAACAGCTAATCCGGGAAATCAATAACTTTTCTCCTGATTTTGTTTTCACCTTTAATTATTTTCCTGTTATTTCCCTTGCCTGCCGTCAGATACAA
>CAMUHA010000215.1 GCA_947088515.1 uncultured bacterium
TAATAAATACGTTGTGTAAGCATAGGTTGTCCCAAAACAAATAAGATAACTCACTGTCCATATGGAAATAGTTGCTGTAAACTTTGAGAGTATTACGATTTTTCGTGGCAATCCCTTTGTCAGAATATTTATTAGTGTTCCTTTGGAAAGTTCATTTGCCACAATGCCGCTAAACACAATGATAAAAAGAATAAGCTGTGTTGACATATTCTTATAAAATTGTATCCATGAATCAATGGCATGGGGGTCCTGGGATAAAATAACCGTCATACCTTCAGGCATAAATGATGACAAAAGCTTTGGCATAATTTTGGCTGTAATAGGATTTAACATACCAAAAAGCAAAAATATTAAAACAACAATAAGCAGCTTGAAGGTTCTTATGCTCTCAATAAATTCCTTTTTGGTCATAGCAACAAATGCTTTCATTTCACTACCTCCATAAACATACTTTCAAGGGTCGGCTCTAAAATCTCAAGCTTTACAGGATAGATTTTTGTTGCATAAGCAGCATTATAAATCTGTTCCAGCGCTCTATTTATGTCATTCGACCGTAGCATTATGGTACAATTTGTATACTCCGCGTTTTGAAACAGCATACGAATGCTATCATTACTTGTATAACGCTTTAAATCATCAACCGAACGGAATTCAATTTGTACAGTGTCAAGATGACGGCTTTGTTTTAACTGGGAAAGGGTACCGTTTAACACCAAACTGCCTTTATGTAAAACTGCAACATGGTCACAAATACGCTCTACATCAGACAGGATATGTGTGGAAAAAACAACAGTGGTTTTTCCTTTCACAGATAACAATATATCAAGAATATCCTTGCGTCCAACAGGGTCCAGGGCAGAGGTTGGCTCATCACAAATTAACAATTCGGGTTCTGTTAACAATGCCTGTGCAATGCCAAGACGCTGTTTCATTCCACGAGAGAATCCATTGATACGCTTGTTAGCTTTGTCGAGGCCCACCAGTGATAAAAGCTCTTCTGACTTTAATTTTACTTTTTTCCGGTCAAGCCCTGTAATTTCACCGCATAGTGAAAGATACTCCACTGGTTTCATATAACTGTAAAATTCCGGAACATCAGGCAGAAATCCAATATGACGATTTGTTTTTGTTTCCCCATAAGTCACTTGTTCTCCACATACCAAAATTCTGCCGCTTGTAGGCCTTAGCAGTCCTAAAACCATTTTCATGGTTGTTGTTTTTCCAGCGCCGTTTTGCCCCAAAAATCCATAAATCGTATTTTTAGGTACAGAAAAGCTAAGATTGTTAATAATATTATGTTCGCCAAAGCTTTTATTAAGATTTTCGATTGCTAAAATACTCATTCTTCACCTCTGCCAAAAACAAAGTAGATAACAGGTCCGATTATCTGGATAAACAATACAATAACTATCCATACAGGCCTATTGCCGAACTTGTAGTGTGGGTGTCTCAAAACGTGTATAAGCGCCGTTAGTGCAAGAGACAGTTCAATTAAGATTAATGGTATAAAAAAAGGTAAATATTCTATTAACGTATCCATGATGTTAACCTCCTAAAATAGTTGTCAGTTTTTCAACAATATGTTTATACTTCAAATTATCAGACAATATTGCAAATGCCGGATTATCTGCCACACTGCTTATGATGCCCTGCCTGACCGTTTTATCATCTCGTGGCGTATGAATCCCTAAATCAAGTTCTGACAGCCACGTATCTATCCTGTCAAAAAAGTTATCGCCATGAAGCGAAAGGGGATAAGGTATTTCCACTGCCAGGTCGCAGTATTTTTGCAATGCTGATAATGTATTGTCAGTATCATTTTGAGATGCAAAAGCCACAGCAAAACTTAGATATACAGAAAGCATTGTAGAAGGATGGAGCTGTTTAACATTAAAGGCATCAGACAGGCAAATAATCCGGTTAATAATATTATTTGATGCCTGCTGATTTGTAATTTCAAGCTGTAAGAGAGCAATAAGGTTTTGCATAATACTTAAAAAATTCTGATAGATTTCTATTTGTAGTATTTCTTTTGCTTTATCGGGCTTACCAGCCATGGAATACCCCATTGATAAAATGTTATTTATGTTCATCATGGGAATTTCTGAATCAGTGAGTAATTCAATAATTTTAGCGGGCTCCGACAAAATTAAATAACATACAGCCTCCATGGCATTGCTTTGTCTGCAAAGCGTAAAATCATCACTTTCGGATTTTATTCGGACAAATATCTCAATTGCTTCATGGATAACTTCCTTCTGTTGAGATTCTTTTGCCAGCATGTAGTGATTCGTCAGCAATATACCTATGTGAAAAAGCAGGGGAAAACAAGAAAAGTATTTTTTTCTTATTTCACGGATTTCGTTCATAACCTGCTCAAAGGGTTTCTTTGTAAAATCATTGGCTAAACGCAGATATAATTTTCGTATATCTTCTTTTATCATCTGCGGCTGATAACTGATTAATTCGTCAACCGAAATGTTAAAATAGGAAGCAAGCTGCGGAAGAAATGTAATATCAGGATAACTTTGTCCCGTTTCCCATTTTGATACAGATGCTTTTGACACTCCGATGTAGGATGCAAGCTCCTCTTGCGTTATTCCCTTTTCCCTGCGTTTTAAAATAAGGGTTTTTGCTATATTTAATTCGTGCAATTTTATCACGCTCCTTTGCCTTTTATTATATCCATGTTTTAGGTAAAAACAATGGATTAGTGGTTGATTTTGATTGACTAATTCAACCACAGGGAAACAAAAAGCAGAAGCTGGACTTCTGCTTGGGAGAGTATAATAAATAAATTTACCATAGAATGCTTCCACATTCCCAGCGGCTTACTGCCTGACCGCTTATTCCTACCGCTTCTCCAAGTCTCTCCTTCATATATCTATTTTTTCAAGGACACAGACATATGAGAGGTCCCAAATGCTTTCTTTACTTCCTGATATGGGAAAATTTGGAAAATGCCAAATATCAACGAGAGAAAAGAGGCATTTTGTGCAAACACTTACAGATTTTTGGTGGATATGAAAAAGAGGTAAAGGTTTGTTATTGATTTTTTGAACATTGTTCAGTATACTGTTGTTGAACGGTGTTCAATGAGGACTTACCATGGATAAAAATGCAAATATAAAAAATCGTATTATTGAGGCAACAACCGAACTGATTGAACAGTGCAATGGCAATATTAAAGTCATTACTGCCCGTATGATTGCGGCGAAAGCAGACGTTGGATTAGGCTTAATCAACTATCATTTTGGAAGTAAAGAAAAATTGATAACGGAATGTGTACAACGTATTATTGGTCGAGTCGTTGCAGGCTTTCATATGGAGCAAGAGTTCCAGACTGACAAAGAGCGTCTGGCGGCCTGGGCAACTTATGTTTTTGATTTTCTGTTTGAGAATTTTGCCATTTCACGTGTTTCTATTTTGAGTGATTTACAAAATTATACGGAGAATTGTAATTCTGTACTTACGCAACAGGGTTTTTCGCTGTCTTTGAAGAGTGGTATATCAAATGAGGATAAATCTATGTTTGTATTTATTATTACTGCTGCAATGCAGGTAGCATTTTTAGGAAGTGAAACCGTTAAACAATTAATTGGGTATGATTTTACTAAAACTGAGGACAGAGCCGCATATATCAGTAAACTGGTCGATATTCTTTTTGAAGGGATGGCGCAGAGTGATGAATAAGAAAATAGGAGTATATGGGGCTGCTTTTAATCTCGTAGCGGTATTGTGCTTTGCCTTGTGCATGTTATTGGGCTTTAATTATGGTAGTTATTTTTCTTCTATGTTTATTGCGTTTAGTTTTGTGCTAATGATGTGCGGATATGCTTACTTTGCTAAAAAGGAAGTAAAATTGGCGGGCTATGTTTCTGTGGCTTTTTCCGCTATATATACAACTATCATTTTATTAGTTTATTTTGCACAGTTAACGACTGTCCGATTAAATGATTTAACACAACAAGCTGCTGTACTTCTTGATTTTCAGCAATGTGGATTGCTGTTTAACTATGACTTGCTGGGGTATGGGGTCATGTCATTAGCTACATTCTTTGCCGGATTGACGATAAATCCACAGACAAAAACAGATAAGTGGCTGAAATGCCTGCTCAAGGTACATGGAGTGTTTTTTGTATCCTGCTTGATTATTCCTATGCTTGGAATATTCAAAGCAGATAGTCCGGCGTGGACAGGTATAGTGGTATTGGAATTTTGGTGCCTATATTTTTGCCCTATCAGCATTTTATCTTTTTTGCGCTTTTCTAATTACAAGGAATAAAATGCACAATGAAAAAATAGAATGGGTAGCTGCCCTGCATGCAGAAATAAAATGAGGTTACAGATACAAAGCAGAAAAATTTTCCTCTTTGCTGTCCGAAGTGCAAGCAGGAAAGTTTGATTGGCGCAAAGGATTTACAGGCAACAGCTATAGGAATATGATTTTGACTTTGACGGTAAACAAGTTGCTTTATAAATTGTCCTGTGTTATAAATTTTCTAAATAGAAAGTTCCTTGGAACTGATTTCGGGGTGTTTGGAATGGTTATTGCTGCCGCTGTTGGTTGCATTACTTTAATTTCTGGTTTTGTAGCGTTTCCTTTTGCGGCATCACTTCTGTCCGCAGGAGCAGGGTATGCGCAGATTGCCATTTTTATTTCAACGCTAATGATGGTTGGTATTGCTACATTACCTCTTGAAATAAAATGTTTTGATGCTGATAGTTGAACCAGGATTGGGCCGAGAGGTTGTTTCTCTTTCTCTGGATAACCTTTTGGAAATGTTGTCTATCATACCGCCTATTTTCCTGCTCTTAGGGCTGATGGATGTATGGGTACCAAAAGAAATTATCATGAAATTCATGGGAAAGGATGCAGGAATAAAGGGAGGGATGTTTGCCTTTGCTTTAGGTTCGTTTTCGTCAGGTCCGCTATATGCTTCTTTTCCAGTTGCAATGGTTTTTCTCAAAAAAGGAGTTTCATTAACTAACATTTTTATTTTTCTTGGCGCCTGGTCAACAACAAAAATCCCAATGATGTTATTTGAAATAACTCAGTTGGGAAGTAAATTTGCGCTCATTCGCTTTGGACTGAATTTAGTAGCAATTATCCTTCTTGCTGTTATTATGGAAAAGACAACTGGCAAAAGAGACGCGGAAACCATGTATGAACTGGCGAAAGATAACTGATACAAACCTATTTTCTTTTGTGGCATTGGCAACAAGTCCATAGATGAATTTGAAAAAGCAGGAAATGAGGTACATAATTTTTTCCTTGAGTTTTCAGAAGATGGTCAGTTTACAGATTTACACAGCCGGCTATAGAGAAGAACAACTTTGAATTTAACAACCTGACAAATCTTCGCAAGCCGGGAAATGTAATTATCTCAAATTGCTTCTATAATAGGCTTCAACAGGAGGAATAAAGTATGGAGTGGATAGCAGCAAT